>JBGTIS010000069.1:0-17249 GCA_041745535.1 Cyclobacteriaceae bacterium | reverse complement strand
TTTGCCTCCCAATCACCACTAAAACTGATGGCACTCAGATCAATCGCTACTGAAGGTAATAAAAAGTTGTCGCCAAAATCATATCGGGAAACAGCAAATGTATGATCTGATAAGTGAACCGCGGCATTGATTCCTCCCTGGTCTCTGAATCCATTGACTACGCCCATAGGTTCGCCATCGGAAATATTGGTAAATATCATAGAAACCGTAAAATTATAAAATCCATTCAGGTAATAATATCCTTGGTTGCCTGCACCTTCCACATAACCTGTGAAAAAAGGAATCCGTTTTCCCAAACGGGTAAGGTGCCTAATAACGCGCTCTTCCACGTCTTCCAGCACCGGATACTCTGCGCTCCAGTCAATGCGCTGGCTAGCATCAAGCTTAGTAAGCTTTGTTTTACGCGAATCCCGATTATAACTTTGAATGATAAAGCCACTTGGCGTTAGATCCGCGCTTAATGGATAAATAATTTCCGGATACGATCGTACTACTTCCGGATTATCTCCATTCAAATTAATTTTCATCAGGTAAGTACCAAGGGTGACTTCATCCATACAGAAAAAATAAAATTCATTCTCAATTTTATGGATGCCGGATAATGGGCTTACATATGGTGTGGGAAGTTCCATATCCCAGCTATATTCACCACGATGATCGGCTTTTAAAAGATAGACATTCCAGTTGTCAGAGGCTGCCAGGGTCAGGTAACCACTGTCTGATGTTTGTACAATGCCTAACGGATCGTATGATCCTGAAAAAACAGGGGTGTTGAATATCCTGGAAAAACTAAGTCCAGGTTCAAATTCATTGTCTGATAGGTCGCAGGCAAACAGCAGTAAGCTCAGGGTAACAAAAATATTTATACTTTTTATATGTGTTTTCATAGTCAATCTCAAATGACTTTTTAAAGAATAATCGGTTCAAAGCTTTTAGTAAGAAACTTTAGAGGAAATAAGCAACTGAATGATATTTCAAGGTTCTTTGTACGGACGTCATCCAATACATTGCCAAAACCGGTAAGCTGCCGGGTTTCGGAATACCGATGTTTGGCATCAACGATATTATTTAACCCAAATTTAAAATTCGCATTTAAACTCACCATAATCCCACCCAGATTGTAGGAAATGCCACCACCACCTAATACACCTACCTGCGATTTTAAATACAGAGACCTTACCCGGGTGGTTTGCGTACCATGGTCAAACTCATTAGTGCCACCGGAAGCTCTGTCAGTACCAGAAGTTTTTACCGATTTGCTGGCATTGAGGAGCCTGCCATAAAAGCCACCAGCCTGTACAAAAGGCTTTACTTTCTGGTTTCCTCCGTTAACTCTGAAAATCAGTGGTATTTCTAAATAACTTAGAGATTGTGTATGGCCATACCGCAAAATCAGACTGTTATCCGGATTAGACTCATCTTTCCAGATTAATTCATTTTTATAGGTATAATTTAAATTGATAAATACAGGTTGAAGTGAAATATAAAGCAGGGGAAATGGGGCAAAAGTTGTAGTTAAGCCAATTTGCGAACCTGCATTTTTAGTGAGTTTATTATAATTTTTGTTGTAGTTACTTGTACCATCCAATTCAGCAATATTGCTGAATTCAGAATGCGATTGCCGCGGCTGAATGCCGGTGAAATTAATGCCCGATTTTATCCCAATAAACCACTGCGACATTTTATGTCCGCCTGTAATTCTTTTTGGTTTCTTTTGTGCCATAGCGAAAAAGGGCACAAACAATAGAAACAACCATAATAAGCTCCTTAGTATCATTTTTTCTTAAGTTTCTTTGAATGAAGCTGAGGCAGGTGGTTTTCTTAAAAAATATCTGGAAACAATATCCAAAGAAAGAAGAAATTGGCGAAGCCAGGAAAAGAAATAATAATGAAATAGTACGAAGTAAGTATTTAAGCAAACAAGCCAGCAGAACTGGTATCGTACAATTTTAAGTCATGCGGTAATCTGAATGCTAAAAATATCTAAATAATGTGTAAAATTTGATCCAGAACCTTATTGGTTCGGGCGGCAGAAATGCCATTGCTGGGGCATTTTCCTTTACCCAGCAGTTCATTAACTACTGTTTGAATTAAGGGTTGTTGAATATGGGCTGGATTCTCGAAAGTAAAAGTTTCCTGGCCCTTTTGAGTTATCAACTGTACAGGATTATTTTCAAAAGTAGCAAATACAACTTTCCCCTTTGCTCCGATTATCTCAATAGAGTCTGTGGTATTAAAATTAGCCACACTAAAGCACCAAATGCCGGTACCCAATGCCCCATTTTCAAATTTAAACTGGCTGGTAACAATATCTTCTACCGGGTATAACCTAGCCTGGTTGGCTGTATGTCCCTGGGCTGTGGTTATCGGGCCCAACAGGTAATCAAGTAAATCTAATTGATGGCAGGACAGATCAAAAAAATAACCACCCCCTGAAATTTGAGGTTTCAGCCTCCAGGGCAGATTTTCCTGTTTGTAATCCTCAGACTTCAAGGCATGATAAAGCCTGAGATTAACCAGCCGGATTTCTCCAATTATACCTGAATCTATTACTTGTTTTACTTTTAAAAACGCGGGAAGGCATCTGCGGTAATAGGCCACAAATAAGGGTACCTTAAACTTCACTACCGCGCTATTTATTAGCTGGCATTCCTCATAAGAAATCCCCATGGGTTTCTCCAGATAAACCGGCTTACCGGCTGCAAGTGCCTGCATGGCCAAATCGGCATGTGCGGCGGGTGGTGTCGCCACATAAATAGCATTTACTTCAGAGTCGTTAATCAGCTGTGCCGAATCGGAATACCATCTGGCAATGTGATGTCGCTTTGCGTAGCCTTTTGCTTTTGCTGGGTCTCGGCACATTACTGCTACCACTTGAGAGTTATCTGTTTTTTGAAAAGCAGGGCCACTTTTTACTTCCGTAACATCACCACAGCCAATAAATCCCCAGGATACGCTTTGCATTAGCATTTCTATTTTTGGGTGAATTTAAAAATCAATAGAATCGTTTTTTCTTGATAAGTCAGCTTCCGCGGCAATATAACCAAAGGCAGTCCAGTAACCTCCTTCCAACACTTTGTAAAATAACTTTTCACCCATCTCTTCATCTCCGACATCCAGGTAATAATAATTGCCTAATCCGTAACCCTGGTTGGCCAAACTTAAACCATTCCCCAGGTTTAATTCAGGCTGACCAATGTTTAGGATTGAATCCGCAGACATTGCTCCTTTATAAACCAGCAGGTTTTTGTAATAATCTTCGTTTTCCCGAATGTCCATTCCATAGTTAATCATGCCCAAGGTTCTTTCGGCAACTTCGTCTTCGCCTAAGCGCCGGTAGGTTAAGTACAGCCAGTTCGCGGTAGCTACAACCGCATCATCATTGTTGGTGTAATCAAGACATTTTTCGTAAGCTTTGGCAGCTTCGCCATAATTACCATTCAGGAAATAGGCAATTCCAAGGTGATACCAGGTATTGAACTGTAGTGAACTTTCCTGCGGATTTGGATGAGGCAGCGGCAGGCCATTGGCCTCTGACCGGATCGGTTTGTTATTTAATAAAGTAGCAGCTTTTTTCAGGTCTTTGATAGCTTTGTCGAATTGGCGAAGGGTAATGTACCGATGACCCCGATGCCGGTATAACTCAGGAGAATTAGGAAATTTTTTCAATCCGTCAGAATAAACCTGAATAGCTGCTTTATAATGAGATAAATAGGCCAATCTCCTTCCATACCAAATAATATTATCCAGGTTATCAGGCTGGGCTTTAAAATTATTTTCAGCAGCCCGAAGCGCTGAATCGAAAAGTTGTTGTTCATCCTCAGACAGGCGCAACGGGTAAAGGGTATCACCTAATAAAGAAATCGCTTCAAATTTTGAAACAGTATCCTGAGGAACAAGGTTTGTGGATTCGTTAGAAGTGTCTGTTTTATCGTTATTCTTACAGGCATATAGAAGGGCCAGAAAAATCAAGTACAGAAAAATAAAATTCTTCATTAATTTAATGAATTAAAATAAAGCCTGGTTGTAATAATTACTTTATTGTGGTAAATGAAGAAAATTTCCTTTTCTGATTTTGGAATAGCGTATTGTAGAAGCCTGAAAATCAATTATCTTTTCTGAGAAGCAATCATCTGGTTAAGTTCCTCAATGGTATTTCTTTCCGTTTGCAATTCTCTTCTTAGCTTCATTTCTCTTTCTCTTGTTCGTTTACGGAAATCTTCTAATTCATTTACCACATTCTTATAATCACGTTTGGTCTTTTCTGTTACATTGTTGCTGCTTTTAAACCTAAGATAAGTAACAGCGAGTAACAGCAACAGAAAAAATATAATTCCCCAGAATATATACACAAAAGTTTCCTTATTGAGATTGATGCCTAGAACAGCAATATGCGTACTGTCAAAATAACTTTTCTGAAGAGATTCGTCCCGCTTGTTTAGTTCGGCTTTCAAATTTCCAAGTTCTTTCTGCTGGTTACTAACCGATTGTCTGGTCGCATCCAAATCTTTTTTGGTAGCTGAAATAGAATCCTGGATACTTTGCCAGAATCTGTCAAGTTTTCTTTCGTTCACAACCTTATAACTATTGCCTGTTTTAGAACGATAAGTATTTGAAGACTCTTTCAGATAATCAAACTGTTCAGTCAGCGTACCTGTATTGGGAAGATCATCTGATTCGTCTTCCTGGGAAAAAGCTTCTGTCGCAAAAAACAAAAACAGCATGGAAAACAAAGCAATAAGCCGGGTTTTAAAATGGTTCATGGTTACCGAGTTTTATTTTAAACCTTAACACTGAAAGTTAAGATTAAATTAAGGTATTAAGGCATTACCGTTAAATAAATTAATAAGAAACAAACTTTATATAGCTTCTGATAAAAATATTTAACCAGCCTGATTTACCTAAATAATAACAATATTGTTTCTCTGAAAAAAAATTATAGAATTCAACCTGTTGACAATACGCAAATTTAGTAAGTAAAGTATATATCAAAAGTATAATTGAATGAAAAACTGAATTCTTACCGCATTTATACAACATTATTTGTGAGAATGTATCCCATTAGGGGAAATAGTAAAAATATTTCTTAATAAAGGGTGTAAGCAGTTGAAAATCAAAACGCAAAAATAATCAAATAATTTGAATTATAACTTAATAAGTAGTAGGTAGTGTGGCCGCGGTGGGTTTAGTAAAAGTCGTTTTCAGTATTGACTGATACAATAGAGCAACCGTATTTTCCCACGAATGGGAAGCCGCCAAGGCTTTTCTTGAATTTGACAGATCAACAGAATTTTCCTGAAATGCCTTCCCGATCAGTTGAATGAATTCTTCTTTGTTTTTTGCCAGATACACATGGCCTGCAAACAACTTCATAGCTTCCGTATAAGTAGCTACAACTGGTTTTCCCAAGGCTAAATATTCATCAATTTTAAGTGGATAATTTCCTTCAGTAATAGGATTGACTTGTTGTGGATTAATGCATACATCAAAATGTTGGATATAAGCAGGTAAATCAGGTAATGATTTTTCTTTCAAAAAGTAAATATTTGGAAGCTGATGCAGATTACTTTTTTCGAAAACCTGATCTTCCGGGCCTACTAAAACAATATTCCAATCGGGCACACTGGTTGCGATGGATTCAATTAATGAAAGATCGAGCCGGGCCGATCGCAGGTTTCCCACATATCCGATAATGGGCTTTGAAATAGGTAGCAAATCAGTAGGAATTTCTGAGGCTTCCACGCCATTAAACCTGGATAAATCGCAACCTTGCCCAACAAAAAAAGCATTGGGGTTAAATTTTTTCAGATAATCTGTGTAATAATGTGAATTGGCTACTGCCAAATCAGCCTTCATGATCAATGTAGGTTCTAATGAACTGCCGTGAAAGCTCCAATAACCCTGGTGGGTAAGGAAGTCTCTCATATAATAAATATAACAATTGGGCTTGAGCAACTCTTTCAAATAAAAGCCCCTGAAAATTTCATTGTCATTGATAATAATATAATTCTTAAAATTCAGACTTTGGAGCGCTTTTTTAATTTCCCTGGCAAATTTCCAGTTGTTTATCCAGTTTAATATATTAAATATAAATCTTATCCTGATCCAGTTAATAGAAGCGATTACTGTATTTGGATAGTAATTCCATACATTTTCACCAATCTGTACCAAATTATCTTCTAAACCATTTAAAACCCGAATCCTGGTTGCTTCGCTGGCGTTTTTTTCTTTTTTAAGCATAGAAACACTGTCTATTGGCGTGTTTACAAATAAAACCCTGTTTCTTTTCGCGATCTCGGCAATAAGGCTTTTTCGCGGATGGTTACCGCCAATAGTGGCATCCCAGTTTTGTATACCAAAAATTATAAAATCCCTATTTTCTATATGTTTAGTATACATATAATAAAAAATCAATATAAAAGTCTACGCTAAAAAGTTTCATATACTCATTTTTCATTCAGGTAGGCGATGCCTGGTTTAGTTGCTGAATTTTTTTTTGATGGTTTGAAAGCTGAATTTGTAAAAATGAAATGCATACCGGATGGTATTCAGAATATTCACATTCAGCGTTTTATATAAAAACCAATATTGCAATCCAAACCTGATTATTAATGATATCAACGTGCCTACCACACTTCCTAGTATCCCATATTTAATAATGCAAAAGTAAACCAAAACCGTATTTAACACTGCTCCGAATACGGTAAAAATTAAATTTTTCTCAGGCATCCCGATTGAATCCAGAATAGTACCGAACTGCCGAGAGTATGGAATGAAAAAGCTGTAAAATATCATTACCTGCAGAATGGAAGCCGTATGCTGGTATTTATTACCGGCAATTATGGTAACAATCGTTTCCGGAAAAATTAGCACCACAATTACCAGAGGTAGAATCATCGCCAGAATGGTTCCAACAGATTTTTCATATAATCGCTTAATTGGTTCCGGGTTTCCTTCTTTACTTTTTTTCGCGCTTTGGGGGAAAACTACAGATGCTATTGACTGGGTGGGTATTTCGGTTAAGTTGGTTATTCTTAAACTGGTGTTATAATTGGCTACGGCGGCAGGCGACATAAGATAACCCAAGAGTATCTGGTCAACACTTCTCAGGAAAATGGAGATAAGGTTATTGGCAAACACAAATTTGCCATACTGCAACATGCCTGTAACTCTGGTCCGGGAAACATGAAAGGAGCCTGAAAAAAATTTCTTCGCGAAACCATAAGCTACCATGCCGGCAACCAGAACCGAAATAGACTGGTAAATGATCAGAAAATTTAAGGATAGTCTGGTTTGATCGGCTATGAAATGATAGAGGATCAGAAAAAAGAAAATACCATTACGGACAAGGTTACTGTAAAATATTCCTTTGAACGAGAAATTGGCCTGCTGAATATACAAAAAATGGGAGAGCGGTAAGGCAAGCGCTACAGTTGAAGTGAAAATTAGAAGGACCATTGCCAGGGCAGGGGCTTCCCAAACCGCACTCAGATAATTATGAAATAGTAATAAAAGTATGATACTGAAAATGGTAAAAAAAATATTGATCAAAAAAGAGGCCGATTGAATTTCAGCTTTTTCATTCGGGTTACCCTGTTGTAAAGCTACAATCAGCCCATTTTGGATAAGTCCATTTCTGGCAACCTCAATAAAGTTGGCTACTATTAAAAAGAGCGACCAGATGCCAAATTCCTCAACGGTAAGCGACCTTACCAAAAGGTAAAAACTTCCGAAACCGAAAAGTAGCCTGGTAATATTTTGCAGAAAACTATAGGTACCGGATTTTATCCAGTATGGATTTTTTGAAAAAGTCATGGATATGGGTACCCACTAAGAAGATTTTAAAAGTTTAAAAGCCAGGTAACTTTACAAATTATCACTGTATAAGCAGCAAGTCAAATATCGAAGTAATCTGGCTAGTTACATGTTTAGCAGGTTAATTTCAACTCTCCTGTTTTGTTTCCTGTTTTCATCGGTATTTCCTTTTGCCGCGGGTTCAGTTTCTCCTTTACCATAAGTGATGATCCGATCTTCCTGAACGCCGTTCCTAATCAAATAATTTTTCACAGAAAGCGCCCGGTTGATCGAAAGTTTTAAATTATAATCGCTGTTGCCCAAATCGTCGGCATGGCCCACAATTTCAACGTTTAGGTTGGTGTTCTCGGCAAGCGTTTGTTTCAAACTATCCAGCACACCCGCGGTACTGTCGTTAACTTCAGAAGAATTTAGGTCGAAAAGAATTCTCTCTCTGGCAAAAATAGTGTTGTTTGTTTTTAGTTTACTGGAATTGCCAGGTTTTTTACCAGATTTTGCCTGATTAAATTCTTCAAGAAGTTTTTTGGTTTCTTCAATCAGTGCCATAGTTTCTTCATTGAGGCGCCTTTCCTCTTCAGTTAACACCAAATTTTCCTCTCCTGTAGAGCCATTAGCGAAACTGGCAGGCGAGTTTTCATCTATTAATTGAGACTGGTAAATGTCGGTCGATGATCCGTCCCGGTTGCTTACAAAAAAAGCCTGATTATCAGGATTTATGGAAAAATAGGCGTCAAAGGCAGGTGAATTGATTTCACTGCCCAAATTAACTGGCTCTGACCAATTTTCCCAGGTATTGTCTAATCGGGTCGACATAAATATATCAGCGTTACCAAAGCCTGGGTGGCCACTACTGGCAAAATACAATGTTTTGGTGTCGGACGATAAATAGGGTGAAATCTCGAAACCTACTGAGTTAATCTCAGGCCCAAGATGCTTCGGTGCTGACCATTCACCGGTATTGGTGTTTTTCAGGCTGATATATATATCTTCGGCTCCCAGAGAATTTTCACCCCGCATAGAAATCAGTAGAATAGTTTCTGTCGGATTTATATAAAACCCATAAAAGTCTCCCTGAATGCCAGAAAGCGAAGGTACTGAAAAATCGCTTGGCTTCCCCCACCGATTGTCTCTCTGAAAACTTAGCGCAATACCAGGCTCGCGGCTGTCAGAGGTGTTATATGAATTTAATAAATACAGTGTATTGCCTTCCTTACTTATGCCCACTACGGCATTATTGCCTTTGTTATTAAGCGCCTGTAAATCATTCAGAGGTTCACTCCAGTTTCCCATATTGTCTTTTTTCGCGTACCAGATATCCTGGCCCGATAGCAGCCCGCCTGTATTATTTTTATACAAAGTTCTTACGAAATACAAGGTGCTGTCAGAAGGAGAATAAAGGGGTAAACTTTCTTCAGACCCTGAATTAAATCGCGCTGACAATAGTTGCGAAGGAGTGAATTTTAGCGGCTGTCCGTTCAGGTAACCAGTACAAAATACAAAAACGATTAGGGTTGAATAAAATTTATTTTGGAGTAAACGCATAGCTAAAAATTTTACACTACCACAAATATGGCGTTGCCCCTGTTTTATTGAACAACATTAAACCTAAAATTATTTCATGACTTCCTGTGTTGTAGGCATTAAAGTCTGAAATAGTAAAATCGTACGAATAGCTTAAGTTAATAAATTGGTTGAGTGTGGCACCTGCCATGCCCGCGATCGCGTCATTATTTCTGTAAGAAACGCCTGCCCAAAACACCTCATTGTATTTTACTTTAAGATTAATATCCAATACTGGCGGTACAGGACTGACATACTTGAGCAATACGCTGGGCAAAAAATCAAGTCGGCTGTTGAGCGGGATCCGGTAGCCGGCCGTCAGGTAATGATGCGCGGTTAACTTTCCAATATTTTCCTGGCCGGCATATACTTTATTTTGCAGTAGTTGATTCGCGGAATAACCTATATAAAAAGTATTGGTGTAGAAAAAAACTCCCGCGTTCAGGTCAAAATAATTCTCAATTACGCCCTGGGTTAAATAATTATTATAGGTATTATCGTCAGGTTCTCTTACAGAAATATCGCCAATATTCCATTCACGATTCGACAAACCACCGGAAACACCCACGGCAAGGGTTGCTTTTGGACCCAATGAAAAATGAGGCGCATAGGCGACATATCCACCCATTTGCCTGAATGGCCCTTGTTGGTCTCTTACAATATATCCTCCAATACCATGTTTAATTTTCCCCTGGGTTCTTCCCCTGAACTGGTCATAAATGGATGGATCACTGATTCTCAGTGAATTTCCTTTATAAAGAAACTCATTGCTGCTTGAGTTTAACGTGCCGCTGGCACTGATAAAATAGGTGCGGGGCGCATCCTCAAATCCGGACCATTGTTGCCTGAAACCAACTTTCAGGTCAACGAAGTCTTCTACGCCGGTAACGGCTGGGTTAAAGGTAATTGGACTCATAAAATACTGACTCATTTGAAATTGCTGCTGTGCCCGGGCAGAGGCAAGCGCAAGGCCAGTAAGTAAAATAATCAGGTAAAATTTTTTGCTCATATTTCTGTTCTTTAAAGCTTACCTCTTTTGTCAGCTTGCCATAATTTATACCAATTTTAGCGTAAAATAGACACTGTACCTTTGTATACCTGCCGCCCATTTTCAATGTTAACCACAAAATAATAAGTGCCAATAGGTAAATCTTTACCATTATACTTGCCATCCCATGGTTGGTTGTAACCTTCCGAATGGAACACCTCGGTACCGTACCGGTTGTAAATTTGTACCGTTACACCGTCAAATACGTTGATGTTATCAATTACCCAGGTGTCATTTTTTGTATCTCCGTCTGGGGTGAACCCATTGGCGATCACCAGCGATTCCGGACTTGGATATACAGTTACAGCAACTGTATCAAAGGATATTAATCCCTGTGCATCACTTACTTCTACATAGTACACATAAGTTGTGTCCAGTGGTGGCGATATATTGATGGTAGCTGCCGAATTATTATCAATGGCGCATTCAGGCAGGTTGCAGGTCCAGGAATAGGTAATAGGTTCTACACCGCCACTAACCGCAGCGGTTAGGGCAGCGGTTTCACCAACAACCATTTCCATGTCCGCTCCGGCATCTACAATTAATAACTCAAGCACAACCCTTACCACAAAGGTTATTTCGGATTCATTCTCACCATCTGAAGCGGTAACGGTGATGTTCACAATTCCGGTAGAATCGGCTAATGGAGTTAAAGTAAGCGATTGTGTACTTTCATTGGTATTAAGCACAATGTTTTCGTTAGGAACCAAATCTGGATTGTCGGATACTACAGAGATACTCAGGGTGGCAGGCGCTGAATCTACATCTGTTACGGTGAGCGTAATCGGGTCTGATGATTGATTGACCAGAATAACCTGATCGGCAATTTGAGCGATAACAGGCGGATCGTTTACAGGCAGCACCGTAATGGTTATTTGTGCGTTTTCAGTTACAAATACACCATTGCTTTTCGCGTTCCAGTATAAACTATCCTTACCATTGAAGTTCTCAGCAGGAATGTATACCAGGTTTTTAATATCAGGGGTGTCGATATTCTGGCCCTCGTTTACCGGGGTTCCGGAAAGTGTAAGCTCACCATTTTTAGGCAGTGAATCAATTCTTATCGTCATGAGTTCTCCATCACGGCTGGTAAAATTCGATGAAAAATCTGGTGCCTTGAAATTCAGTGGAGAATCTTCCTCAGTTGTTAAATTAAACTCAATTACGCCCGTACCAATAATAATGTTTACCAGGGCTGAATTTATAGAAAGCAGCGTGCCGTCCGATGCCTGCCAGCTAAATCTATCTCTACCTTCCATGAAATTTTCATTAGCTGTATAAATTAAATCACTCAGTTCACTCACCAATAAGGTATCTGATACCACCAATACCTGATCTCCCAGATAGAGCGTTCCTTTTTCCGGTAAATTTGTGATTACGATTTTTTGTAAACTATCACCATCCACATCAGAAAAATTTTCAATAAAGTTTACTTCAGTAAAAGTAATCTGATTATTCTCATCCGCGAACAAGGAAAAATCAGAGATTACAGGAGCGTCGGCTACAGGCTGAATATCAAAAATTACGGTAGCGGATGCGGAAAATTGAAATGCGTCAGCGCCACGCCATTTCAAACTATCCTGTCCAAAATAGTCGGGTGCTGCCTGATAAACCAGCGCGTTCAGGTCATTAACGCTAATTTCAGAATTCAAAGAAACAGGCATGCCATCTAAAAACAACATTCCATTCACCGGTAATACGCTTATTGCTATTTTCTGTAGGGTATCGTTTTCAATATCCTGATAGTTTTCCAGAAACTCGGTGGAAGTAAATTGAAACATAGAATCTTCATTGCCTGTTTTATTGAAGTTACTTACAATTGGAGCGTCATTAACCGGATTCACGGCGATAAAAATTTGTGATATGCCCGAATTTTTAAAACCATCAGAACCTATCCAGCCTAACGAATCCGCACCATTAAAATTAGTACCGGAAAGGTAAGCCAGGTTTTTAATTTCATTACTTTTAACAGGATAACCATTCAGAGAAAAAGCAAATAAATTTTCCTGAGTAAGGGTATCTTCCTGAAAAATCAGTAATCCATTCTTCGGAAGCTGAGCGATAAAAATCTGGTTCAGGTTATCCTGAGGAATTCCATCGTCCCGATAGTTTCCGGCAAATTCTTCCAGCGAAAAGCTGGTGGCCACATCTTCATCTACATTCTTATCAAAACTGGATATGTTGGGGGTCGCATTTTCAATAATATTAATCGTTCTGGTTACAATATTACTGGTTGTATCACCATCGTTGGCCTGGAAACTCACTACGCGTGGCGTTGTGGTCGCATCATTTTTAATGTTAATATACTTAACCGACTTTATAGCGGCCTGATATTCTTCAATGGCAGCCTCTCCCGATAAGAAAAGAACACCAGTGGCAGAATCCCAGGATACGGTGATATTAATCAGTCCGCCCAACCCCAGAGAATCCTCGCCTTCCTGATAGTTATCGGCAATCTTTACAGTAACACTGCTGATATTTTCATCATCCGGATCGTTCAGCAGAATAGAATCTGAAACAATTACTTGGGGGACACCTTCAATAAATGATGCGGGAGTAGCTTCTATGTTGGATAACGCCGGTGGATCGTTGGTATTGATAATGGTAATTGCCCTGGAAGCGATATTACTTAAACTATCTTTTACATCTTTCAATTGGAAACTGATCATCCTTACCGAATCGCCAGGATTCTGACTGGTATTCTGATAAGTAATGGTCCTTAAAACCTGCTGATAAGTTTCCATAGGAGCCGTACCCGTAATGATTAGTGTATTTCCGGTTTGAGAGCCGGTCAGGCCACCAGATGTGGTGAAATTAAATACCTCATTGTCAGGATTGGTATAACCCTGAGAAATGGTTACGGTGGCCTGGCTTACCTGGTCAACGGGTTCGTCTGCATCGCTGATGGCTAAAGCAGAGGTGACGAGCACAGGGTTTCCGTTTTCAGTAAAGGACAATGTGTCTGTTTCAATATTGGAAAGGAGCGGTGGATCATTGGCTGAAATTACATTGAGTGTAATGTTAGCGATATCAGATTTGGCAATATTACCAGTATTTCCATTATCACGGACAATAATTTCAAGTTCATCCTGCCCGGCTGTATTGGGTGCGCCAACATAAATTAAACCGGAAAGGGCAATGTTAATTTCTGACAGGACTCCCGATATTTTCAATACCTGATCATCGAATCCGTCGCCCTCTGTTATTTGTAAATTAGGATTGGTTGGAATAGAAATCTTACCAATAATGGTGGTCATGTCTACGGAAATAATGCCATCGTTGGTACCATTTTCCAAGCCTTCGTTAGCATCTACATCAGTGATACTAATTCCGGAAAGCAATGTACGGGCATCTTCATTAATGGTAAAGCTCTCGGAAGCATTAATTACCGGATCATCATTTACAGCAGCAATACTCAGATCTACAAAAGCGTCGTTGGCACTGGTAGAACTTCCGTCAGATGCATTCCATTTAAAATTATCTTGCCCATTGTAGTTATCTTCCGGTTTATACACCAGTTTGCCAATGTCGTTGAAACCTATTACAAAACCGGTTTCACCAATTGAAGCTCCGGTAAGGGTATTTCCGTTAAAAATTAAACTACCACTTTTAGTAAGCGATTTAATAATGATTGTTTCAGGATCGCCTCCATCGTCAGTATAACCATTTCTGAAATCATCCTCAGAAAATGTTACTGATAAATCTTCCTGGGCAGGTTTGTTGATATCAGAAACTGCCGGTGGAATGCCTGAGGTACCTATTACGATAAAACGGTTCACCTCCGAGCTTCTGTTATCGTCACTATCCCGGATTTGAATTGATACAAGGCGATTTAAATTAAATAATCCAAAGTTCCGGTAAGTAACAGATCTGATTGCTTCCTGGTACACCTCTTTTGATTCATTGCCTACCAAAGTGAGTTGACCGTTAGTAGGGGACCAGTTGTAAGATATATTCCCTATTTTGATAAAGTCCAGCAAATCATCACCAATTTTGTAGTTTTGAGAAATTCGGATGGAAGCCGAAGTAATAAGGCCACCGTCAGGATCATCAATTACAATTGAACTGGTAATTTTTGGTGTGGTGAACGGTTGATAAACGAGTGGGGCTGTTTCTATGTTAATAAGCTCAGGGGCGTCATTAATAGAAACCATAGTGATATTACGGGTAACCACATTACTGGTCGCGCCTTCTCCATCAGTTATCTGAAAACTTACCGCGCGAGGCGCTACAGAAGGACTAACCGTATTGGCATTAAAGTATTGTACCGAGCGCAAAGCATCCTGAAATAT
Organism: Cyclobacteriaceae bacterium; assembly: GCA_041745535.1. GTDB lineage: Bacteria > Bacteroidota > Bacteroidia > Cytophagales > Cyclobacteriaceae > JBGTIS01. The sequence continues at coordinate 2,534 of JBGTIS010000069.1, read as the reverse complement.
TGCGAGTGAAAAATCCTTACCGGTATTTTTATGGGTAATCTTCAATTCTCCGGTACTGATATTGAAACTTCCGGTCAGATTTGGATCATTTTGCGGGAATGACAATACGTCCTCACTTTTTAAATAATTGGAGGCTATTTTTACTGAAGCCGAACCTATGGATTCACTGTCATTGTCTTCCAGACTTATGGTACCACTTATGGTAGTTGGCGCATTGTCTTCAGGAAAAACCAATGCTGAAGTTTCCACTTTTGATAGCACAGGTGGATCATTAACTGCCTGGATGGTAATAGGGTAAGTATCTGTTGCCGTTTTTGTGCCACCTTGTTCGCCAATGGCGCCGTTGTCGGAAATGTTAATATTCAGGATTTCTGATCCAAAAAATCCATTGTCGCTCAGGTATGCTAAATTTTGAACGGCACTGTTGATATTTGCGATGGTACCCGTAATTTTCATGGAAGCACTCCCATTGCTGCCAGCATCAAAAGTGATTCCAGTAGTTGCGGCTAATGTTAATATACCATGACCGACCGAAAGATTGACAGACACTGGCGTACTGCCAGCATCTACATCGGCAAATGATAATCCATTAATTGTAACTGCCTCTTCTTCTTTGCCCGTAACCGCAGGCGGTAAGGAAATAGTTGGGGCATCGTTTACTGAAATTACCGTAATAGTAACAGCTACTTTATCTTTACCGGTAGCCTTTTCCTCGTTTGAAGTGGCTGACTGTACTACAAAGCTTCCGTTTTCAGTAGAATTTAACGTAGGCGTAAACTTTAAACCTGCATGTCCCTGATCGTACGTAATGAATTGATTGTCAGAAACAGGCTGGATTCCATTGTTCAAGTACAAAGTGCCGCCTTTAATTTGCGAAATTTTAAAATAGGTAACTTCCGGCCCATCTTTAGGATTCCGGTCTAAAACAAGCCCGTCTTGGGTTTGGGTATCTTCCAGCGTTTCAGCATTTGTTGCCACCGGTGCTGCCGCTTTTGCTTTTACCTTAATAATTCCCCTCGCGGCTGCGCCACCTAATCCGGTATCATTGTTAGAGAGCGAAGAAATCACATTAAAACTTCCTTCCTCTACTCCTGGGGTAGGCGTAAATTTCAGTCCTGCTTCTCCAGAAGCCCGGGTTATAAAAGCCCCATTAGCCAAAGGTGTTGTTCCATTGTTCAGATAGAGCACACCTCCAACAATATTACTTATTTTATAATATTGAATTTCAGTGCCGTCATTCGGATTTCGGGTAATTTGTAACCCCATAGTGGTCTGTACCCCATCCAGAGTTTCCGCTTCAGATACAGAAGGTGTATCTCCTACTGGAGACACCACAATTTTAATTAACTGGGCAGGGCTGGTATTGGTGTTATTTCCGCCGGTTGCCCCATTATCTCCTAATATTACCGCATAATCGGCGCTTCCAAACGTATTATCGCTGGCTCTGTAGGTCAGATCTCCTTTAGCGTCTATACTGGGTTGGGCCGCAAAGTTAAGTTTATCTGTTTTGGCCTCCTCCGATAAATTAAAGGAAACACTTTGCGAACCCCCATCTCCATCAGAGATGTTACTCACAAAACCTGTAACTGTCTGAACACCTGCATCTTCTTTAACTGCTGGTGGATTGCCCTGAATGGTAAACGATGGAGCTTCATTTATGTCATTAATTGAAACAGACAACGATTTTTCAAAGCGCTCTCCATTACCATCAGTGGTTTGCACGCGGATGGAATAGGAGCTTTTTGCTTCGTAATTAAATACGGCATTAGTTTTTAAAGAAGTAAAAGCAATGGAGAAAGCACTGTTATCGGTATCGCCAGCGCCAGCACCCAGGGTATAGGTATAGGGAGCGGTACCACTGGTAGAGGAAAAAGCTCCTACGGTAGTGCCAGCAGGTTGGTTTTCATCCACGCTGGAAGGAGACAGACTGATATTGGTAGGTGCTTCATCCAAATTGTTGACCGCAATAGTAAAAGCATTGGAAAAGCGCTCGCCATTATCATCGGTGGTTTGGACCCGGATGGAATAGGAGGTTTTTGCTTCATAATCAAAAACAGCATTGGTAACCAATGAGGTGCCTGAAACAGAAAACGCGGCATTGTCGGTACTGCCAGCGCCAGCAACCAAACTATAAGCATAAGGAGAAGTGCCACCGGTAGAGGAAAAAGCTCCTACGGTAGTGCCAGCAGGTTGGTTTTCATCCACGCTGGAAGGAGACAGACTGATATTAGTAGGTGCTTCATCCAAATTGTTGACCGCAATAGTAAAAGCATTGGAAAAGCTCTCTCCATTATTATCGGTGGTTTGGACCCGGATGGAATAGGAGCTTTTTGCTTCGTAATTAAATACGGCATTAGTTTTTAAAGAAGTAAAAGCAATGGAGAAAGCCCTGTTATCGGTATCGCCAGCGCCAGCAACCAGGGTATAGGTATAGGGAGCGGTACCACTGGTAGAGGAAAAAGCTCCTACGATAGTGCCAGCAGGTTGGTTTTCATCCACGCTGGAAGGAGACAGACTGATATTGGTAGGTCCTT
>JBGTIS010000068.1:0-3742 GCA_041745535.1 Cyclobacteriaceae bacterium | reverse complement strand
AATGCCGCCGCCCAAAACCCGGTTCAGTTCCTCGTCGTAGGTTTTTACCCGGAATTCCTTGTCGTACGAAATTTCATCCAGCGCTTTGGGCCGGGCGGTTTTGGTGGCAGCGTCCTTGCTTTTCCAGCCGGAACTGGTTTTATCTTCGGTTTGTATTACTTCTTCCACATACGTATTCCACTCGCCACACGAAGGACATTTTCCCGTCCATTTGGGTGAACTGACCCCGCAGTTCTGACACACATAAATTGTTTTTACTTTTGCCATATGGTTAATTCACCTTCGCCTTAAGATTTTTCTTATTCAAAGGTAACTCCTGGAGGTGACAGTTTCTGTCTATATTAATGTGTATTCTACGAGGATTTGTGTAGTTTATTTACAAGTTTCATTTACAGCTAATGTTTACAAAGGTGATTCTTTTTTTCGGTCTCGTGTATGAGCAGTAGCGAATTTCCTGCAAATGTGCTTACAAGTGTGCGCTGGCTAATAATATTCTTTAATGTAGGCATAAGCCCTGTCAAACAATACCTGATCCTTAAGCTTGTATTTCGCCCAAAGAACCTTTCTTAATGAACTTTGCACTTCTCTTTCTCCTTGATTTGAGTTCTGCCAACCCGGAAATCTTACCACCCGTACAATGGCATCAATGTCGGTTACAATACGCTCTACCACAACAGGAGTTTGATCAGTTTTTAATTCAAGGAACAAATCAGTGAGCGCTGCTTGTGGAGTTTTTTCCTCTATAAGCGTTTCCAATTCTTTCTCTGCCTGAACAGTTTCCTTAGCAAGTTTGCAGAGTTCTTTTACAAATTCAATGGAAGTAATTAAGCCTTGCTCTGCCTTATTTCTTAATTCCTCAAGACGTTCACTTAGTTTCTTAAATTTCGGATCGCCTGCATGGCGCTGAAAACGTTTGATCAGAATCTTCTCCAGTTTCTTGGCGTTCTTGGGGTCGGGGTTGTTGAAGATTTCTTCAATTATATCTGCATCTAACACAAATTCTTCCAGCTGATGTACATCACCCACATGAATGTTTTCATGAATCAACTTGGTGGTTTGTGCACCTAAGGAAAACCATAGAAGCTTGCCTATGTTGTCGGAGGCAGGCTTTACGGATTCGAATACTTGCGACAGCCATTTGTAATCGGCATTGTAAATACCCAATATGTTATCAGGAGAAAGTGATTCCCATAGCTTGGATAAGTATTTGTAATCTCGTGCGAATGCATCTTTTTTCTCATCTGTATTGATGGCGTTCTGGGCAGCTTCTAATCCTTCAAAACCTCCGATGGTTCTATCCACGCCTTCAAAATGCGCCAGCGTTGCACGCATGGCTGCCGGTAATTTGGAGCGCAATTCTGAAAGGTTGGTAATGACTTTCTTCACGCTTTCTTCATCAAATTGAAGTGCCTTCGCTGCATCATCGAACACGCCAAAATAATCTACAATGCGACCAAAGGATTTTTGTGGATACAATCGATTGGTGCGGCAAATAGCCTGTAAAAGCGTATGATCTTTCAAGGACTTGTCCAGATACATGGTTTGCAAAATGGGTGCATCAAATCCGGTCAGGAGCTTGGCGGTAACGATGATAAATTTCAAGTCGGATTGGGCATCATTGAATTCATCTAGGATCTTCTCCTGCTTGCTTTTGTCCATGCTCCATTTTTGCTTGAACTCCAGACTGTCATTGGCCGAGGTAGAAATGACAACTGCACTGGCTTCTGTCGGAAAATATTTATCCAGCTCTTCCTTGTATTGCACACAGCCAAAACGATCGGGGGTAACAATCATGGCTTTTAGTCCGTGGGGTGCTACTTTTTCGTTGAAGTGCTTCGCGATGTCTTCCACGATTTTGGCCACCCGTTCCGGGGATTTCAAAAAGGCAGCCATCTTTGCGGATTTCTGATTTAGGGCATCCGCTTCCTCATCAGTAAGGGCTGCTTCATCTTTGAAGGCGGCAAAGGCTTTGTCGATGGTTTCTTTATCAACGTGTACATCCACCAAACGAGGTTCAAAATGCAGCGGCAAGGTGGCATTGTCCCGTATGGAATCCTGGAAGGTGTAGCGAGACATATATCCACCTGCATCTTCCTCAGAACCAAAAGCCCAAAAGGTGTTTTTATCGGCTTTGTTGACTGGCGTACCTGTTAATCCAAATAAGAATGCATTGGGCAAGGCGGCCCGCATGGTGCGACCTAGATCGCCCTCCTGCGTTCGGTGCGCTTCATCCACCAGCACAATGATGTTGTCCCTAGTATTCATGTTGGGTTTGGCATCCCGGAACTTATGGATCATGGAGATGATGATCTTGCGGGTATCCCGCTCCAGCATGGTCTGCAACTCGTTGATGTTCTCCGTGGTTTCTACATTGGCAATGTCTGCCGCATTGAAGATGCCGCTGATCTGTGTGTCCAGGTCGGTGCGGTCTACCAATACAATCACCGTAGGACTTTTCAAATCGGCTGCCTTGCGGAGTTTTTGCGCGGCAAAGACCATGAGTAGCGACTTACCTGATCCCTGGAAATGCCAGATTAATCCTTTTTTTACCCGGCCTTCTTTTACCCGCTCTACAATCTTATTAGCGCCTTCGTACTGCTGAAAGCGTGGGATGACTTTTATTCTGCGTTTCTTCTTATCTGAAGTAAACAAGGAGAAGTTTTGCATGATGTCCAGCAGGCGGGCCGGACTCAATAAATCGGACAGTTCTTTGCCAATCTCTGCCAGACCGAGTCTTTTGGCCAGGGCATCTTCATCATTTTCCAGGCGCCAGGGAGCCCAGTGTTCCAGCGGACTCCTGATGGCTCCGTAGAACAATTCTTTTCCCTCGGTAGCGAAGGACAGGATGTTGGGCACGAACAATTGCGGAACGCTGTTCTCGTAAACATCATGAATCTCATGCGCTCCATCCAACCAGCTTATCGAAGGACGAATAGGGGTTTTGGCCTCTCCCACCACTACGGGAATGCCGTTGATGAGCAGCACGATATCGGGGATTTTGGTTTCGCGGTGGTGAATGCGGTATTGATTGGTAACTACATAGCTGTTGTTGGTAAGAATGTCGAAATCAACGAGGCGCACCGGCACATAGCGGTTGTTTTCGCCAAAGGGCATGGTTTTCTCTCCGGTGAGCCATTTGAAAAACTCTTCGTTGGTTTTGACCAAACCCACCTGATTAACAGCCAGAAATACCGCCCGCAGTTTATAGATCACCTCATCGGCCAGCACAGGATTTTGGGTGATTTCCGGGTTGAGGCGAATAAGGGCTGCTTTTAATTCAGATTCTACCAGTACTTCATTCACGCCCCGCTGAATCTCGTTAGCGGATTTATACTCCCATGCAGCCCCATATCCCGCTTTGCCTTCCTGGACGCCCGCAGCATTCAAATTCACCCCACTGAGTTGGTGGATGATATAATGCTCTACGCTATTGAGTTCGTTGAATGCCATCGCTAAAAGATTTGGTTGATTAAACTTTTTTGTAAGGCTTTGGAGCTCGTTATTTTCGAGGCAAGGATATTTAAGTTTGTATGAAAGCCTCTCATTTTCTCGAGCAATTCATTTTCGTCATCCAAAACTTTAATTTGAAATTCCCCTATAATCTTATCACTCACTCTTGGCATTTTTGTCCCAAAACCTCTCCCTGTCACATAGTGAATAAAGGATCTACTATGAAAATGATTTAAAACATATTCTTTCGAGACTTTTTGAGTATCATAAATCAGTAGCTCAGTTGTAGAAA
>JBGTIS010000067.1:0-43620 GCA_041745535.1 Cyclobacteriaceae bacterium | reverse complement strand
CCGATATTACGCTGGAAAGGAATTTAAAATCATTACCGAAAATAACACCGCTGAAAATATGTACATCCAGTCTGCCGAATTGAATGGCAAACCCCTGAACAAAGTCTGGTTTTATCATGAAACACTGACTGCAGGTGGCACATTAAGGTTGTTATTGGGGCCTGAGCCGAATAAGGAATGGGGTACCAGGCCGGAAGACGCGCCTCCTTTGGGGTCGGATGCTACACAGTAAATTAATGGGAAATCAATGATAAAAATGAAATTTTTTGACATTTTCCTGTTTCTGTCCACAGTCCTGTTCATAAACTTTCCCTTGTACGCGACCGTGAAATTGCCTAAAATATTCGGCGATCACATGGTATTGCAAAGAGAGCAGGAAATACCCGTTTGGGGTTGGGCCGATCAGGGTGAAAAAATTATTATTACCTTCAATCAGAAGGAGTATAGCACCGCGGCAGATAAAAATGGAAAGTGGCGGGTTGTCTTAAATCCCACACAAGCCGGAGGGCCTTTCGAAATGACACTAAAAGGGACAAACACCATTACATTAAAAGATATTTATGTGGGAGAAGTATGGGTAGCCTCAGGTCAATCTAATATGCAGTTTAGCATGAGCCAGACAGATAAGGAGGAAACAGATTCAACTTTCATTGAAAATGCGCCGATCAGGCTTTTTACCGTGCAAATTGATCAGGACTACCTGCCCAAAGAAGACATTAAGGGAGGGGAATGGCAGCGATTGAGCCAGGAAAATATTCAGAAATTTTCGGCAGTGGCCTACCATTTTGGCCGCTCGCTGTATCAGGACCTGGACGTATCTGTAGGATTGGTCAGCAGTAATCTGGGAGCAACCTCAGTAGAAACCTGGATGAGTAATGAGGCCCTGAATCCGTTTGAGCAGTTTCAGCCGGAAATAGGAGAAATAATAAAAAGAAACAAAAGTTTTAAACAGATCAATCAGGAATTTGAAAAAGCTAAACCCAAATGGGCAGAAAAGTACTATTTGAAAGGCCAGGGTATGGAAGGCAAATGGTATTTAACTGAAACGGAGGTGTCGGATTGGAAAGAAATGGAGGCTCCCAATTTTTGGGAAGACGCGGATGCTGATTTACAGCACTTTGACGGAGCCGTGTGGTTCAGAAAAGAATTTGATCTGCCTGAAGCATTTGATCAGGATAGTTTACATATAGGACTTAGTCAAATCGACGATTATGACATAGCCTGGGTCAATGGCGTGAAGGTTGGCGAAACCTATGGAAAGCACAACCATCGCGATTACCTTGCGCCAAAAAGCATTTTAAAACCTACCGGCAACGTGTTGGTGGCGCGGATATTTGACATGGGTGGAAAAGGGGGATTTAGCACCGCTGCTTTCTGGGGTAGCCCCATGCGCAATGGTATCTGGAAATATAAACCTGGCTTGCGCATTGATGTCGGTAAATTCCCCGTGCCGGTAACGGTAAGTGCTACTCCCTTTTCTTCTCCGGGTGTGTTATACAACGCCAATATCGCACCGATGATTCCTTTCGCCATCAAAGGCGTAATATGGTACCAGGGAGAAGCTAATGCGGGTCGGGCCGAGGAGTATAAGCAGCTTTTTCCTGCCATGATAAAAGATTGGCGCGAACAATGGGGGCAGGGAGATTTTCCTTTCCTGTTTGTGCAGCTTGCTAATTACACCCCTGAAACTGAAAAACCAGGAGATAGCGATTGGGCGGAATTAAGGGAAGCGCAAACAAAAACTTTGGCGCTTCCTAATACCGGAATGGCAGTTACCATTGATATCGGGGAAGCCCATGACATACACCCTAAAAATAAGGAAGATGTTGGAAAAAGGCTGGCTTTGGCGGCTCTGAAGGTAGCTTACGGAAAAGATACCGTTTATTCCGGACCCATGTACCAATCCATGGCTGTAGAAGGCGATAAAGTCAGGCTGAGATTTTCCCACACAGGTTCCGGACTGATTACCAAAGATAAATACGGCTATATAAGGGGATTTGAAATAGCAGGGGCGGACAAAAAATTTCACTGGGCCAAAGCTTACCTGGCGGGTAATGAAGTGGTTGTTTATGGTGAGGAAGTAAAAAATCCGGTAGCGGTACGCTATGCCTGGGCCAATAACCCAGGTCCGCTTGATTTGTATAACCAGGAAGGATTGCCAGCCTCGCCTTTCCGGACAGACACCTGGCCGGGGATTACCGCGGGTAAAAAATTTGAGGAAGGCCCCAGGTTTTAGTTTCTGAGATTTATACGATTTAGGAAAATATTTAAATCAATCTATACAATTTAGGCTATGATTAACATAGGGGTGGATCTTGGCGGTACTAAAATTAAAATTGGTCTGGTAGCGGAAGGGAACCTGCTGGCTACTACGGAAATAATAGCGGAAGCAGGGCAAAGCTTTGCGCAAAAACTCCCTGAAATAGAACTGGCAGTTAATCAATTATTAAAAAAAATAAACCATAATTCCGGCGTTTTGGGTGGGATAGGCTTGTCCTTTCCCAGTATCGTGGATAGTGAACAAATGAAAATTTTATCGGAATATGTAAAATTTACTGACGCCAATAAGATCAATTTACAGGAATGGGCCCGGCAGACCTGGCATATTCCGTTGGTGATAGAAAATGACGCACGTGCCGCCCTGTTAGGTGAATGGCAGTTTGGTGCCGGCCAGGGTATTGATAATCTGGTATTGGTTACTTTAGGAACCGGTATGGGCAGTGCTGTGATGATGGATGGAAAATTATTGAAAGGAAAGCACTTTCTGGCAGGGAACCTGGGCGGACATATGACGATTAATTTCCAGGGTAAAAACTGCAATTGTGGCAACCGGGGTTGTGTAGAATCAGAAGGAGGTACCTGGGCACTGCCGGAACTGGTTAAAAGTGATCCCTTATTTTCCACCAGCCGCTTATCCGGCGAACCGGTCATAGATTTCAAAGCAGTTTTTACGTTGGCTGCAAAAGGAGACGAATTGTCTCTTAAAATCAGTGATCATTGTATGCGGGCCTGGGCAGCAGGAATTACCAATCTCATCTATGCGTTTGATCCTGAATTGGTTATTATGGGAGGAGGAATTTTGAAAAGTAAAAAGCTAATTATTCCCTTCATACAAAGAAAGATTGACGCACTTGCCTGGATACCAGCTGGCAGTATAAAATTGTTATCAGCAAAGCATATACAACACGCGGGTATTTTGGGAATGGCTTATTTAGCGTCACAAAGCAATAATTGAAGGTATAAAGCATTTTTCCTTTATTTGTACCTGTTAATGGTAACAATCTAAATGCTTTTACAAGAAAACCGCCCTAAAAAATACCTATGAAAGTGAAATTATGCTTTTTCCTGACAGGATTTTTAACCCTAATTTTATTCCAGCCCCTGCTGGCGCAAAATAAGGAAAATGCACCCAATATTATCTTATTTATCGGCGACGATGTGGGTTGGAATGATCTGGGCTGTTATGGAAATAAGGCTGTTGTTACGCCCAACATCGACCGAATAGCGCAGGATGGAATTCGTTTTACCAATGCGTATCTGACGGCCAGTTCGTGCAGTCCAAGCCGCACCAGCATTATTTCCGGCCGGTATCCGCATAATACCGGTTCAGCCGAATTGCATACGCCTTTACCTGCTGAAGTGGCGATATTTCCTGAATTAATGAAAAAAGCGGGTTATTACACAGCGCAGGCCGGGAAATGGCACATGGGGGATGCCGCCAAAAGAGGCTTTGATACCATCCATGATAACGGAAAGGAAAATGGGGATGGCGGAGAGGAAATGTGGCTCAGTACGCTGCGGGAAAGGCCCAGAGAAAGACCTTTTTTTATGTGGTTTGCCGCTATAGATGCCCACCGGCCCTGGGGTACAAACGACTTCAGTGGAAAAAATGATCCCAATGCGATCACTCCGCCGCCTTTCCTGGCCCAGTCCGATACTACCCGGCAGGACCTGGCCTGGTATTACGACGAAATCACCCGGTTCGACGATTACATTGGCCAGGTGGAAGTAGAACTAAAAGCGCAGGGCGTGCTGGACAATACCCTTATCATGATTATGTCCGACAATGGCCGCCCTTTTCCCCGAAGTAAAACCAGGGTGTACGACAGTGGCATGAAAACGCCTTTTATTGTAAAATGGAATGATGGTTTACCCCGAAAAGGGGTGGTCAGTAGCAGCCTGATCAGCGTGATTGATATAGCGCCTACGCTTCTGGAATTGTCTGGCGTTGAAATTTTACCCGGTTTTCAGGGAAAAAGTTTTGCAAGGGTATTAAAAAACCCGGAAAGTGAATTCAGGAACTATGTGTTTTCCGAACATAACTGGCACGATTACGAAGCACTGGAAAGAATGGCGCGCACGAAAGAATATCTGTATGTGCTGAACCTGCGACCCAATTTAAGCAATCCCGGCCCGGCCGATTCCAACAGCAGCCCTTCTTTCCAGGACCTGAAAGCAATCAGAGATGCCGGGCAGCTTACCGCTGCGCAGGCCGATGTATTTATGGTACCACGTCCTGCGGAAGAGTTGTACGATTGCACCAAAGATCCGCTGCAACTGGTGAATATAGCCTCTTTACCGGAATATCAGAAAAAGCTCAAAAACCTGCGGCAGGTTTTGCGGCAATGGCAGGAAGAAACAGCCGATACGGCACCTGACGCGCTGACGAATGACTGGTTTGATCGTGAGACAGGAGAATCCTTAGCGGGAGAAAAAATCAGAGGTGAAATGCCAGGAGGGAAGAAAGCCATCCAAACACAGGCAAAGGGACCTTTTTAAATTCAAGATAAAATTGAATTGTACTGGGCAGCTAGAAGTATTGTAAATATTTTTTCATTCAATTCGGAATATCATTGTAAGGATAGCAATTTAATATTTTGTAAAATAATCCTTATATTTCATGCTGCGGCCAACCCAAACATTCTTATGCAAGCCAGAGGTTTACGAAAAGCAACCAGATTTTTAACTTACCTGCTCTTTTTGGGAATTGGCGCTATATGTTTGTATGCATGTACACCACAAAAAGTGGAATTCCCTCCTGAAATAGAGGCCCGATTGCCTGATAAGATAGATTTTAATTACCATATCAAACCTATTCTCTCCGATCGCTGCTTCGCCTGTCATGGGCCTGACGTGAACAAACGGGAAGCCGGTTTGCGGCTGGATGTGGAAGAAAGCGCCCTGGCTGCCCTGAAAGATGATCCTGGTAAGTTCGCCATTGTACCCAATCATCCCAATAAAAGCGAACTGTACCACCGCATTGGTTCCAGCGATCCTGACATACAAATGCCTCCTCCGGAATCTAACTTAAGCCTTTCCGAGCAGGAAGTGGCCCTGTTAACCCGCTGGATCGAACAGGGCGCGGCCTACAAACCGCACTGGTCTTTTATCCGGCCGGAATTACCCGAACTCCCATTGGTAACCCAGCAGGATTGGGTACAAAATCCCATCGACCAATTTGTACTGGCCCGCCTGGAAAATGAAAACCTGACACCTTCGGCGGAAGCCGGAAAAGCGCGGTTGCTCAGAAGAGTAACTTTTGACCTGACCGGCCTGCCACCTACCCTGGAAGAAATTGATACTTTTCTGGCCGATACCGCTGCGAATGCCTATGAAAAAGTGGTCGATCGCCTGCTGGCTTCCTCCCATTATGGCGAAAGAATGGCCATGGACTGGCTGGATGTGGCCCGGTATGCTGATTCGCATGGCTACCATGCCGACGGCTATCGCATGATGTGGCCCTGGCGCGATTGGGTCATTAAGGCTTTTAATGAAAACCTGCCTTTCGATCAGTTCGTCACCTGGCAGATGGCCGGAGATTTACTACCCGATGCCACACAGGAACAGGTACTGGCCACCGGCTTTCACCGCAACCATCCGGCCAGCTCCGAGTCGGGCATAGTTCCGGAAGAATATCGCCTGGAAAATGTGTTTGACCGCACCAATACCACGGCCAAAGCCCTGCTGGGCCTTACACTGGAATGCGCCCGCTGCCACGACCATAAATACGATCCCATTTCTCAGAAAGAGTATTATCAGTTTTCTGCTTTCTTCAACAATGTGGACGAACTGGGGATGGTTGCCAATGATGGCAATACGGCGCCTACCATACCATTAATGAAAGAAGAGGTAGCCGAAAAAGTGGCCTATATCCGCGGCAAAATTGCCACACAGGAACAAAAGCTGGCGCGACATGCCCAACAGGTTTTGAAACAGCAGGAAGTAAAAAAGGTAAAAATCAATCCCGATTTTCTCAGGCAGGGATTAGTCGGCCATTATGCGCTGGATAAAATTGTTGGTGAGCAAACCCCAAATCTGGCGAATTCCCGGCATAGTGCTACCCTGGGCGGTGACGTAGAAGTGGTACCTGGAGAGCAGGGCAACGCACTCAGATTTAATAGTGAATATGAATTTTTATCGCTGGAAGCGGTAGGCGATTTTGAGCGTACCGATCCGTTCTCTATGGGTGTCTGGGTGTATCCTGAAGTACGGGAAGATTATACCGTGATTATGGGCAATGCCGGCGGTAAGAACTCCCATTGGCGGGGGTATGAACTATTTTTAGATAGCATGAACCGTGTAAGCGTTCGACTTACCCACGGGCTGCCCGACCACTGCCTGTATGTAACTACAATAGATGAAATTCCGGTGAAAGCCTGGAGCCACCTGATGTTCACCTACGACGGTTCCAGCCAGGCCGCGGGCATTAAAATATATATCAATGGAAAACTGCTTCCGGTGCGGGTGCGTTACGATCGGTTGTATAAAAGTATCCGCACCATTGACGATACCCTGAAGGTGGAAGCCCATGCGGTAAGGGTAGGAAGGAGCTATCAGGGAGATTTGGATATTGGCTTGTTTCAGGGAGCCATTGATGAGATTCGCGTCTATGGTCGCTTGCTTACTGGTTTGGAAGTGGCTGGGGTGGCCGGGAATCAGTTTTGGAAAGCTTTACCCAACGCGCAATTAAGTCAGAATGAGCAGGCACTGTTATCAGCCTACTACCTGCACCATCAGGACCCTGAATACCGGCAAATGGCGCATGAATTGAAAGCTCTGAGAGTAGAAGAACATGCCGCCCTGGATACGGTGCCTGAGGTAATGGTAATGCGGGAGATGAACCCTCCCCGGAAAACCTACGTGCTGGACCGCGGCATGTACGATGCTCCCAAAGAAGAAGTACATCCCGGTACACTAGCCCGGGTATTGCCGTTTTCCAAAGATTTACCGCCCAATCGTTTGGGCCTGGCCTGCTGGCTGCTGAATCCGGAAAATCCACTTATGGCAAGGGTAATCGTCAATCGTTACTGGCACCTGTTTTTTGGCAGGGGCATTGTGAGTACGCTCGAAGATTTTGGTAACCAGGGGGCTTTGCCCACGCACCCCGAATTGCTGGATTGGCTGGCGGTACAATTTGTCGCTTCTGGTTGGGATGTGAAAACCCTGCTTCGGCTTATAGTCACCTCAGCCACCTATCGACAATCTTCTCAGGCCAGTAAAGCACTTATGGAAAGGGATCCGCGGAATGAACTTTTGGCCCGGGGACCCCGCCACCGGTTGCCGGCAGAAATGATTCGGGATAATGCCCTGGCAGCCAGTGGCTTGCTGGTAGAAAAGATTGGCGGTCCCAGTGTAAAAACGTATCAGCCGGAAGGCCTATGGAGTAAAACCCATTTTTCCCGGCTGTTGGTCAATTATGAGCCGGACCAGGGAGATAAACTGTACCGGAGAAGTATGTATACTTTTATCCGCCGTACCGCGCCACCGCCCACCATGACGGTGCTGGATGCCTCTGACCGGAGTATGTGCATCGTGCGCCGGCAAACTACCAGTACGCCCATGCAGGCTTTGTTAATGCTCAATGAGCCGCAGTTGCTGGAAGCTTCCCGCCTCATTGCCGAACGGGTAATGGAGGAAGGTGGTAGCAGTATTGCCGATCAGCTGAACCATGCCTTTCGGTTACTGACCAGCCGAAGACTTACCGCGAAAGAATTGCCTTTGATGCTGGCACTGTATGAGGAAGAATATAAAAAATATCTTGACGATGAAGCCGGTGCCGCAGCCCTGTTACAGGTGGGCGATTATCCACGAAATACCGCGTTAACACTGCCCAAAGTCGCGGCCCTGACGGTAGTTGCCAATATTATGATGAACTATGACGAAGTGTATACCAAAAGATAATCCTAATGAGCGATTGTAATCAGTTTACGCCCCACTATAACCGCAGAGATTTTCTAGCCAAAACCACTCTGGGCCTGGGTGCCATTACCCTGGCTTCGCTTTTACAACCGACATCTTTATTTGGAAAATCACAGGATCCTTCTCAGGGGATTTTGGGATCACCGCATTTTGCGCCGAAAGCCAAACGGGTAATCTACCTCTTTCAGAGTGGCGGACCTTCCCAAATGGAGCTATTCGATTATAAGCCGCTTCTGGAAAAAATGAATGGCGAAGAACTGCCTGCCTCCATCCGGAAGGGACAGCGGCTTACTGGCATGACCTCCGGGCAAAAATCATTTCCCCTGGCAGGCTCTCCTTTCGGGTTTACCCGGCATGGCGAAAGTGGTGCCTGGGTGAGTGAATTACTGCCGCATACGGCTCAGATTGCCGACGAACTTTGCTTCGTGAAATCTATGTACACCGAAGCCATTAATCATGATCCGGCCATCACTTTTTTTCAAACGGGTTCACAACAGCCCGGCCGGCCGTGCATTGGATCCTGGCTCAGCTATGGATTGGGCAGCGATAATGAAAACCTACCGGCTTTTTGTGTGCTGCTGTCAGAGGGCCGGTCGGGCGGACAGCCTTTGTATTCCCGCCTGTGGGGGAATGGGTTTTTACCATCCGTGCACCAGGGTGTACAATTTCGGTCGGGTAAAGATCCGGTGCTGTATCTGGGCAATCCACCCAGCATTGGCAAGGATGACCGGGCAAGGCAACTAACTTACCTGAAGCGGATGCATGAAATCCAGTATGAAAATGTGGAAGATCCTGAAATTAATACCAGAATAGCTCAGTATGAGATGGCCTTCCGCATGCAAACCTCGGTGCCCGAAACCATGGACATTGCCCATGAACCAGATTATATGTATGAACTGTATGGCACCGATGCACGCATTCCCGGCACCTATGCGGCTAACTGCTTACTGGCACGCAGGCTGGTGGAAAGAGATGTGAAATTCATCCAGCTGTACCATCAGGGCTGGGACCAGCATGGCAATCTGCCGAAGGATATAAGTAAAATGTCTAAAAGTGTGGATCAGGCGTCGGCCGGCCTGATACTGGATTTAAAACAGCGAGGCCTGCTGGATGATACCCTGGTGATCTGGGGCGGGGAATTTGGCAGAACCAACTACTCGCAGGGAAAACTTACCAAAAATAATTATGGCCGCGATCACCATCCCCGCTGCTTTACTGTATGGATGGCTGGTGCCGGAGTGAAAAAAGGACTGGTATATGGAGAAACGGATGAATTTGGATACAACATCGTGAAAAACCCGGTACATGTGCACGATTTTCAGGCTACGCTGCTGCACCTGCTGGGCGTAGATCATGAGCGCCTCACTTTCAAGCATCAGGGACGCCGGTATCGGCTTACCGACGTACATGGAAAGGTAGTAAATGATATTATCGCATAAAAAAGCAACCAAAAACCACAAATCCCTTCTATGAAATCTAATGCATCGGCACTGATAATGCTGTTCATTTTTATCCTGACCGCTTTTAGTAGTTGTACAGAAGAAAAGAAAAAAAGACCCAATATCCTATTTGCCATCAGCGACGACCAGTCTTTTGCCCATACCAGTTTCGCGGGAAGTAAGTGGGTGAAAACACCGGCTTTTGACCAGATTGCTGCCCAAGGTATTTATTTCAAAAACTGCTATGCCGGCTCACCAGGTTGTGCGCCTTCACGAAGTGCCATTGTAACCGGCCGTTATCCCTGGCAAAATGAACAGGCAGGACAACACGCGGCCGGCTGGCTCAGCAAGTATGTTCCTTTTGTAGATCTGGTGGCGGCCAATGGTTATCATACCGGATACACGGGCAAAGGAGTAGGTCCTTTTGAGTATGGGGAAGCGCCATTAAGAGCGGAAAACGCTGCCGGTAAAGCCTATAATCATATCAAATATAAAGCGAACAGTGCTGAAGACGAGCGTTTTGCCACTGGCATCAACAGCATAAATTACTTTGCCAACTTCAAATCGTTTATGGAAGAAAGGAAAGCGAATGAACCTTTTTTCTTCTGGTATGGCGCTACCGAACCCCACCGGGCATATGAAAAAGACTCCTGGAAACGCCGTGGCAAAACCCTGGACCAGGTTGATGTACCGGATTTTCTTCCTGATACGGAGGAAATAAGAGGCGACCTGCTGGATTATGCCGTAGAAATAGAATGGTTCGACCTGCATCTGGAACAGATGCTCCATTATCTGGAGGAAATCGGAGAACTGGACAACACCATTGTGATCGTTACTGCCGACAATGGCATGCCTTTCCCTCGTGCCAAAGCCAATGCTTTTGAGTATGGCATTCATGTGCCCATGGCGGTCAGTTTTCCCAATGGTTTTCCGCAGGGAAGGGTAGTAGAGGACCTGATCAGTTTTGTGGATATCGCGCCCACGGTGCTTGAACTAACGGAAACCGATGCGGAGGGCATGCTGCCGATTACCGGAAAAAGTTTAGTAAGTATGTTACGATCAGACAAAGCAGGCATGGTAGACGAAACCAGGAATTATGTGTTTTCGGGCAGGGAACGCCATTCCTCTTCCCGGTACCGGAATGCGGGGTATCCGCAGCGGGCCATGCGGCAGGGCAGGTACCTCTTCATCTGGAACATGAAACCGGAACGGTGGCCGGCAGGCGCCCCTCAGCGCCTGGTAGCTGATTCTACCGATGCCCTGTACCCGATGTATGGCATCGATTCAGCCGGCGTGCACCATTCTGAATGGGCTTTTACCGACATTGATGCCTGTCCTGCCAAATCTTTTATTATAGAACATCACGATGATGCGGCGTATGAAAAATATTTTGAATTAGCCGTAGGCAAACGTCCTGAATACGAACTATACGATGTGGTAAAAGATCCATCCTGCCTGCACAACCTGGCAACGGATCCTGAGTTCTCTGGCGTTGGCGACCAGATGGAAGCTCTCCTGCTTCAGGAGTTGAATACCACGGAAGACCCACGGGTAGCAGGACCCAATAAAGAGGTTTTTGATACCTATCCCCGGTACAGCCCCATGCGGGAATTCCCCGCACCAGACTGGGCTTTATAATAAAGTAAAATGGTAACCCACCGATCCGCGGAGCAAGCGCGGCTGGATATTTGGATTTTTATTCCCGGTCGGCCAACTGATCTGGCCCGGCTACCAGATTTTCCTGGTGTGCCTGTACAAATTCGTTGATCTGCTGAATGATCTCCGGATGCTCGTCAGCCACATCAAATTGTTCCGAAGGGTCTTCACTCAGGTTATAGAGTACCGGTGTAACATGTTCTTCTTTTCCCCCAAACATACCGTATTCACCCTGCGTAATGTAATGCGCTTTGTAATCTCCCAGACGGGCGGCATACAGGGTAGGTCCCCGATAGTACAGCATCCCTTTACGCGGGCTTGGCTCATTGTTCAGTAAAGTACCGCTCAGGTCAACGCCATCCACGATCCGGTCGTCCGGGATGGGTGCACCCGCCATGTTACTAAAAGTAGTGAACAGGTCCATGGTAGCACCCAGGTCAGTCACAATGCCCGGTTTGATTTTAGCAGGCGACCAGAAGATGCACGGTTCTCTCATGCCGCCTTCCCAGGTAGTTCCCTTCCCGGCCCGCAACAGCCCGGCACTGCCGCCGTGCGTTTTAAAGGGTAGCCAGGGGCCATTGTCTGAGGTAAACACCACGATCGTATTCTCATCAAGTCCTTCTTGTTTTAAGGCGGCAATGAGCTGACCAACACCATGATCAATTTCTTCTATCACATCGCCATACAGCCCGCGTTTGCTTTTCCCCCTGAATTCATCAGAAGTAAATAAAGGGATATGGGGTAGGTTGTGGGCCAGGTATACAAAAAAAGGCTGGTCTTTGTGCGCCTTCACAAAAGATATAGCTTCCTCCGTATAGCGTTTGGTAATGGTATGCTGCTCGGCGGGCCGCTCAATAATGGTGGTATCGCGCATCAGAGGTACGTTGAAATTTTCTATGGGGATGGAATCGGCAAATTCCCAGTACTCCTGTCCGGTGGTTTTGTCCATATCATTGGAATACGGAATGCCAAAATAGGAATCAAACCCATTGTTGGTAGGCAGGTATCGCGGGCGATGGCCCAGGTGCCATTTGCCAATAGCCGCCGTGGCATAGCCCGCTTTTTTGAGTTGCTCGGCCAGGGTGATTTCACTTTCCGGTAAACCGTGTAATGAGTTGGGGAACAGCACCCTGCTTTTGTTACTGCACATGCCAGACCGTACAGGCAGGCGTCCGGTAAGCAGGGCGGCTCTGCTGGGGGTACACACACTGGCACCTACGTAAAAGTTGGTCCACTTCTGTCCTTCCGCTGCCATTTGGTCGAGGTGTGGCGTTTTGATGGTCGGGTGTCCATACACCCCCAAATCACCATAGCCCAGGTCATCGGCGAAAATAATGATAAAATTGGGCGGTCCCTGTCGGACATTAGCTACCGCTGTTTCTTCTTTCTGGTTGCAACGCCAAAGCAGAGTAGAAAGACTAACACAGAATAAAAAAAGTAATTTTCCTGAACGGTGAAGGAGAAATTTTTGGGATGTAATACACATAAGAGAAGTTATAAATTTATTTCCAGTCCGGATATTGATGCTTTTGTTGGGCCAGTACATGATTAATGGTACGTGTGTGCCCGCGTCGGTTAGGGTACCTTTGCCTCCAATTACAGTGCCATGCCGCATATCGCTATGAATAGTCGGATGCGTGCCGTTGTCACCCGTAAAAATCACCAGCGTATTATCTTCGATGCCCGTATCTTTCAGCTTCTGGTAAATTTTTCCTACTATCTGGTCGGTATAGGCCACCATGTCTTTGAAATAAGCAGTATCCTTGTCATAGCGCTTCCCGGGTTGCTTCCAGGTTTCAGAGTTCGGTGTGGGCACAAAAGGATCGTGCGCCAGCACCATCGGGTAATAGATAAAAAAGGGTGCCGCTTTGTTTTTATCAATAAAGTCGAGAATATAATTGGAGAAGATATCCGGGCCATACGCATCAGGGTTTTTGTCCATCTCTTGTCCATCAACAATAATTAAAGGATCAGCATACCGTTCCCCTTCTTTTTTTTCTTTCGTCACCTGCCAGAGGCAATAAGCATCAAAACCAAAGGTATAAGGTCGGTTCAGGTCTTCCCAATCCGGTTCCTGGCTATAATGCCCATTGAGTTGCCATTTTCCGGCAATGCAGGTTTTATAACCGGCCTGCTGCATCATATTCCCGAATGTGGTTTGGTTGGGATTAAGATAACCAAATTGCTCATAATTTCGGAAATTGTACTGTCCGGTCATGATCTTCACCCTGGAAGGCGTACACAGGGGCTGGGCATGGCATTGGGTAACGTGGATCCCCTTTTCCGCAAGCTGATCGATGTGAGGTGTAGTATACTCGGTATTACCATAAGCACCAATGCACTCATAGCCCATGTCGTCTGCCATAATAAGGATCACATTGGGTTTGTCTTCAATAGGTTTTTGGGTAGCATAATTTTCCTGGGCACTGAAAATTATTCCGATCGCAAGTGTTGTAGTGAGCAGACGTACTTTCTTCTTCATCAGGTCTTATGGGTGCATGGTTTTAAATTTTTTTTTAAGATATGTAAATAAGCGTTACAAAGTCAAGCATTCCTGTTTTACTTTATGCCCGCATTGGTATTTCCATCTGATTAAAACATACCGAACGAACCTGCCAGGGCTATGCATTTAGCCTCTTGGTACCATTAATCCCATTCAGGAAATCGGCTGGGGTAGCCAGCAGGAGGGATCTTTTATGGTGGGTATTTTTTAGTATAAATAATCAGCAAGCTGTAGGATATTGCTTTTAAATTGTCAATATTAGTTGCGATTTAGGTGTATACTTTGCTAAATTCATGAATATTTTGCTGAAAATTAAAAACCAATTAAGTAACCCATTGGCGAGAAAAAAGACACGTTAACATGTCGGAAATGGATGCTCATGATGTAATACTGGTAAAAAAATTAGTGGAAGGAGATGAAAAGGCCTTCACAACGATTTACGAAAAGTACTGGTTTCAGCTCTATCGTAAAGCAGGGCAGAAATTACAGTCTGATGCGTTGGCCAAAGAAATGGTGCAGGAAATTTTTACCAATCTCTGGATAAAGCGAAGCGGACTTCATATTCATTGCTCCCTCGATGCCTACCTCTACAGTGCTTTGAAATATACCATCCTCGATTACTTCAAATCTTTAAAAGTAAGGGATAAATACGTAACGCTGGTAAGAAATACGCTTACTAATTATGATAATGTAACCTTAGATAAAATCAATTCTTCTGAACTGGAAGAAAAAATCAGGATAGCGGTAAATACCCTTCCTGAGCGGTGCCGCTTAATTTTTGACCTTTCCCGGCAGGAGCAATATTCCATGAAAGAAATTGCCAAAAGGCTGGATATTTCCCCAAAAACCGTTGAAAATCAGTTAAGTAAAGCAAGAAAAATTCTGAAATATCACCTGAAAGAGTATGTGCCTTTCCTGTTGGTTTTCCTGAAATACATCGGATTTTAAAAATAAATTAAAAAAAGTTTTTTTTCGAATAGGGGAATGGGTCTCTTTAGTCGGCTTATACATAGAAAGCTACATATGATGCTATGGATAAAGACCGAATTGAAAAATTAATTTCCGAGTACCTCGCAGGCAAGTATTCCAAAGAAGGCGAGCAACTGTTCAACCTGTGGTTTGACCTGGGCAATGACGACCTGAATGTAGAAAATATTTCAGAAGAAGAGGTGGAGCGGCTAAAGGCTGAAATTTTACAGTCTGTAAGGTCCAACATCAGGGAAAAAGAATATTCCGCAAACATCTCCGGGAAAAAAGAAAGTACAGGAAAGCAAAGGCATTTCGCGAAGGTCTTTAAAGTGGCTGCCACAGTTTCAGTGCTGGTAATAGCAGCCGTCATTCTCTTCTATCAGTTACCTCATAACTCAAAAGTTTCCTATACCACTGGCTTTGGTGAAACCCTGGAAGTACAATTACCCGATCAGTCAGTAGTTTTTCTGAATGCCAATTCCAATTTGTCATTTGAAAAGGACTGGCAGGCAGCAAGTAGCAGAGAAGTGTGGCTGGAAGGTGAGGCTTTTTTTGAGGTATTGAAAAAACAGATCAGCCAGAATGCGTATAAAAAATTCGCGGTATATACGGACAACGTTAGCGTGGAAGTGCTGGGCACCCAATTCAATGTGAACAGCAGAAGAACCAACACACAGGTAGTGCTGGCATCGGGAAAGGTACAACTCCTCACCGATAACCAGGAAGCCATCGCTATGGAGCCGGGAGACCTGGTGGAAGTATCAGGCAAAGCAGGGCAGGTGGTTAAAAAAAAGGTGACTGACGTGGGCATGTATAGTTCTTGGAGAGATGGAAAAATAGTGTTTGACGAAATGACACTATCGGAAATTCCTGCCTGGCTCAGCGACCATTATGGGGTGCAGGTTGACCTGCAAGGGAATTTTTCTGATGATAAAACATTTTCCGCGGTTTTTCAGCAAACCGAACTGGCTACACTGCTGAAGGTGATTGAAGAATCGTTCCAGGTAAACATTAATCAGCAGGGAAACACGCTGATTATCACAGAAAAAAGAAAAAAACTGCCCAATCCGTAGCACCGGGAAGGGTAGTCCCTAAATAAGTAAAATGTTCATGTCAAAATTAGGTAATTATGAAAAAAAAGCTACACATCCTAAAACTTTTATTGCCGGTACTGCTCTGTTTTGGCTGTTTGCTGCCAGGCCAGGGCCAACGTTTGGCTACCCTCGATGCCTACCAACCTTTGTATCCGGATGATCAGGACACACAAAAAAGATCACTGAAAGCAGTATTGAAAGAATTAGAAATAAAGTATAACATCAGCATTGGGTATGTGGATGAAGACATCAAAGACAAATTCGCGAGCATGCCTGATATGGAAGCGCATGACCTGGACGAAATTCTGGACAGCATTCTGAAGCCGGTGAAATTGTCGTACAAAAAGATAGATGAATTTTATTTGATCAAACCCATTGAAGCAAAGCCCGGAGAACTCAAAAAGCTGGACCGTACCAGTCCGTTTGAAAAGAAAAGATTGAATCAGGAAAACGCGGGCAGGATACAAGGAAAAAATCTTGAATTCGTTTCAACCCCGCAGGATATTTCTATCACTGGAAAGGTAACCGATCAGGAAAGCGACGAACTGATTCCCGGCGTAAATGTAGTGGTAAAAGGCACTACCATCGGTACGGTAACCGGCATAGATGGGAGCTACAGAATAGCTGTTTCTGAGGAAGCAGAAACGTTGGTGTTTTCTTCTGTAGGGTATCTTACCGAAGAAATTCCAATTGGTAACCAAACCACGATCGACGTTGCCCTGAGCCAGGACATTAAATCGCTGTCAGAAGTGGTGGTGGTAGGTTATGGTACCCAAAAGAAAGCAGATGTAACCGGCTCTGTGGCCAATGTTTCGGAAGAGGTGTTGCAAAGCAGACCGGTGGCTACTTTTGGCGATGCCTTACAGGGCAGAACCAGTGGGGTGCAAATCAGGCAGTCTGGTGGCGACCTGAATGGAAAATTTTCCATTTCCATCAGAGGGGTCGGTTCTGTAACCGGCAGTAACGATCCTTTGATTGTGGTAGATGGCGTGCCGCTTTACAGCACCGACTTTTCTACCATCAACCCTCAGGATATTGCTTCTATCGATATCCTTAAAGACGCATCGGCCACAGCTATTTACGGTGCACGGGCAGCCAATGGCGTCGTCATAATTTCTACAAAAAAAGGACAGGCCGGTAAAACACAATTCACTTTTAATACGGATCTTGGTTTTGAGAATATTACCAGGCGGTATGACGTGATGAGCACCGAACAGCAGCGCTTGTTGTTTGTGGAGGGATTTAAAAACTCTAACAGAGATGTATCGGTATACGACGATCCCGCTAATCCGGCATGGCAGATTGATACCGACTGGCAGGAACTGGGCGCTCGAACCGCGTTTAGACAAAATTACAACTTCGGCTTTAGTGGCGGTTCTGAGAAAACCAGGTTTTCCGGATCGGCTTCTTATTTAAATCGGGAAGGTACTTTAATCAATTCTGACCTCAAATCGTGGTCGGTGAGGTTAAATGTGAATTCTGAAATCAATGAATGGCTCAAACTTTCCACCAATCTGACGGGCAGTCATCAGATACAAAATTTTCAAAACAACGATTCCTGGGGTG
Source organism: Cyclobacteriaceae bacterium (assembly GCA_041745535.1). Taxonomy (GTDB): domain Bacteria; phylum Bacteroidota; class Bacteroidia; order Cytophagales; family Cyclobacteriaceae; genus JBGTIS01. The sequence continues at coordinate 26,194 of JBGTIS010000067.1, read as the reverse complement.
CCAATGGTTTCAGAAGTCTGGTATACCACCATTCTTTTACACCCGCTTATGATGATGAAGGCAACCTGGCTGCTGTGAATACTACCGCGGCGCCTTATTTTGGTGCCAATGAAAATCCACTCATCGACATATTGCTGCCTACCAGGAAAGACAATGTGACCAGAATTCTGGGCAATACCAAACTGGATATCAATCTGATGGACGGCCTTGTGCTGTCGGGAAACCTGGGAGGCGATCTTGTGCTGGGAGATGGCTATACTTTTTTGCCTGTGTATGAAATCGGCAGGTACAGCAGGCCTGAGGGGAGCGTTACGGTACCCACCAGCCAGCAGATCAACTGGGTATCCGACGTTACGCTGAACTATGACAAAACCATCAACCGGCATGCTATCAAAGCGCTGGTAGGATTTTCCGCACAACAGTTTCTCTCTAAAATGAGCAGTACCACCGGTACGGGTACAGTGGATAATGCGCTTAACCAGCTCGCCAATCAAACCAACTTCAATGCCACCGGGACTGACATCAGTGCAGGGCTTGCCTCTACTTTTTTGCGATTGAATTATGGTTATAACGACCGGTATTTACTGACGGCCACCGTGCGCAGAGATGGCTCCTCTAAGTTTGGTCCAGACAAACGATATGGCGTTTTTCCCTCCGCGTCGGTAGCCTGGAGAATTTCTGAGGAAGGGTTCTTACAATCATCTGCCCTGATTGATGACCTGAAACTGCGCGCAAGTTATGGGCTAACCGGTAATCAGAATATTGGTGATTTTGCTTTTATCACCCGTGCCGGAGCAGCGCCTTATGTGTTCGGTAATGGCGTAGTGGTAGGCAATGCCCCGCAAAATATTGGGAATCCCAACTTACAATGGGAAACTACCAAACAATTTGATGTAGGGATAGACCTTTCCTTATTGGAAGGAAGAATTTATACCACCCTGGACTTTTACGATAAACAGTCGGAGGACCTGTTGGTATCTACGCCCATACCACTTACTTCCGGCGTAGCGCAGGATCCTATTGTAAACCTTGGGTCGGTAAAGAATACCGGTATTGAATTCTCTGTTTTCTCGAGGAACATAACAGGGATTCTCTCCTGGACTACCGACTTTAATATCTCTTACAATAAAAATGAAGTGTTGGATATCGGCACCAATTCCATTGGAGAACCCTTAGAGATTCCCGGAGAATTGATTCCACTGTCTAATCAACCTGCCAACCTGACCCGGGTGGGCAATGCCGTGGGAGGGTTTTATATGTATCAGTTTGATGGTATCTGGCAGTTAGGCCAGGAAGATGAAGCCCTGCAATGGTCGGGTGCCCTGCCAGGCGACCCCCGGTATGCCGATTTAAATGGAAATGGCGTACTTGATGTGGGAGACAAAACTTTTGTAGGCAGCCCACACCCTAAATTTTTTGGCGGTATGGACAATACGGTTTCTTATAAAAATTTATCCTTATCCGTGTTTCTCAATTTCGCCACCGGTTATCAGGTGTACAATACGGCCCGGAACTTATTTGCCAGAGGCGTTCCCTTTGTGCAGAACTTTGCTGAAGTGGCCGATTTCTGGACGCCCGACAATCCCAGCAATACAGTGCCACGCCCTTCGCAGGGCGGTAATACCACTACCCTGGCCACCCTGGTTTCTACCCGTTTTCTGGAAGACGCGGATTTCCTGAGGGTAAAAAATGTGCGATTGTCTTATAATTTTCCAGCTGCTATGTTCAGTGGAAAAATTATTCAGGGGGCGCAGCTCACTGTATCGGGTACCAATCTGTTTACTTTCACCAAATACAGTGGCCTGGACCCGGAGGCATCGAGCCGGACAAGCCTGCTTTCCGCGGGAATAGACTATACACCCTATCCCAACACCAGGTTAATATCATTAGGCGCTCGGGTGAGCTTCTGAAATATAACGTCATTATTAAATGTTTGAGAAATGAAACATGTCAGATATATAATTTCAATCATTGTTTTTTGCACGACCTTATGTATGAGTTGTGAAAATATTCTGGAACCTGCCCCACAGGGACAAGTAGCCCTGGATAAGCTATTGACTACCGAAAATGGTATTCTCACGGCGGTAAATGGAATTTATCAGCCTTTGCAGGGTCAGTATGAAGGTAACATGTTGCGGCTAACCGACCTGGCCAGCGATGATGGCTGGACCTGGAGAAAGGAAACAGAACCTGATATTTATATTGTGGAACAAACTTTCAGTGTATCTCAGGACGTTTGGTCAACCCATTTTACCGGCATTACCCGCGCCAATACCGTATTGGCGCATGTAGAGTCCATAGAAGAGTTTTCAAGCGCTGAAATGAAAGATGCCATAGTAGGACAGGCCAAATTTATGAGGGCTTTTTATTATTTCAATCTGGTACGACTTTTTGGTGGCGTGCCGCTGATTCTGACTGAGATCAAAACCCGGGAAGATGCGGAACAGCCAAGGGCTACTATTGAACAGGTATACAGCCAGATAAAAACTGATTTGGCAGATGCAGTACCATTACTTCCTGCGGCCTATCCGGGCGGATCAGGCATGGAAGTGGGCAGACCAACTTCCCATGCTGCCAGTGCCCTGCAAGCGCTGGTGCACCTGGAATTGGAAGCATGGAGCGAAGCAGCGGATGCGGCAGCGGCGGTTATCGGACAGGGTAGTTTGTTGCCCAATTATGCCGATAATTTTAATGGTAGCCAGGAAAATGGCCCTGGTTCCCTGTTCGAAGTGCAGTATGGTGGCGTAACCGGTGAAACCACAGGATCACAAAGCAGTTCTTTCGCTCCGCCGGATTTTGATAATGGTTCCGCTTTTATTTTACCAACCGATGACAATCTGAATGGCAAAGGCGGCAGCCTGTCTTCGGGAAACAGTTTTGTACAACTCTTCGATGCGGAAGATTTACGCAAAGACGTGATCATCCAGAGTTATGGCCTCGTAAATTTTATTGATCCGAGTCAGCCCGACGGCAGCCTTTTCTACATCAACAAGTATTATAATACGAGCGACCCGCACGGATTAAGCTCCTGGAATTTTCCTTTAATCCGGTATGCCGAAGTTTTGCTGGTGCGGGCTGAGGCCCTGAATGAGCAGGGGTACGTGCCCAACGGGGAAGCCTTTGATCTGTTAAATGAAACCCGGGTCAATGCCGGTTTGTCAGCGCTTACCGCCGCCGATTTGCCTGATCAGGAAGCTTTTAGAGCAGCTTTAAGAAACGAAAGAAGAAAAGAACTGGCTTTTGAAGCCAAACGGTATTTTGATTTAAATCGCTGGGGCATCCTGCAAAACGTGATACAGGAACAAATGGATTTTCTGGGGCTTACTTTTCCGGGTAACCGCGCTATTACCCATCCGGTCACGGGAAAACCCTATTATTTATACCCGATTCCCAGTATAGAGTTTGTAAATAATGCTAATTTGGGCGATCAAAATCCTGGATATTAATGATAATTTCATTAAAAGTATGGCTATGGCTGCTGATTATTTTATTTTCCGGTTGCCAGCGCAAAGCCAGCGACAAAAAGGTAATAAAAGATCAGGGAAACCAACCTAATGTGGTCCTGATTATGGCCGATGATTTGGGATATGCGGATTTAAGCTGCTACGGAAGCAAAAATATTGACACACCCAATCTCGACAGCCTGGCGACGCACGGATTGAAACTTACCAACTACCATTCTAATGGGGTGGTATGCAGTCCTACCCGGGCTGCCCTTTTAACGGGCCTGTATCCGCAGGAAGCTGGTATTGAGGGAGTGGTTACGGCAAAGAGCCACCGCCACACCGGCATGAGTGCCAATCGGTACACCCTTGCCGAATTATTTAAAAGTGCAGGTTATGCAACCGCCATGTTTGGAAAATGGCATTTGGGCTACCAGCCGGAATTTGGCCCGGTGGTGCAGGGTTTTGATAATTTTAATGGTTTTGTGAGCGGTAATATTGACTACCAAAGCCATATCGATCAGGAAGGCCATGCCGACTGGTGGGTGGGCAAGGAACTGAAGCCGGAAGCAGGGTACCTGACCGATATTATCACCGATCAGGGTATTCGGTTTATAGAGCGTGTAAAGGGCCAACCTTTTTTCTTATATCTGCCCCATGGCGCGCCCCATTATCCGTACCAGGGCCCTGACGACCCTGCTGACCGGACAGTGGGCGGAGCATTTCCTGTCTTGGGAAGCCGTCAGGATGTGCAGGGCGCCTACAAAGAAATGGTGGAATCTCTGGACAAAAATGTTGGGTGCATCATCACTTATCTGAGAGAAAATGCCCTACTGGAAAATACCCTGGTGATTTTTTGCTCAGACAATGGGGCTTCACAACACGCTGGTTCCAATGCGCCCTTTAACGGGTTTAAAGGGCAGGTATACGAAGGAGGGCATCGTGTGCCTGCTATTTTCTATTGGAAGAATAGCATTAAAGCAGCTGAGTCAGATGAATTGGTGCTGTCTATGGATATTTTTCCTACCATAGCCGAAATGCTGGGCGTAGATATCCCTGCCGGTACACAGGTTTCCGGCAAAAGCCTCGCATCATTGATCAATGGAAATACAGAAAACAATACAACCCATGAACGCACGGTTTTCTGGAGATTCAAAGAACAGAAAGCAGCCCGGAAGGGAAAATGGAAACTAGTGATCAATCAGGAAGATGAGGCACTCTATAACCTGGCTGAAGATCCGGGAGAAAACAAAGACATAAAGGGAGAAAATCAAGCTGTTTTTCTGGAGTTAAAGCAGGCTTTAGCACAATGGGAATCGCAGTTAAAAGAAGAAATCAACGCTTAACATATGCAACTCAATAAGAACATGTACAAACTACTTATTCTGCTTACCCTGGGGTATGGCTGTATCGGTATGCAAATCAGTGCAAAAGCCCAGGCTCAGCAAAACCCCAATATAGTACTAATTCTGGCCGATGATTTAGGCTATGGAGATGTCCATTGTTATAATTCCGGTTCCACGATACCCACGCCTGCGATGGACCGTCTGGCAAAGGAAGGAATAATGTTCACCGACGCGCATACCCCTTCGGCCGTGTGTACACCCACCCGTTATGGATTGCTATGCGGGCGTTATGCCTGGCGCACCCGGTTGCAAAGTGGTGTGCTGAGTGGGTATTCACCCACGCTCATCGAGGCCGGACGCCAGACCCTTGCTTCGGTATTGCAGGACAAAGGTTATCAGACTGCGGTGGTGGGAAAATGGCACCTGGGCCTGGATTGGCCCTGGGTACGGGCAGTTCCCGATGGCGTGAAAGGGCTGAATTATGTGCCGCCTGCCGGGTACATAGATTATGCCAAACCGGTGAAACAAGGAGCCAATGAAGTGGGTTTTGCCTATTCCTATGTAATTCCCGGTTCCCTGGATATGGGACCTTATGTGTATATGGAGGATGGCAAAGCAACGCAAATACCGAATCAGGAGTTTGAAGGAAAAGGTTTTCCGGCCTACGTCCGCAAAGGTGAAATCGCCGGCAATTTCTCTCATGTGGATGCCCTGGACCATCTGGTAAATAAAGCCCAAAACTTTATTGAAACGCATGCAAAAACGCGGCAGCCTTTCTTTCTTTATTTTCCGCTGACGGCACCGCATAAGCCTGTATTACCGCATCCCCGTTTTGAGGGTAAATCTGGTTTAGGTCCCCATGGCGATTTTATCATGCAGACCGACTGGACGGTGGGTGAAATTCTGAAAACCCTGGATAAAGCGGGTATTACGAAGGAAACCCTGGTGATATTTACCAGCGACAATGGCTCTTACATGTTCGAAATGGAACCCGGACAGAAAGATCATACGGAAGATGCCACCGTACAGGGCTACCGGCCCGAGCACCATCGGGCCAATGGCAACTGGCGGGGAACCAAAGCAGACATTTATGAAGGCGGTCATCGGGTTCCGTTTTTGATCCGGTGGCCCGAACAGTGGAAAGGTAACCAAAGTGTGGACGAAACAATTTGTCTGACTGATGTAATGGCTACCGTGTCGGAAATAGTAGGCGTGGAAATTGACACCACTCAATCCGAAGATACATATAGTTTTTATCCCGTCCTGCAAAATGGCAAAAGCATACTACGTCCTCCGGTGGTACATCATTCGGTGAATGGTACCTTCGGACTTAGAGAGGGAAACTATAAACTGATCTTTTCCAACGGTTCCGGTGGCAGGCAAAAACCTGCCGGAGAAGTATTTGGAAATCCTTATCAGCTTTATAACCTGGGAAATGATCCGCAGGAAACCCGGAACCTGGTCTCTACCGATCAGCAGGTAGCAGGCAGCATAGAAAAAGAACTGGAAGTCATCAGAAATAAATCAAACAATGATGAGTAGGCGCGGCAGTAAATACGGGTATATTGAACCTGTTCCCTGGACTATTATTTAAGATTTTATCAAGAAAGCAGACCACATGAAATTAAAAGGAAATTTTCTATATGTATCAGTTTTATGGTTGGCAGTTGGTTGCGGTTCATCTGCCAACAAACCCGACGAACAGGCCACGGTAGCAACGCAAAAACCCAATATCATTTATATTCTGGCCGATGACCTGGGCTATGGAGACATCAGCTATCTGAACGAAGCCTCTAAAATCAATACGCCTCATCTGGATAAACTGGCGCAGGAAGGAATACATTTTACTGATGCCCATTCCAATTCCGCGGTATGCACCCCAACCCGGTATGGCATATTAACCGGCAGGTATGCGTTCCGTACCCGATTGAAAGAGGGTGTACTATGGGGATATTCTCCCTCCCTGATTGAAGCAGGCAGAATGACTGTGGGCACCTTTTTACAGCAACAGGGATATCACACAGCCTGTATGGGTAAATGGCACCTGGGTTTAGACTGGGCGAAAAAAAATATGGCGCGACCTATTCAGGATATTCAATGGGATGATACAGTGGCGCCGGATTTTGATGACAATGTAGATTATCAAAGCGAGATACAGGGCGGGCCGGCTGATCATGGTTTCGATTATTCTTTTATTATACCTGCTTCTCTGGATATGAGTCCTTATTGTTACATCAGAAATAAAAAGGTGGTGGAAGCGCCTACCGCTTTTTCTAAAGGGAAAGACCAGCAAACGGATGGCAGGGGTGTGTTCTGGCGGCCGGGAAAGATGTCGCCCAGCTTTGAGTTTGAAGCGGTATTACCCACCGTTACCCAGGAAGCCATCGGCTATATCGATCGGCAGGCAGCCGGCAAAAATGAGCAGCCTTTCTTTTTGTACCTGGCCCTGCCCGCCCCGCATACACCCTGGCTGCCTACGGCGGAAGTGAAAGATGCATCCAATGCCGGCAGGTACGGCGATTTCGTAGTGCTGGTAGACCAAATGATTGGAAAAATAGAAGCGGCTTTGGATAAAAATAACATCAAGCAAAATACCCTGATCATGTTCACGTCAGATAATGGTGCCGACTGGCGGCCGGATGATCAGGCAGCGACGAACCACGACGCCAATTACATTTATAAAGGCAGAAAAGCGGACATTTATGAAGCCGGTCATAGAATTCCGTTTATTGCCCGCTGGCCGAGTGTGATTCCTGCCGGAACTTCCAGCGCACAAACCATGTGTACCACCGATCTGCTGGCTACTCTGGCCGGGTTATTCAATCAGCCGTTACCCAATACCGCGGGCGAAGACAGCTATAACATGCTGCACGCCTTTAAAGGAGAAAAAATAACCGGTCAGATCAGGGAAGCTACCATTCATCATTCGCTACAGGGCTTTTTCGCCATACGGAAAGGAAAATGGAAGCTAACCACGCAACTGGGGTCCGGCGGTTTTACCGATCCCAAATTAATTGAGCCAAAGCCTGGAGAGGCCCCGGGAACATTATACGATGTGGAAAGCGATCCGGAAGAAAAGGTGAATGTATACACCGAGCATCCGGAAGTGGTAAACGAGCTAACTGCTTTGTTGGCGCGATACCAGCAGCAAGGCTACAGCCTGCCACAGCAAAAGGGGAGCGATGATTTATAAAAAGAAGAGAAGCCATGCTCTCCTCTCTTCAAAAATTTTTATTTCTGTGGCGGTTGGCTGGGTCTTACCTCTATTTTACTGGGCAGCGTGCGCGGATGCATGTGCAGCAGGTCTGCCACCATTTGACCAATGTCCTCAATTTGAATTTTCCAGTCATCCTGGCTGTTGGGCTCATGCTGATTGAAATGCGTGGCCACCGAACCAGGCATAATGGTGGTTACTTTGATGCCGTGCTGGCGCAGGTCCAGCATCACCGCCTGTGTAAACCCAGTGAGGCCAAATTTGCTGGCATTATAAGCCGAACCTTGTGGGAAAAAATTAGTACCGGCCAGGCTGGAAATGGTGATAATGTATCCTTTGGATTTCTTCAGCGCTTCCAGGCTTGCCTTGATGCTGTAGAAAACGCCGGTAAGATTCGTATCCAGCGTTTCCTGCCACTGCTCCGGTGTCAGGTCTTCGATAGAAGCGAAATGTCCTAATCCGGCATTGGCTACCAACACGTCCAACTGTCCCCACCGCTGTATGACCTGTTCCACTGCATTTTTTTGTGCGGCAAAATCACGTACATCAGCGGCGATGCCCATGGCTTCTCCTTTCCCCAACTGATTGAGTTGTTTGGCTATCGCTTCGGCTTTATCAGCCGACCGGCTGGTGACAGCCACTTTCATATTCTGTGCTACCAGGGCAGCCGCGATACCATATCCTATTCCTTTACTTCCTCCTGTGATGAATGCTGTTTTATTATCTAGATGTTGCATATATAATAATTGTTGAAAATGGTTCTTTTATATATACTACTTTTTTAAACCCATAAAGTTTTGACCTGAACCACAAATAGCAGGTTATTACTTTTCAGAAAATCAGATAAATAGTCAGCCATTCAATAGTCAATCAGCGCTTATGCTTTTGGAATAACCCTTAGTGATTAAAAAGCTTGCAGTCCTTTCAAAGGAATAATACCTGTACATATCGGACTTATAGTTTACTTTATAGAGGGTATGATCCCAGACTTCTTTTTATCAGCGAGGTATCCGAAAATACTGTTATCGAACAGGCTGAACCTCAGCAAAGCTGAAATATAGGATACTTATACAGCCAGTGCTTCTTTATTATAGCGGTTCCGGTATTCAAGGGGCGACAATCCCGTTATTTTTCTGAATATGGTTCTGAAGGCTTTGGTATCGTTATAGCCTACCTCATACATTATCTCATTGATATTTTTCCGGGTGGTTTCAAAACTTTTTTTCGCGGCTTCTATTTTTACCCGCTGTATGTACTCGTTCACAGTATTGCAGGTGGCTTTTTTAAACCGCCGTTCCAGGCTTCTGCGGCCCATCGCAAACATAGAGGCCAGTTGGTCTACGGTAATTCTGTCCTGAAAATTATGCTCTATAAACTCCTGAGCTTTGATTACGGGCTTGTCTTCATGTGCCTTTTGTCCCTGGAAAATGGTGAATGACGACTGATTCTCACGATCTAATTCTATGGCAAAAACTTTGGCCGAAAGGATGGCGATTTCCCGGCCCGCGAATTTCTCAATCAGGTAAAGAATCAGGTTCAGATAAGAAAAAGCCCCGCCGCTGGAATAAATACCCTGTTCGTCGGTAATAATTTTCTCGGTAACCAGTTCCACATCCGGAAACATGGCCCTGAAGTTATTGGCGGCCATCCAGTGGGTAGCGCATTTTCTGCCTTTTAATAAACCTGTGGAGGCCAGCAGGAAAGCACCTAAACAAAGGCTGGCCACTTCCGCTCCGTTTTTGTATTGTTTTTTGATCCAGGGAATAAAATCACGGTTCTTTTCCAAAGCCTGATGGATCTCGCCATCGATAGCCGGAATAATGATCAGATCCGTTTTATTTACCTCCTTAATAGTTTTGTCGGTATTCACAGTAAATAACCCACCAGCTAACTTTGTAGCTTTGGAAAGTCCTACCAGTTGCACCTTAAATAAGGGATCTTCACCCTTGCGTTTCGTAAAATTATTCACTTCTGTAAACAACTGACGTGTGCCTTCCAGGCTGCCCAAAATGGCACCTTCAGGTACCAGGATTGATATATGCTTCATAATAATCTTTATTTTTCAGGTACATCACGAATTTAATGGAAGCGGATATAAATCTGAAGTTAAGAGATAAAAGACTATAAGTTTTATTCAGACTTCCAATATTTATCCGATCCTCTTTATAAATCAGGTGCCTGCCACAAACAGAACGCCTTACTAAAAATTATTGACCTTTGTGAGAAAACAGCGCTGTAGGGTCATACAGCAAAGATAAAATATAAAAATGTCAAATAATGTCGCGATTCACCATTTAATATGCCGTATTCACACCCGCGGAATTTCAATGAATCATCTTACGTTTGTAATGACCATTTAAAATAAAAACATCATTTAAATATCAACATTATGTTTAAGCAAGCAAAAGCATTCAGCGGATTTTCAGTAAACGATTTACAGAAAGCAAAAGCGTTTTATGGCGAAGTACTCGGCCTGAAAGTAACCGACAATCCTATGGGACTGCTGGAATTGCACATCGCAGGTGGAAATAACATACTGATATATCCGAAACCCAACCATGTACCAGCCACTTTCACCATTCTTAATTTCCCGGTTGAAGATGTTGAAAAAGCCGTAGACGAGCTTACCCGGCTTGGTGTGCGCTTCGAGCAGTATGATAATGCCATCAAAACCGATGCGAAGGGCATTAGCCGAAGCGAAGAAGGGCCCACCATTGCCTGGTTTAAAGATCCTGCCGGGAATATCCTGTCCGTGCTGGAAGAAAAAGTATCGTAAAAAGTTATGAGAAAGGTGATTCTATCTACCCACATTACCCTGGATGGCTATATGGCGGGCCCTAATGGCGAATTAGACTGGCATCAGCAAAACTGGAACAATGAAGTAGGTGAATTTGCCTTTCAGCAACTTAGCACGGTAGATACCATATTGGTGGGGCGGGTAATGTACCAGAGCATGGCAAATTTCTGGCCATCGGCATTTAAAAAATCGGGCAGCCAGCGGAAAGATGTGGCGTTTGCCAATATGATGAATACCTATACTAAAATTGTTTTTTCCAGAAAACTGTCAACAGTAACCTGGAATAACTCCAGGTTGGTGAAAGATCATATTGCTGATGAAATTACAAAACTGAAACAGCAACCCGGTAAAGACATGATCATCTGGGGAGGTTTCGGCATTGTACAAACCTTTATTCAACTGGGCCTGATCGATGAATACCGGCTATCGGTGGCGCCGGTGCTGATAGGCGACGGACTGCCCCTGTTTCAGGATACCCGCAGCAGGCTTCACCTGAAACTGCTTAGTACCCGGCTTTTTAGCAATGGGGTGGTGTTGCTTTGTTACAGACCTAAATAATTATATTTAAATCATTCAAATTATGAAAAAGACAAAAATTATCTATTGGATTGGCAGTGGGCGACCCGGTATTACAGGTACTACCTATTTTCATCGGATTTGTCTTAATCGCGGGCTCCTATAGGTATCATCATAAAAGGATAAAAGAATCCGCATTGGTTTTTGCCCGATAGCCCGAACTACTACTATTTCAACAGCATAGTAAAATCAGCTGAAAGCGTGTAAAGATAAATTTCTCAGGGTAACTTCTGTGCAATGCGGGCGGTAATAATAAAAATCAGTAATGGTAGAAGTATTTAAAACTCAGGTAAAAAATCCCTATCAGGCCAGTATAATACTTGATCATATACACAGAGCGTTCATAGGATACCAGGCTAATTTTGATCTGGAGGACTGTGATAAAATTCTTCGGGTAGCGTGTACCCATGGAACTATTCAAACCGGTTTCCTGATCAGTTTTTTAGAATCCCTGGGTTGTAAAGCTGAGCGCTTAATGGAAGATCCGGAAGTGTTCAGGGATAAGCATTAGTAAGTTCACCACATAAAAATAGGAGCAATGAGAAAAATAGTGGTGTTGGCCTTCCAGCCGGCGGAAAAGCATTAAATAGATCGAAATTAAGTGAGCATCGACACATTCTGACAATACCGGGTGTTATCTTTCACCATAAATGGTACCAAAAACAATTATTAACATTTTAAACAAATATAATCATGAAAACCATCAATCCTTATCTGAACTTTCCCGGCACCACAGAAGAAGCCTTTAATTTTTATAAATCCATATTTGGCGGAGAATTTATCGCGGTACAACGCTTTGGCGAAACCCCTGAAGCAGACAATATCCCGGAAAATGAGCAGGATAAAATTATGCACATCGCTTTACCCATAGGCCAGGGGAACATACTGATGGCCACCGATGCGCTGGAATCAATGGGACAGCAGTTGACCTATGGCAACAATTGCCACCTCACTATTGAACCGGATAGCGAAGCAGAAGCCGATAAATTATTTGAAGGACTTTCAGCAGGTGGAAAGGTAACCATGCCCATGGAAAAAACTTTCTGGAATGCCTATTTTGGCATGTGTACCGACAAGTTTGGTGTACATTGGATGATCAATTACGACTATAACCGGCCATAATTACCGGAAAAAATTTCCCCAAAACTCAAATAGCTAAGTAAGGATATGATTTCAATGATCAATAGCGGTAACTATTGCGTATTGAGAACATATCCTGCTATTTGTAGCTTCTCCCTCCTTCAAATTTGGTTGCCAATACCATTCTTGGACAGCCTTATGCCAAAGAATTAAAATTTAAAGTGTTTGTTTATATACATTTCCTTTTCCCATCTGAAAATTCTGTTCTCTGTTTCCCTTAAAACAAATTTTATTAAACTCATAAATAGCTGATATTTCATATAGTTTGTTTTAATAAATTGATTAAATAAATAATTTTTTTTGAACAGAATAAAATTTTCTTTACTTTGTCACTTGTCAGACAAATAATTTATAAAGGATCATCCTGAAGATTTTGGCTTTTCCTTTTCAAACTTTTGCACATATTCATGGAAGATCGTGATCAGGAAAGACAATTGCTAAGAGGAGTGATCGCTGGCTCTGAGGCAGATTTCAGGAAAATTTATGATCAGTATCGGAATAAGCTCTATACCTATGGCCTGAAATTCACAAAAGATGAAGATGCCGCCGAAGAGATTGTGCACCTGGTTTTTCTGAAAATATGGACTGGCAGAACCACCATTAATCCTGATTTATGCTTTAATGCGTATCTGTTTAAAATTACCAGGCACCTGGCCCTGAACTATCTGAAAAAGTTATCCCAATCGGAATGCTTAAAACAAAAACTGTATCATTATTTCGACCGGTTTCATACCCACACCGAAGATACCGTTATTTACAACGACTATACCGATTTAATGGCACAGGCAGTAGATATGTTGCCGCCGCAGCGAAAGCGCGTTTTTAAGATGCATCGGTCTGATGGGATGAGTTATAAAGAAATCGCGGAGGAACTGCGGTTGTCGAAAGGAACAGTGAAAAATCACATGATCCTTTCGCTGAAATTCCTCCGAAGCTATCTCAGTTCTCATACCGATGTTACTTTTCTGTATGTATGCCTCTGTCAATTGGCTGTTATCTGCTGAGCGATTACATAAAAAGACGTAGCCAATCTTAAGCCTTTTAATACTTTGGAATAAAATATTTTTTCATCTCCATTGTGCCTCCCGCGTCTTTCGCGTTGTAATATAGGTAGAAGCCAAACCAATGAAGGAAAACTTTGAATCGCGCAGGAAGGAACTATTCAGGAAATACCTGAACGATACCTGTACCGAAGAAGAACTTACCGAGCTTTTTTCGCATCTTCAGCATGCGGATAACCTGCAGGAATACCAGGAAGTATTAGAAGATATCTGGAAAAAGCTGTCTTATTACAAAACCATGAACCGCTCCAGCGCGGATAACATCTTTGATAAAGTAGTTAGTACCCCCCCAACGGCTCCTAAACCTTCGCCGCCCCGTGAGGCTGGAGGAAGTGTTTTGTTTCCATTCTTTTCAATAGGCAAAGTGGCTGCCATCATTACTGTATTGCTGCTGGCCAGCCTGGCCTTGTATCAGTTTTTAGGTAGCGATAGCATTACCCTGCATACTGATTATGGAGAAACCAGGGTATTCTGGCTACCAGACAGTTCGCAGGTTACCCTGAATGGAAATTCTTCGCTGACCTATAATGCCCACTGGGGGCAGGAAAATATTTTTTCTATTGGCCATACCACCGACCGGGAAGTATGGCTGGCAGGAGAAGCCTATTTTGAAGTGCGGGAAGTAACAAAGCAGGCCGGAACAGTTGAAAATTCGCGGCCCGAAAAAGTAAAGTTTATCGTACATACCGCCCATCTGAATGTGGAAGTACTGGGCACCGCTTTTAATGTGCACAACCTGAGTGACAAAACCCAGGTGGTGCTCAGCGCGGGGCAGGTGAAATTAAAGTTACCCGAAGAAACCAAAAGCCCTGAAATGCTAATGCAACCCGGCGATCTGGTTGAATATAACGCAGAAGAAAACCGGGTGGAGCAGAAAGTGGTGAACCCTTCTCTGTATTCCTCTTGGAAGCACCACCAGCTGATATTTAATGAAACTCCGCTTGAAGAAATTGCCCAGATACTGGAATACCGATACGGATTTACAGTAGCGCTGGATGAAAAAAATATTGGATTCAGAAAATTCACAGGTACAATAGATACCATGCAGATTGAACTGTTGCTCAAAGCCCTGGCTTCTTCCTTTAACCTGAATATTACGAAAAATGGCAAACAGATTATCATGAAATACCAATAAAACCTGCTGCCTGTCTGCTGTAAGGTGGAGGGTAACCGGGGTAAAATAATTACAAACCAAACATTCATAATTATGAGAAAAACGCTACGAAAATTTAAGAATTACAAATGGCTGGTGGCCGCATTTTTATGCTGCGCCTGCCAGGTAAGCATGGGCCAGCAACTGGCCTCCAATTGGTCGCAACCCGAAAAGGGGAAACAGCAAAACAACAAGCAGTTTACGCTTACCCAAATGCTCACCGATTGGGAAAAAGAATATCAGGTTCATTTTTATTATGATGCTGATTTGTTAAACGGAGTGCGAATTGATAAGGACAGGTCCGGTATGCGGCAGGAAGCCGGAAATCTGGAAAAAACGCTTTCCAATTTGCTGGCACCCTTGCAGTTGAAGTATGAGAAAATCGCTGATAAGGCCTATGTAATCCAAAAGAAAGACTCAGAAAGTAAAGTAATTGAAAAACTGGAAAAAAAGCCGACCGGCAGCAATTTTACGCCAGGAGGAACCAGTAATATTGAATTGCTGAGCCTGCTGGAGAAAAAGGGCTTGTTTAACAAAATTAAATTATACGAAAAAACCATTACAGGCAAAGTTACCGATGAAACCAACGAAGCCTTACCAGGGGTCAACGTGGTGGTAAAGGGAACTACCATTGGTACGGTTACCGACGTAACCGGAAATTATCGGGTGAACGCCCCGGATGACGCGACTACCCTGGTTTTTTCTTCGGTAGGGTATCTTTCTGAAGAAGTAACCATTGGCGACCAGTCTGTAATTAACCTGGCGATGAGCCCTGATGTAACTTCTTTGCAGGAAGTGGTGGTAGTAGGTTATGGTACCCAGGAAAAGGTAAACCTGACGGGTGCCGTAGGGGTTACCGATGGCGAAGTCCTGCAAAACAGGCCCATCGCGAATGTGGGCGAAGGATTGCAAGGAGTTGTGCCCAACCTGAACGTAAACATCAGAAACGGAGACCCTACCGCACCTATCGATTTCAACATCAGGGGCTTCGAGTCCATCAATGGTGGGCAGCCATTGGTACTGGTAGACGGTGTGCCGATGGATTTGAACAGAGTAAACCCTAATGATATTGAAAGCATCAGTGTACTGAAAGACGCCTCAGCCGCGGCCGTATATGGAGCCCGGGCAGCCTTTGGTGTGGTGCTGGTTACCACCAAAAAGGGTAAAGGCGATAAAATTAATGTTTCCTTTGGCGGAGAGTTTTCTTTGTCAAAGCCGATATTATTCATAGACCCCATCAACGATCCCTATCAGTTTGTACTGGCCAGAAATATGGCCAATGAACGTACCAATGGATCGCTTGCTTACGACCAGGATATGATAGATGGTACCAAAGCGTGGAGTGAAAACCCCACCCTGGAAAACGCGTGGAAAGTATATAATGGAAGTCTGCGTTTTTATGGATATAACAACTACCAGGAAAGGTTAATCACCGATTTCGCCCCCCAACAGAAATACGACGCGAGTGTGTCAGGGTCTTCTGATAAAGCCTCGTACTATGTATCTTTCGGGCATCTGAATAAAGATGGCTATCTGAAGAACAAAGCGAAGAATGAAAATTTCAAAAGATACAATGTGTTATTGAAAGGCGACTTTAAAGTCAACGAATGGTTGCGTTTAGACAGCAGGGCTTTAGTAACCACTGAAAAAAGTGACAAACCCCACTTTTACAACTGGGATGTGAATATCAATACAACGGCCAGGGTAAATCCATTGAACCCTATCGAATTCCCCGACCTTCCTTATTATCTGACACCGGGAGACCGTGGAGAATTTGAGCAATATATTGGGATGTATTTTAGTAGTGTCAACTTCCTCCCATACCTGGAACAAGGGGGGCGTGAAACCTGGACCAGAAATGACATTGTGCTCACCCAGGGGGCGACCATTAATCCGTTAAAAGGATGGAATATCAGGGGAGAATTTTCATCTAATATCAGGAACAGAGATTACCAGGATGTACAAAGCAAGATCAATGTGTTGGCCAATCAGGATCTGCTGGGAGGATTAATTATAGATAATGGATTTAGTGGAAACGACTGGATTAACAATCGGGCAGAGAACGATCAGTATTATGTATTCAACGCCTATACGGATTATACCATAGATAACAGCAATGGCCATTTTTTTAAGGCAATGGTTGGTTTTAATCAGGAGTGGGGGCGGTTTCAATATATCAGGTCACAGGCATATGGTCTGATTACCCCTTCAATTCCTGATATTAACGCCACCACCGGAAATCAGGAAGCTTATGGTGGAAAGCAGCATACCGCGTTAAGGGGAGCGTTCTACCGCGTGAATTACATTTTTGACGATCGATATTTGCTGGAAGCCAATGGCCGCTATGATGGCACATCCAGATTCCCTACAGATGATCGGTTTGGATTTTTCCCTTCATTTTCTGTGGGTTGGAGAATTTCTAATGAGGGATTCATGAGCAACACCTCAAATTGGCTGGATAACCTTAAACTCCGTGCTTCTTATGGCCAACTGGGTAACCAGCTATTATTCGACAATAATGATAATCCGATTTACTATCCCTACATCCCAACCATGGGAACTGGTGCTTCACCCTATATGATGACCAGTGGCGCACGTACGCCCTACGTTTCCGCGGCAGGGCTGGTAAGCCCAACCCTCACCTGGGAAACGGTGATCAGCCAAAATATTGGTCTGGATTTTACTATGTTCAATAACAGGTTGGATGTATCATTTGATGTGTATACCAGAGATACCAAAGATATGTTGACTGATGTAGAGTATCCTGATATTCTGGGTACGGATGCTCCTAAACAAAACGCGGCCGATTTACAAACCAGAGGTTGGGAACTCGCGGCTACGTGGAAAAACAGAATCAGTACGGACCTGAATTATAGTGTTACCCTGGCCTTGTCCGATAACATAGCTGAAATCACCAAGTATGACAATCCTACCGGTGCATTGAGTGAATATTATGAGGGTCAGATCATTGGTGAAAGATGGGGATTTGTAACCCAGGGGATCTTTCAGTCAGAGGCTGAGGTAGCAGAAGCCGCTGACCAGTCTCAGTTAGGAGCCAACTGGCGGCCCGGAGATATTCGGTATGCCGACCTGAACGGAGATGGCGTAATCAGCAGAGGTGATAACACCTTAGCCAATCCGGGAGATCAGAAGATTATTGCCTATGAAGCGCCTCGATACAATTTCGGGGTAAATGGCAATGTAAACTGGAAATCTTTTTCATTGAACCTCTTTTTCCAGGGTGTGATGAAATATGACTACTGGCCACCGAATGGCAACTGGGTTGCTTTCTATCCGTATAACGCGGGTCATGTGGAGAAATATTACCTGACCGATACCTGGAGTGAAACTAACCGGGATGCTTATTTTGCCGCACCGCATATCTCTACCAATACCAAGCAGAATATTGAGCCCCAATCCCGCTATGTGCAGAATGGTGCCTACATCCGCCTGAAAAACCTTACCGTAGCCTACAATCTGCCCAACAACATTGGCAGTAAGATAGGATTGGCTAACGCGCAAATTTATCTTTCAGGAATGAATGTGTTTGAACTCACAAAAATGCGTAAACCGCTCGATCCTGAGGTTAGACCTACCCTGACCCAGGAATATTACAAGCAGCGTACCTATGCATTGGGTTTCAGAGTTTCATTCTAATTATTATAAAGGAAAACGAAATGAAAAAATATATAATAAGAGTTTTTATAATGGTATTCGCGACACTGGTCTCCTTTAGTTGCAACGATGAGTTTTTAGAAAGATATCCGTTAGATCAGATTAGTAACGATTCTTTCTGGAATACAGAAAATGATTTATTGGTGTACAACAACAGTTTGTACCACCTGGCCAGAAACGAAGGCAATGTCCCGATACTGATGGGGCATGATGAAGGTTTTAATAGCCAAAGTAGAGGCATCTGGTATCTGGATGGATTTGCCGATAATACCGCCCCACGACATTCCAGGGCTGACCGTTTTCAAAAGGTACGTGCCGGTAAACATTCGGTTCCCACTAGCCCTGAATGGTTTGGCTATAAGGGTTGGAATTTTCTCAGAGCGATTAATGTCGGAATGGATAATTATGACAAAGCGGATGTTTCAGAGGAAATCAGAAATAAATATGTGGGGGAAGCCCGCTTGCTCAGAGGTTGGTTCTATGCCGATAAAGTATCGAAGTTTGGCAAAGTGCAGTGGGTAGATACGGAATTGAATATCACTGATGAGGATATTTTGTATGGAGAACGGGACGACCGGGACTTCGTGATGGGAAAAGCATTAGAAGATTTGAATTTCGCGGTCGCGAATATCCCTGAAGATTGGGGCGATGGGCATGCACCGGGAAGATTAGATCGCTGGGGGGCATTACTGGTTAAATCAAGGATTTGTTTGTTTGAAGGTACCTGGCGCAAATACCATGGTGGTGCAGATGCCGAAATGTGGTTACAGCAGTCGGCTGAAGCTGCCCTGGAACTGATGCAAAGTGGTCCTTATTCCCTCTATTCAACAGGCGATCCAAGTTCTGATTATAATGCCATTCACCGCATGACCGATCTTTCAGGAAACCCGGAAGTGTTATATTGGAGAAGATATGAATTGGGTATTTTTACCAACCATGTGCAGAGTTATCATAAAGGCTATAATGGCGGGGCTACCAAGAGTATGGTGGAAGACTATTTAAGTGCCGATGGTTTACCCATTACGCTTTCTCCCCTGTATAAAGGTGATGAAGTGTATGAAGATATCTTTGTAGACCGTGACCCAAGATTGAGACAAACTGTGCTGCATCCCGACGATCAGGCTATTTACAGGTATGGAAACCATGATTTTGATGTGGTCAGATATCCAAAAATTCAGGGGATGACGACGCCTGGACAGGAATCTACTACCGGGTACCATATCATTAAAGTTTATGAGAATAATGCCGCGAATGCTACCTATAACACTTCGGCAACCCCTGCTATTATCCTGCGGTTTGGTGAAGCATTGTTAAATTATGCCGAAGCAAAAGCTGAATTAGGAACCCTTACCCAGCCAGACCTGGATATGAGTATTAATTTACTGCGCGACCGCGTGGCGATGCCACACATGACCATGGATGTGCCCATGGACCCACGCTATGCGAACGATGGTATTACGGCAGTAATTGCTGAAATTCGCCGTGAACGTCGCGTTGAATTATTTATGGAAGGGTTCCGTTACGACGACCTGAGACGCTGGAAACAGGGTAAAAAACTCGAAGTGAAGGATTATGGCATGCGTTGGGATGAAGCCAACAGGACCCGGATTGATCCAAATAATGAAGTAACTATCGGTGTTTCGGAGGTGAATGGTATTCCGTACCTTGACGTATACGCTGGCACCGATTACGCGGATCCGGTATTTGATGAAGGCAAACACTATCTGTGGCCTTTACCCATCAGCGCTATCTCACAAAATCCGAATCTGGGGCAAAACCCGGGATGGGGGGGCAGCGAATAGTTTTAATATAATACACTTCTGTATTAACAGAAAGTGAAAAACAGTCATTCTGAGTAGGGGTGAAGCATCTTAAATGCCTGATAATTGGCAGGATATAAGATGCTTCTCTTTGCTCAGCATGATAATTTTAGTCTATGGCTAAATAATTCACCTGTTTCCAGAGTTATGTACACCATCCAAAAACACTTACGATGATTAATTGATATGCGAATACACCGGTTACTAACCTTTATATTAGGCTTCTTTCTATTCATTTTTAATGCCTTCGCTTATGAACAGTATGAGATGTATGGAGATGAAAAATACAAGGCCTATGTAGCAGCGGCCCGTCCGCTTGCCTATCCTACCCACCATATTGCCTGGACCGTCCCTTTCCCATGGTCTGTGTCCTCACAGGCCACATGGATTGCATGGTGGGTTTCGGTCTGTGGGGACACCTACCGAAAGGAAAGTAATTTGATTGCTGATTCAGATTTGGAAATTCTCAGAGCACGGGTTATTGCTGAACTGATGGAGCCTGAGATTGATGCGGCCCATATCAAAAATTTAATAACTTCCCTTCAGGAAGACGGCAGCTGGCCGGACATTAACTATGAGGATGTGTCCCGTACCGGCTTTGAGCACAGCAGGCACCTGAGCAATATGGTAGACCTGAGCAGGGCCTATAAAAAGCCTGACTCTGAATTTTACCGGGATTCTGCCCTGAAAGGTGCTATTGATGCTTCGTTCAATTTCTGGCTCGACCATAATTTTATCTGCGATAACTGGTGGTGGAACCAGATAGGAACGCCCAACGCGATGGTCAGTATGTTGCTGATTATGGATGAAGACCTTTCAGTAGCGCAAAAGGAAAAAGCCGCACCCATTGCCGGCCGGGCCAATCTTGGTGCCTGGGGTGCCCGACCCGGTGGCGATCTAATCAAAATCGCAGGCATACTGGGCAAGTATGCTTTGTTTGTCAGAGATTCCACAACTTTGAGTACCGTAGTGAAAACGATGGCCAGCGAAATCATGTTTGCTACCGACCGAGGCGATCCTGCCGACGAAAGAGGGCTTCAGCCGGACTTCAGCTTTCACCATCGCCACGATCATGTAACTTCCACCCTTTCTTATGGCATGGGGTATGCCGAAGCCTTTGCCGATTGGGCCGCCAAAGTGGCCGGCACCACCTACAGGTTCCCCGATAAAGCCATCGAACTGCTCGTCGATTTTTACCTGGATGGCATTAGCAAAACGATGGTTTATGGCAAATATCCTGATCCGGGTGCCAAAAACCGCAGCATTACCCGGCAGGGGACGCTGCATGCATATAGCGCCGATACACCCGAAAAACTATTACAGGCCACTGATTACAGAAAGGAAGAACTGGAAAAAATCGCGAAAATTCGTAAAGGGGAAGCAGCACCGGATTTAACCAGCAACCGGTTTTACTGGCGTTCGGAATATTTCAGCCACCAGCGCCCTCAGTATTTTACATCGGTTCGGATGTTTTCCTCCCGCAACCATACCATGGAAGAACCTTACAATGGGGAAGGACTGAAAAATCATCATCTGGGCGATGGTTCTAATTTTATTTCCAGAACCGGCGAAGAGTACACCGATATTTTTCCCATCTGGGACTGGCAGAAAATCCCCGGCACCACCGTGGTACAGAAACCTTCACTGCCTTCTGAAGAGGAAATACAGAAGAAAGGACTTACCGACTTTGTAGGCGCTATTTCTGACGAACAATACGGTGCTGCCGCTTTTGACTTTAAAAGTACGCTTGACCCGCTGGAAGCCAGAAAAGCCTGGTTTTTATTTGACAAGGAATACGTTTGTCTGGGTACAGGCATACAATCTGAGGCAGCCTATCCGGTAGCTACAACCCTGAATCAGGGTTTCTTAAAGGGAGAAGTGGTGGTAATGAAAAAAAATAACACCTCAGTATTGGATAAAGGTGAGCATAAGCTGAAAAAAGTGGATTGGATATGGCACGATAGCATTGCTTATCTTTTTCCGCAATCCACAGACGCGCATCTTAAAAATCAGGAAGCCACAGGCAGCTGGTACAGCATCAATCACCAGGCTGACAGCCCCAAGGAAGCAATCAGCGAGGAAGTATTCACTCTGTGGCTGGATCATGGAAAAAAGCCAAGCCATGCCGCGTATGCCTATATGGTGGTTCCGGCTGTAGCGGAAGCTGATGTGGCAACATATCAGAAAAATATACCTGTTGAAATTCTGGCCAATACGCCGGCAATGCAGGCCGTACAGCATACCGGATTGGGCCTGAGTCAGATCGTGTTTTATGAGGCGGGCGAAGTACAACTTACCGATAATATCAAGGTTACTGTGGAAAGCCCCGGGATGGTGATGGTGTATGTGGATGGACAGACTATAAAAAAGATAACCGTAGCCGATCCGTCCCGAAAGTTAACTTCCATACATCTGACAGTAAGCAGCCGGGTCAGTGGAAACAGCAGCGATTATAAAGCCACCTGGCACGAAGAAAAGGGATACAGTAATGTGATCGTCGATTTGCCTCAAAATGAATATGCCGGAAAAAGTGTAGTCATAGAAATATAAATTATCTTATAAGGTGTAGGCCAACCGCGCGCCTCTGCCAAAACCCAATAATTATGAAAACAAAACTTTATTACACCCTGATTTTATTAAGCCTGATTTTTATATTCCCATTGCTGACAACCACAGCGGACAATGCCCTGTATGTGATGTCAGACACGGTAAATGATGATTCGGTAAAGCTTGAAAACCCGGTTACGGTGCAATACCTCAAAAAAAACCTCAGGAAGGAAAGTCCACGGCTGGTACTGACCCCTGCTATTGAGAAAAACCTGAAAAAGAAAATAAAAACCGATCCGGTAATAAAAAATATGTACCAGGCAATACAACTGAATGCTCAGGAAATTCAGACCAAGCCTTTGCTGGAACGGATTGTAGTAGGCCGCAGGCTGCTGGGCACTTCTCGGGAAATGCTATACCGGATGAATGCGCTCGGCATGGTGTACGTAATTGACGAAGACCCTGCCATTCTGAAAAGAATTGATGAGGAGTTACAGGCCGTCTGCGATTTTCAGGACTGGAATCCTTCTCATTATCTGGATGTGGCAGAAATGTCGATGGCCGTAGCCCTGGCTATTGACTGGGTGGGCAGCGATTTGCCAGCCGCTACGGTTGAACTGGCAAAAAATGCGCTCATTGAAAAAGGGATTAAGCCCAGTTATAACGAAGCGGGCAATGTAGGGTGGATCAATGGTACCAATAACTGGAACCAGGTTTGTAACGGTGGCATGATCGCTGCCTCTATTGTGATTGCGGAAAAAGATCCGGAACTGGCAGCCAGAACCATCAGTCGGGCACTGGAAGGCATGCCCCATGCGCTGGCTGAATATGGCCCGGATGGCGTATACCCCGAAGGAGCTACCTACTGGGTATATGGAACCAGCTTTTCGGTATTAACGGCCTCTATGCTGGAAAGTGCCTTTGGTACCGATTTCGGCCTCGCAGCCTATCCGGCTTTTAAAGAATCCGCCAATTTCAAATTGCTGAGCACCGCACCTTCGGGCTGGTACTATAATTTTGCCGACTGCGGCGACCAGCGCTCTGAAAATGGCGACTTTACCCTGGCCTGGTTTGCTGCCAAAACTGGTAATGAAATGTACTTTGAGAAAGAAAGATTTTTACAGGACCCAAAAGCTATGGGCGAACTGGCCCGTTATGCGGGAGCCGGCCTGGTATGGCTGTCGCAGTTTGAAGATAAAAATAAGAATGACCTGCCTTTGGCCTGGAAAGGTGATGGCGCCAATCCGGTAGTATTTTTCAGGTCTGAGGAAAACGACAGCCGGCAGTTTTATTTTGGTGGTAAAGGGGGACGAGGTACGGTAAACCATGGGAACATGGATGGCGGTTCCTTTATTTTTGAGCTGGACGGTGTACGGTGGGTGATTGATCCGGGTAATCAGAGCTACCACGAACTGGAAAAAGAAGGGTTTGACCTTTGGGGAAGGTGCCAGGAATGCGAACGCTGGACCCTGCTTACCAAAAACAATTTTGGCCATAGCACCCTCACCGTGAACGATGCCCTGCACCAGGTGGATGGCATGGCCGATTTTACGGATTTTAAAGCAGGCAATCAGCCCGAAGCTACGCTGGATATGAGCAAAACTTTTGAAGGAACGCTGAACAATGTAACCCGCAGATATGTAAAGGAAAACAATCATACGCTGTTGATCGAAGATAAATTTGAGCTTACCGATTCTACAAAAAACATTACCTGGCAACTGATGACCACCGCCGATGTGGAAATTGTAAAAGGCGGTGCCATTTTAAAGCAGGATGGCAAACAGTTAAAACTGGAGAACCTGTCGCATCCTGACCTAACGGTTTCCATTATATCGCTTGATCCGCCACCCTTATTGCTCGACCGCCATATCGATAACCTGAAACGCCTCGAAATCAGAATGCCCGCCTACCTGTTCGACCAGGGCAGCGGCACAGTACAGGTACGCTTATCCGGTATGGATTAATTACAGGTAGTAGTTGTTTAAGCTTACACACATAAACATGCTTATCCATTTTCAAAATCCGGGATCACACCTGCACTGTGGATCACGAATCATTTTGAAACATTTAACAGAATAAATGCTGGTATTGATAAAATAGTATACTCATTCGGTAAGTTTGTGGTTTATTTCCACCTTATATGCTATTAAATTCACTTTCTTATATTACCTAAACTAAAAAATAGCATATGAAAAAGGCTTTACGAATTATCCTGAAGAAAGGGGTGGTACTCCTGGCCATAACCCTTTTATTGATTGGAACCTTATGCGCACAAGACATTACGGTGAGTGGAACAGTTACTGAGGAATCAGGTGCCTCCTTACCTGGAGTTACTGTCATTCATAAAGGTACGGTGACAGGTACTGTTACAGATGCAAACGGAAACTATAGAATTGAGGTAGACAAAGACGCGGTACTGAGTTTCAGCTTTGTGGGCTATCTGCAACAGGAAGTTTCAGTTGAATCCAGGTCGGTAATCAATATCAAGATGGCACCTGACCTGGTATCGTTGGACGAGGTAGTGGTAACGGCATTGGGTATTACCCGGGAGAAGGAGACCCTTGGGTATGCCGTACAGGAACTGGATGGAAATGAGTTAAATCCTTCCAATGATCCAAACATTATTAATTCGTTATCGGGAAAGATTGCCGGGGTACAGGTAACCAGTGGCGGGAGTACGGTAGGTGCTTCTTCCAGAATTGTAATCAGAGGGAATTCTTCGTTTAGTGGCAACCAACCCCTTTTTGTGGTAGATGGTACCCCTGTCGACAATTCCACAACCAACCTGGATGGAGGAGGAGGTATCGACTGGGGCAATACTGCTTCTGACCTGGATGTAAATAACATTGCATCAGTTACCGTGCTCAAAGGTGCCACAGCCTCGGCATTATACGGCAGCCGGGCCACCAATGGCGTGATTCTGATTACTACCAAGAAAGGAGATAAGGAAGGCAAAAGAATTGGTGTGGATATTAACTCTTCGGTGATATTTGATAAACCTGCTTATTTTCCGGCTTTCCAAAATGAATACGGTGGCGGATGGGATGGCAGTGAGTATATCTATAAACAATATTTGGAAAATAACCCGGGATCAAACCTTACTTATAATGAGTATGCCAAACAGTTTTCCTATAACTATGTAGACGGACTGGGAGGTGGGGTAAACGATTCCTGGCCCATTAACTGGGGGCCCAGACTGGATGCCGGGTTGTTACTGGACCAATGGTCTACCGGACCGGATAGTCCCTGGAATTCCCGGCCCGATAACATAAAAGACTATTTCAGAACGGGAGTAAATCTTGAAAATAACATCGCGGTTTCGGCATCTGGCGAAAAAGCATACGGAAGGGTATCATTTACCAATCTGAATACCAAGGGCATCATCGATTTCACCGATCAGACACAGAATACCATCAATGCAA
>JBGTIS010000066.1:0-14012 GCA_041745535.1 Cyclobacteriaceae bacterium | reverse complement strand
TTCATTTCTCTTTTTAGTTGGAGTTTCCCAGACGGGTGTACAACTACTACGTGGTACATCAAACAATCCACAAAATAGCCACTCCTCATTCTAAATATAACAAATATATAGCAGAGAGAAAGGCAAGGCATTGAATACCCTTTGCCTTCACAATTTTTATGGGCAAGGTTACATTAAAGCCAGTTGCATTGACCAATCCTTACAGTATTCGGTTAAAATCCTTTGTATTTACCAAATATATTAAACCATGAAAACCTGCCTTATTAATTGTGCTAAATGTTATTCTGCTAATGCCTTAATTTTAGTTTGCCTCGTAATGTTTACCGCCTGCACCAGTTTGCTGACGGCGACCTTCAATAACGATACGGTGGGTAATCCTCCCAACAAATCGTTACCGGGCAATCCTAACGGCGACCAGATCACCTACAAAACTGCTCTGGAAGATCGTCTGGAAGTAGTAACTCGTCCGGATTTCGCTACCCGGGCTTTGGCGCATCAATACGCTTCTCTTCCTTCTTCGGTGCCTAGCCAGGACCGGTGGATCAACTTCAGAGCAAAATCTACCAATCTGACCAAACCAGTTACTTTTACCTGGTCGGGGATCGCTGATTTTTCTTCAGGCCAACCTTTTTTAATTTATCTGGAAGATGGGTCGGGCGGTATTTTTGGCATTATCAAGATAGAGAGCGACGGCAGTGTCATGTTGGCCGATGATGCCATTAGTGACTCTGAGGCAGGTACCATTGCTTCAGGACAAAAGCATACTTTTATCGTAAATGTGGATGTAGCGAATGAAAAATATAACCTCAGTGTATTAAAATCCGGTGGCAACATCACCGTAGAAAACCACCCGTTGTTTGTAGACAATAACCTGGCTTACGCGAATCCGGCACACCCAACAGCATCCTTCCAATTTCCGGGAGGAGCTGGCAGTTTTACCTACTTTCTGGATGAAATCTTTATTTCTAAAGGTAAAAACTGACAGGCGATTACCTTTTTCCGGACGTGTTTTACTCCAGCTTTAACTTCCTATCCAATCAATTTCCCCTAAAGCAGAAAGTATGGCGCTTTTATTAAATCTATTCCTGCATTTTGCTTAAGAAAACCTCCCGTCGGGCGGAAGATACTTTCAGTTTGGTTTGGTCTTTCAAAACTACATAGCCGCCATCTGTTTTCACAAACTGGCTGACTTCGTTCAGATTAATGAGGTGTGATTGATGAATGCGGCAAAAATCCGCTTCAATCAGCAATTGTTCATACTCTTTTAAATGCTTGCTAACCATGATTTTTTTACCATTGTGTAGATAAAACCGCGTATAGGAACCCATGGCTTCCAGCCGGATAATATGGTTCACGGGAACAAAGTTCAATCCTTCTGTGGTAGCCAGGGTAATGGTATGCCGTTGCGGCTGCTGATTGCGCAGATTCTTTAAAAGGGTATCTATCTGCAGGTTATGTGCATGGGTTTGTTGTTTGAACGTTACTTTGCTGATCGCCAGTTGTAACTCTTCCAGATCAATGGGTTTGAGTAAATAGTCGATAGCCGAAAATTTAATGGCGCGCAGGGCATAGTGTTCATAGGCCGTAGTAAAAATCACATCAAAAGTGCGGTTGCTCACTTTTTCAAGCAGATCAAATCCGGTGCCTACCTGCAAGGCGATATCCAGCAAAACCAGGTCCGGCCTGACGGCATTTACCAGTTCGATGCCTTCCTCTACGGCAGGTGCCATTCCTTTTACGGTTACTTGCGGGCAGTAGTCTTGTATCAGGTTTTTTAACACTTCCCGGCTGTGTAATTCGTCTTCTACAATTACGGCTGTAAGCATGGTGTTTCTGTTTGAGGTATTACAATATCTACGCGGGTGCCGCAGGCATTTCCCTGTTCGTCCACTAAATCATATGTATGCACCTGGGTTTTTTCAGTTTTATCGTGGTTGAGCGTGTCCAGCCGCTGTTGGGTTACCGACATGCCCCGGGAAGGAAAAGCGCTTTGCCCTCTGTATTGCCGGGCTTTAATCCGTCCGACTCCATTGTCTTCTACCCTGCACAATAGTGAATGGTCTTCCTGCTTTATCTCGATGCGTAGTTGCCCCGCTTCGGCTTTGTGTCTCAGCCCGTGCACCAACGCGTTCTCTACATAGGGTTGTATCAATAAAAAAGGTATTTCCGTGTCGTATACATCCACCGATTCATCTACCTGAATGACATAACCGAAGGAATGGTTGTAGCGCAGCTCTTCCAATGCCATATAGTGTTCCAGAAGTTTAATTTCATCGGCAAGGGGCACTTGTGTGTTTACCGAGTTCTCCAGTACCTGCCGTACTAGTCTGGAAAATTTAGAAAGGTACTTCAGGGCGGAAGTTTTGTCATTGGTGGTAATAAAGTGCTGGATAGAGTTCAGGGAATTGAATATAAAATGTGGATCCATTTGCGCCCGAAGCATCCGCTTTTCCAACTCCTGGTTCATCTGACTGATCCGCAGGTTTTTTGCCTGAATTTCCTCATTCTTTAAATGCAGCATGCGTACCGATTGTCGCTTCAACCTGTATCGGCTATACATAAACATCAGTAGCAAAAACAACAGGCCCAGGGTAATTATTAAAACCAGGCGCAATTGTTTCTCCACCTGTTTGGTCTGTGCCATTAAGTTAATTTCCTGTTGTTGCGCGGTGATCTGATGCTCTTTTTTCTCCACCTCATAGCGGGTCCGCATCTGGGCAATCTGCCTGGATTTTTCTTCGTTGAACAAACTATCCTGGTAGGCTCTTGCTATCTGGTAATGTTGAAGGGCCTGCTGATAATGGCCCATCTCGGTGTATACCTGGGAAAAGGTATCGTGCAAACTTTTCAAATCATTCTTCTGTCTGGCTTGCGCTGCCTGGGTGAGTGCTTCCTGTAATAGCGTCAATGCCTGAGTATATGATTTGTTTTTAATATGAATGGTGGCGATATTCTCCAGTACATTAGCAATTACCTCCGGATCTTTCAATTCCTTTCCAATGGCAAGCGCACGCTCATAATAGGGCAAAGCCCGGGAATAATCGCCCTGCTTGAAATACGCGTAACCTATGTTGTTTAACGAATGCACAGCAATGTGCCATCCGCCCAACGATTGGGCCTTATCAAAAGCCTGTTGGAAGTAACTTAAGGCTTCTGTATACGCTTGCTTTTCTTCATAAATCAATCCGATGTTATTCAGCGTAACTGATAGGTTGTATTGATCCTCTGATTTCTCAAACAACAATAAGGCTTTTTGGTGGTAGGCACTGGCTGCCTCCAGGTCGCCTACACTGCGGTAGGCCATCGCGATGTTGCCGTAACTCTGCCCCAAGCCCTCTTCCAAACCCAGTTGTTCCACCAGTTGCGCGCTCTTTAAATAATAGCCTAAAGCTTCCTGATATTCGCCCCATTGCTGGTAGATGTTCCCCATATTGGTATAGCATTTGGCCATGCTCAGCACGGCCCCTGCTTGCCGGAAAAGTGCTATTGCCTTGTCGTAACAGGCTTTCGCCTCGGCATAATTTCCCTGGTAATAATTCGCGATGCCCAGGTTCTTGTGGCAATCTCCTATACTAAACGTATCATTGAGGACCTGGAATAAACGAAGGGCTTGCAGGGTGAACTGTCTGCCTGCTTCCACATCGCTTTGAATTATGGCGATCACTCCCAACTGCAAACCTGCCTGTGCTTCCCCTTTTTTATAACCCAACTGCCGTGCTTCCTGATAGGCGCTATCCAGGTATTTTTCAGCCTGGTCGGGCCGGGAATACTGGTATTGTTTGCCCAGTGCGCAAAGCTGATGAATCCGGGAGGTATCACGCTGATAGGTGGATGTCGCATAGCCCTGCTCGGGTTGGGTCCATCCTGCTGACCACTGACTGAGCAGGAAAAGTACCGGTAGGCCTAACCATCGTAGGGCTTTTCTGGTAACAACAGGTATAGCCCATTTTAAATCTCTCATAATCTATCTCCTCGTTGGTTAATAAGACCGTTCCATGGATATCATAATCACAGTGCTTTGGGGATTACAATCTTTTGGTACCACATAAATGGTGTACTTCTTAATATTACCCACATTGATGGCAGAAGAGCGGGTGGTAAAAATTTGAATTACCTCAGGATCTACGCACATAAATGACACATGGAGCGGCCCAGTGGGGCCCCCTACCGGATCGAGTACGGATGTGAGTCCATCAATCGTCTGAATTCGCGCCTGTACTACTTCCCTATTCCTCAGAGAAATAAAAAGCGTACTGCCCGTAGATGGATTCGTTCCCACTTTGTACCTGCCATCTGGTCGGTTTGCTGTTTGGAAACTGAACCAAATGGTTTGATTATGGGTAGCAGCAGGTTTTGTGGAAGTATGCGCTTC
The DNA here is from genome assembly GCA_041745535.1 of Cyclobacteriaceae bacterium. Taxonomy (GTDB): domain Bacteria; phylum Bacteroidota; class Bacteroidia; order Cytophagales; family Cyclobacteriaceae; genus JBGTIS01. Next base: position 9,640 of record JBGTIS010000066.1, on the reverse strand, counting down.
GGTTGGCGCAAACTGCTGAGACATTTCAACCTCATTGGCATCTTCGCAGGCAAAAATAAGGAAGCATGCACCGGTGTAGCAGGCAATGCGGCAGATGAGCTTTTTCATGGCTTTCAAATTTTAGGTGATTTTATTCATTGGTATATGGCAGAGAAATAAAAGTCACCTTCCGCTTGCTATCAATCCGGTTGTTTTTTCCCAAAAAAGGTATCGGATTGACCCTTGCTGCCTGTGCCTTGACAAATACCTTCTTTCAATTGACATCTACTATTTACCAACCAGAGTATGACCTTGTCACAAGGATATCAAACCTGTAATAATGGATGTCAAGTAACCCGAGCCATATGACAATCGCCGGCGTTTTTTGGGTGATAGCAGGAATATCCGCGATGACCAATACCTATCTGAACAGCATCAGGATTAGCTAATCAATGCATAAGGCGGATGCCGAAAAGCCTGAAACAGAGTAGGCAATCAAGTAAATATTAACTCATTATGAACGCTATTAAAACCCTGATTTTCTTATGGGTAGTGCTCTTCGTTTTGCTCTCCTGCGAACAGGAGGAAACCCTGCAAGGCCCCATAGCCACGTCGTTAGATCCGAATACGGATTTAACAACCAGTAGCAGTAGTCAGAATCGAAACTTTGAAGTGCTGGATCTCAGCAAGATCGCTTTAGATCGGAATGGTTACCAGCGTGTCCGGCAGAATAAAGCCACCGGAAGTATACTGTACGCGAATATTAAGAACCGAAAAATAATTGGTTACCAGATTCTCAAATCCAATAGCAGAAAAGTAAAGTTTGTTCCGCTAGTATACGGCATACAATGCCCCAACTACTACGTTTGTATTCATTCTGTAACCGGCAAGTATATTTTCTACGACAAGTGCGTGACCAATAACCCCTGCGACCGGAAGCCTTGTCCTGATTTGTGGTGGTGCATTGATCCGGTAACGGGCAACTACCTGCTGTACGACAAGTGCAAAACCGATACTTCTCCCTGTGAAAAGTCCACGCTACCTTTCTTTATCGTTAATAAAAAGTATCAGGTAAACCAATTCTGCCCGTCACCAGAATATACCTGGATGATTGATCCTGAAACCGGAAACTATATGCTTTACAGTAAATGCGATACACCCAGCCAGCTATTTTTAGAAATAGGATGGTAATGGTTAATTTAATCAGAAGGCTTCACCCAAATGAAGCCTTCTTTTCTATTTATTTTTAAGAATATTTGGATCGCTTCTGGTACTAAGTCCCTGATATGGTAAGCTGATCCCATATTTAACTACCCTTAAAACCTCGGTTGACAACCTATATCAGGCAGATTCAAGGAGAAAGCCACTATCCTTATAAGATTTGTGGCTTTCTCGGAGAACATTCATATTTGAAAAGAAAATTCAGGTAAGATGAGCTATTATTTAATAGTTCGGATTCTGTTCCAATTTTTCATTAATATCTATTTCGCTCTGCGGGAAAGGGAATACATAATGTTTTGCCGGATCGAACTGACGATGAAGATTGCTACCCGGATCAACCAATGAAGGAATATAGGTTTCAGCTACTTTCCATCGTTTGATATCGCCGTATCTAATTCCTTCCATAGCTAATTCAACCCTTCTCTCTTGCCTGATGCGTGCTCGCATTTGCTCTTTCGTCAATCCTGCCGGCAGGGGTGGCATATCGATGCCGGGTCTTGCTCTCACTTCATTGATGGCACTGTATACAGAAGCATCGGGGCCAGAAAATTCATTTTTAGCCTCAGCATAGTTCAATAAAACTTCAGCATATCTTAATAAGATCCAATCATGTTCACTTTTGGTAGAATAATCAATGGGCAATACTTCCACGTCCACAAATTTAGCGGGTTCAAAACCTGTTAATGAGATACCATTATAAGCATATTCTACCACTTCACCGGAGGCTTTAACTGCCGGGTCAGAAAATAGCTTAAGCGTTAATAACATGCGCGGGTCGCGATTCAGTTTCCAGTTATCCGGATCGTACAAAGGCGATTCTGTAATGGGCAGACCATCGGTACATTCAAACGCATCGGCTAATTCCTGGCGAGGATTTAGTATTCCATGCCATTCTAATCGGATATCCTGTTGATTAGAATTGTTGGGATTTAGAAATCTGGTAGAGAAAATGATCTCCGGGTTGTTGGTTTGACCATACACTAAAAACAAGTTTTTAAAATCCTCATACAAACTGAAATTACCATCAGTAATCACCTGATTCGCGGTAGCCGCTGCTGCTTCCCAATTCTCCTGATGCAGCAATACTCTGGCTTTAAGGGCCAATGCGGAACCTTTTACAGCATGCCCTGTAGAGCTATAATCTGTATTGGGCAGGTTTGCGATGGCAACGTCCAGATCATCGAGCACCTGTGCAACCACCTCAGCTTTTGTGCTTTGCTTCACTTTCGCATCATCGATGCTGACCGTGCCGGTATAAAGCGGCACGCCACCATAAAATTCGGTAAGCGTGAAATAGAAAAATGCCCTTAAAAAGAGAACCTCCCCTTTATATTTATTTTTTATTTCATCGGTAATGGCACACTTGTCTATATTTTCGAGGAAAAAATTGCAAGAAGAGATCCCCTGATAAGATTGTTCATAGATACTATTAATAATACCCCCTGAAGTGGGTTCAATAGTTCCTGCCGCCAGTGTACCAATAGAACTGGCCCCTAAACTTTGACCTGCTTCATTGGCATCGCCGGCCAAAACCGACAACATGGTCTGCGTTTCGAAAATAAAGGTCGATGCGTTAAGACGAGAATAGACACCGGCCAAAGCCATATCCGCATCGGCCTGCGTATTCCAGAAGGTATTGCTGGATATTTGGTCTAGCGGATTTTTATCTAAAAAATCGTCACATGATACTGAAAACAGTGCTAGCACTCCTATGACGAAACTTTTATAGTTGAAATTTTTTATATACTTATTCATTGTCGTTCAGTTTTATAATTAAAGTTTGACTTTAACTCCCATGGTGTAAATCGTAACTTGCGGATAGGCCTCGAACCAGCCGGTACTGGCTCTTTCAGGATCGGCACCGGGGTACTTGGTGATGGTAAAAAGATTGTCACCAGATACATACACACGTACGTTATTCAAACCGATTTTCTGGGTGAGGATGTCGGGAAGACTGTACTCAATGGACAGGTTTTTTAACCGCAGGTAGGAGGCATCGAGTAGCCAGTAAGTGTTTTGAGTACCTGTTACAGGGGCATATCCGGATACATACATGGCCGGATTTTCATTGGTAGGATTTTCCGGGGTCCACATATTCTTGATAAAATCCACAGGAGGAGGAGAACCCTGTATGTACGGTACCAAGCCCCATGCCAATCCCTGAACAGAAAGTTTTTGTCCTTCAACACCCTGAAAGAATGCCGATAAGCTGAGGTTTTTCCAGGAAACATTGAGGCCACCCCCATAGATGAACTTCGGGTAGGCACCGTCAACAACGATACGGTCATCGGCGTCAATTTTGTTATCACCATTCTGGTCCTTGAATTTCAGGTCTCCAGGTTTGGGATTAAACGGATGCAGCGGTCCTTCATCAATTTCAGCCTGGTTCTGAAAAATTCCGATCCATTCGGTCAAATAGAAGGAATTGAAGGGAAGACCTTCCTGGATGGTGGTATTATTTTCGTAAGAGGGAGCCAGAATCCGGAACACCTCATTTTCATTGTGAGAGAAGTTAAATTGTACATTGTAATTGAAGTCGCCCAATTGCTGACCATGCCCTACCTCGATCTCATATCCTCTGTTTCTCATTTTACCGTAGTTGACGGTGGGAGAGGATAATCCTACGCTGGCAGGTATTGGTATATCATAAAGAATATCATCGGTTACCTTATCATACCAGTCGATCGTAGCGGTGAATAATCCGTTTAGCAGGCTGAAATCCAGGCCAATGTCTGTCATGGTGGTTGTTTCCCATCTCAGCGATTCATCTACCATGCGGGTCTGTCTTACTCCCGGATCTGCCACATTAGAAAATGGATAGGAAGTGGTAGACAAAACCTCCTGATAGGGATATAACCCGACGTTCTGGTTCCCCAACTGTCCCCATGAGGCCCTCAACTTCAGATTATCCAGCCAATTGAATTGTTGTATAAACTCTTCCTCTGATATTCTCCATCCTGCCGATATGGATGGAAAGAAGCCCCAACGGGTATCCGAGGCAATTCTGGAAGTTCCATCGTAACGGGCATTTACTTCAAACAGGTACTTGCTTTGGAAGTTATAGGCAAGACGGCCGAACAGTGATTGGATAGCCCATTCGGAGGCTGTGCCGGAAGTACTTTGCCCCTCAGAGGAACCCGCATTCAGCTCTTTGATGTCAGGAGTAGGAAAATAAATTCTGTTTCCACTCAGATTTCTGCCGAAAAAGGATTCCTGGTTGTAGCCGACCAATACATCTATATTGTGGTCTTGGTTAAAAACCTTGTTATAATTTAACGTTGAAAATAAGGTTGTCAGGGTGGTTTGACTGTTCCGGTCCGTTACCCCAAGTCGCCACGTAGAATTATTATGGGCATAACTACCATCTTCGAAAAAGTAGTTGTCCACCGCATGTTCATGCCCTTTGTTAAAGCCGTCGTACAGAGAAAGCGCCACTTTGGTATTCCATGTTAAACCCTCGATCGGATTTATTTCCACATAAAATTGTGGAACCACATTGTAGTCGTTCTGGGTATATAATCCACTGGCATCCTGCGCATCCGGATTTCTTACGGTCCATTCTCCAATTCCCGAGCTGTATCTGGCCACGTATCCGGTAGATCCATCGGGTAGGGTCATGGTAGGGGTATAGTTCGGTGCGGATCCGTAGATGGCAAGAATCTGGTAATCCACATCATTATCCCAGTTGCTTTTCGTGATATCTTTTTTTACAAACTGAATTTCACCGCCTACACTGATCCAGTCTTTCACTTCCGAATTAAATGAAATCAGTCCGGTATATTTTTGATATTCATACGTACTTGTAATTCCACCCTGATCTAAAAATCCCAAAGACGCGTTAAAAACAGTTTTTCCACTTCCCCCGCTGATATTCAAGTGGTGATTCTGGGCAAAACCCGTATGGAAACTATGTTGAATCCAGTCAAAATTGGGATAATTAACCGGATCGTTCGGGTTATTTCTGAAGGCATCAATCGTTGCCTGAGTAAAGTAAGGCGTATTTCCAGCCCTGATCCTGCCCTCGTTCCAATACATCATATAATCCGCGGAATTGGTCAGCAATTCGGGTAATCGGGTTGCATCGTGCGCCTGAACATTACCATGATATTCAATGGAAAGGGTTTCATTTTTACCTCTCTTAGTAGTAATCAGAATTACCCCATTTGCGGCACGGGCACCATAAATGGCAGAGGAGGCAGCATCTTTCAGTACGGAAACAGATTCGATATCATCCGGATTCAGATTGTTCATGTCGCCTGCGATACCATTAATCAGCACCAACGGATCGCTTCCCGCATTACTAAAAGTACCCGCTCCACGGATGCGTATCGTATTCCCCTCATCGCCTGGTTTCGCGTAAGCCTGTGAAACCTGAACACCGGGAACCTTTCCCTGTAACAGGTTGGCGGGGTTCGATACAGGACGTTTGGTGAGCTCCTGACTACTAACTGTGGATACAGCACCCGTCAGATTAACTTTTTTCTGCTCTCCATAACCCACAATCACAATCTCATCCAGGGAAGTAACATCCATAGCTAATGAAATATTGATCACTGTTTGGGATCCAACCATCACTTCTTTCTGTAAATAACCTACCGAACTAAATATAAGAATGGTTTCTTCTCCTGGTACTTCAAGGGCGAAGTTACCATCAGCATCCGTAACCGTTCCTGTATTGGCTTCTTTGATGATCACATTTACGCCAGGTAAACCTTCATTGTCTTCACTGGAGGTAACTTTACCTGAAACAGCAATCGCCTGGAGTTTTTCCTTTTCAATTACCTCTTCGATACTTGGTTTAAAAAAATAGTCTTTCGTACTGACAAATATATTTTCATTAATGCGTCGAAATTTCAAATCCGCTGTTTTGGATATCTCTTTGAGTACCTTGGTTAGGGAAGAATTCTGCAAATTGGCAGTGATTCTCGACGCCGCGCTTATCGAGTTTTTATCATAAGCAAACCTCAGATTGGTTTTATCGCTGATTTCATCAAACGCCTTGGTCAGTGACACGTTTTTCAGGTCAACCGATATGATAATATCATCGAGTGGTTTTTTCTCGTTTTGAGCTTTGCTGTCTGCGGCAATCAGCAGGCTGCTGATACAGGTTTGAAGAACGATCCCATAAAATAGTGAGCGTGACATAGCGATAACTTGTAGTAGTAGTTTGGATTTCATAACTTTAAAAGTTTGTTAAATCAATAGGTTTTTCAAACAGACCCATGTGGTAAGACGCTGAAACGGCCAAATTTCTGTCTTAACGGGTCAAAATTTAAGTCCCGGCATGATGTATACCTGTCGGGATTTTTTTATTAAGAACTATCAAATTTTTCCATTGATGCTGGTTTACAGGTTAGATTGAATGGTTACTATTCCATCTGAAATTTCATGCTGGAAGTGCAAAGAAAATCCTATTCCATTCAGCACTTCTTCCAGGCTATCATTGGTAAACTTTCCTGAAAATGCCTTTCCTTTCAGGCTGCCCCGCACTTCTATCTTTACATTATACCATCGTTCCAGTTTATATTTAATTTCATTGAAATCGGCGTCTTTAAAAAACAAAACCCAATCTTTCCATCCCACGATCTCTATGGAATCAAAAGGTTTTATTTCAATTACATCGCTGCTACTATCGAAGCTGAGCATTTGTGTGGGCATCAGCATTTCTGAAAAATCATTTGATTTACTCACTTCTACTTTGCCATGCACCAATGCCACCGCCACATTGTTTTCATCAGGATATGCCTTCAAATTGAAAGCTGTACCCAATACTTTGGTTTCAATACCGTTAGCATACACCACAAAGGGTCGGAGGGTATCATGTGCTACTTCAAAATAGGCTTCTCCACTCAAATAGACTTCGCGCGTTCCCTGATAAAAATTCTTGTCATAACGAATGGTGCTCTCAGAATTGAGCTTCACCGAGGTTCCATCGGGCAGATAAATGGTTTGTTTTTGCCCACGGGGAATGGTTTGCTGCACTAGGGTGGTTATTGGCTGCTGCGTTGGATTACTTCTGAAAAACAAGGATTCGCCTGCGTTCCAGAAACCATAACCAAGCCCGAGAAGCAACAGTAAACCAGCGGCCACACCCCACCAGGTTCGGGAAGATTTTATAACTGCCTTTGAAGCTGTATTTTCTTGTGGAAGACCTACCTCTTTTTTGAGCAGCCTCGATTGCAGTTGCTGAAGGTCAAAGGATTTTTTTGCGGAAACGTCATTGCTTCTGAACTGCAGGTTGATGACCAATTGTCGGGCAAGATTAAATTCATGTGCCTGCTCAGGATTTTTTTCCAACCAATCTTCCCAATATTTGATAGCTTCCTCATTGTAGGAAAACACATATTCCTGAAAAGATTCGTCAGTGGCAAAGTCTTCAGCCCGGTAAAAGTCGTGATGCATTAGGGTATTTTAACAATACTCTGTATGTGGGGAGATTTGTAACCGTTGTAATGAATTTTTATTATTATTTGCTGATTGTAAGGGCATGTTGAAATAATGAACTGCCCAATAAATACCCGTAGTCGGCGGCCCACCGACCTGCCTGCATGGTACTGGTCCTGATGAATAAAGTGAAGGTGTTGTCTGCTTTTTTTAATAGGATGTCTTTCAGGTCATATTGAAATCTTCTCCTGAATACTATTTCTCAGGTTTTTCAATGCCTTCGAAACAGTATTGCGGACCGATTGATAATTTACACCGGTGATCTCAACAATTTCCTCATAGCTACAATGGCTAAAAAAGCGTAACTGAATGATCTCTCGTTGACGGGCCGGTAAAGCGTTCAGTGCCTTCGCTATTCGCGAACCCTGTTCCCGTTCTGCTTCTACGGAAAGGATAATTTCTTCAGGTGAATATTGAAAATCTACTAAACGTTCAAATACGACATCGTCATTTCCAAAAACCTGCTGATTATGTTTCTTAATTTCATCGATGGCCTTGTTGCGCATCATGCGCAGTATATAGGGGCGAACCGCGGATATTTCAGGAAGTTTGGTTTGCCTGGTCCATAAATCGATAAAAATATCCTGGATAATGTCTCTAATAAGCGCATCATCGCTGCTGATCTTCATTCCATAAAAATAGAGATCTTCATAGTAGATATTATATAACTCGAACAACGCTGATCGACTTCCACGCTGAAGATTTTCCCAATAAGATAGCCCCATATCTATAAATTTTCTAAATCATTTTTAGTGAATATAGGAAAAATTACTAATGTTACAGACAAGGGCACCAAAATTCAAAAAGCCATACACCCTTTCTCTCTCATTGCTACTTTATTGTAGGCTTTATTATTTTGTTTCATGATAAAAACCTCCCATTTTTGGCTTTTAAAATATTGTTACACTTTAAACGCGAATAAAATATGCATTGGACACCGACTCCTCATCGCTATGAAAAAATGAAATATAATTATTGTGGCAAAAGTGGGCTGAAGTTACCGTTAATATCACTGGGGCTATGGCATAACTTTGGTGATGATGTGGCTCACCAAACGAAACAGGCCATTTGCAGAAAGGCTTTTGACCTGGGGGTTACCCATTTTGATCTGGCCAATAACTATGGCCCACCTTATGGCAGCGCGGAAATGGCTTTTGGCCGCATCCTGAAAGAAGACTTTGCTGGTTTCCGTGATGAACTCCTTATTTCCTCTAAAGCAGGTTACGATATGTGGCCGGGACCGTATGGCGAATGGGGTAGTCGAAAATATCTCATCGCCAGTTGTGACCAGAGCCTGAAGCGTATGGGGCTGGACTATGTGGATATATTCTATTCCCATCGGTTTGACCCGAATACCCCTTTGGAGGAGACCATGATGGCCCTGGACCATATTGTGCGCACCGGGCGTGCCCTTTACGTGGGCATCTCATCCTACAATTCGCAACGTACCCGGGAAGCCGCGGCTATCCTGAAAGAACTGGGTACACCCTGCCTCATCCATCAGCCAAGCTATTCTATGCTCAACCGCTGGGTTGAAGAGGATGGACTGGCTGACAGCCTGGATGAACTGGGAATAGGTTCTATCGTATTTTCGCCCCTGGCCCAAGGCATGTTAACCGACAAATACCTGAAAGGAATTCCGAAAGGGAGCAGAGCCAGTCAGAACAAATCATTTAACCCTGATTTTCTCACCGACAAGAATCTGGATAATATTCGGGCACTGAACAGCATTGCCCAGAAACGCGGCCAGTCGCTGGCGCAAATGGCGATTGCCTGGGTGTTAAGAGGTGGTCGCGTGACTTCCGCTCTGATTGGTGCCAGCAAACCGGAACAGTTGGTGGATTCTGTTAAATCACTTGATCACTTAGACTTTACCGAAGCTGAGCTTAAGGAAATAGATCATTATGCCCAGGAGGCTTCTGTTAATTTGTGGGCTAAATCTGCCGAACTTTCCTGATCAATTTTATTGTTGTAGTCAAGATTTGATCTGAGATTG
>JBGTIS010000065.1:0-6122 GCA_041745535.1 Cyclobacteriaceae bacterium | reverse complement strand
GTCGGGCATGGGCCGCCCTCCGCGAGTCGGTCCAAAGCTCGAGTACCAGATGACCGAATCACGATCCGTCCCGGTCCACCCGTAAACGTTGCGGGCCTGGTCCTGCGAAATAAGTGCGCCGACCCCAAAGCCATGATGCGGAATATAAACTTCTGCCTTATTGAATCCTTGTCTTTTCCTACCGTTATTTTATTGGTAGCACTTTCTATATAATAATTCAGCAGGGGATAATCTTTATTGATCCTTTTAACACCTGCAAATCGCTTCAGAGCTTTTGTATAATACCCGTCATAAAAAAAACTAAGCCCTTTGTTAAAACCCAGGGTGGCCTGGCTCATCTTCGTATTAACACCAACGGAATCGAGATAGTCGTTTATAATGGATACGGGAATCGCAAAATTGAACCCGGCAGCTAACCCGCCTGTTTTTTGTTCCAGGCTGCCAAATGTGGCCAGGCCAATCACTTCTCCTTTATTATTACAAACAGGGCTACCACTGCTTCCATGTGTAATAACAGCATCCATCTGGATAACAGGCCATCCACCCACAGACTTTTTGATGGCACTGACAATACCTGTTGTCAGAGTCGGTTCAATATTTGTCTCCCTGGCTAGAAATGCATTAGCTGTAACCGGTTCAGGATAGCCATATACCAATACCTGCTCACCTATTCTTGCAATACCATCTTTACTGAATGGCATGGTCGGAAGTTGCTGTACACTGTCAACTTTTAGCAAAGCCACATCTTTTCCGGGCATGGGGCTGCCTTTAATAATAACTTTAGCAGGCATTCTTTTAGTCACCAATTTCTCCTCCTTAGCATCCATCCTGAACTGAACATATATTTCCCGCTGCAAATCAAAAAGGATCATAGATGAGACCTGCGAGTAGATAACACTATAGGCATTATTCAAAAGGTTGCGCTGCTCATCATTCAATGTCATGTCCCACGACGATTGCAAAGCCCTGATATTCGCTTCTGTTACTTCCTGAAAAGTAGACAGTGTAAATTTCCTGCGGATAAAAGCACTATCCCTGTCAATAATATGTGCGTTGGTGACCAGGTATCCATTACCCGTAATAAAAAAACCTGTGCCCGAAGATAATATCCTGTGCTTTTGGCGAAAATATTCGGTCGTAGCTGAAAAAAAACGAAATGGATTATTATATAACGCTTTTACTACTATATCCAGCTTTTCTTCAGCAGAAAACATGGTTCCGGTTGTATCAAGTCTTTTTACCGAATCCACCAACAGGTTAAACCACCGTTCATTCATTTCCACTTTGTTTACATATATAGTGGCAGAAAATACAGTTTGTACCATTACTACAGCCGGTGAATTACCTGCATAATTTTGTTCCGCAGAAATAACCTGGCTCTCTCCTTTCAGACAACCGAATGCCGCTAATAATACCAGTATATATTTTTTCATTTTCATGATCGTCCCGAAACCCAATTTCAAAATACAAAATCAATTTTCAAAATCATTTTGACTTATCCTTTTCTTCATAACAGAACAAAGGCGAAAAAGATAAGACAGCTATACAATCAACAATATAAGAAAGGGTTAATTTCTTAACCTTTGACAAATCATCTATATGAAACGCTTTAACGGGCTATTTATTCTGATCTTTTCTTATTGCTTCAAAATAGATATAAATAAGGTGATGGTAATCCCGCTTTTACGCAGATCAATTTGGCATATGGTAGTGATTCCTGACAACTGGAAACATGCATATATTGATCCCACCCTTTCGGGCCATGTTGCACCTTCATAACTGTAACTCCCAGTCACCACCAATCATCTTTCTGCGTAAAAGCCTATGCATTAATTTTCCCGGACCAGTTGAACTCCCGGAAACAGCTCTCATTACGGCGGATGGTTCCCATGAGTGGGGTCTTTTTCTCCAACAGAACACCTTAATGGATCGGCTCTCTGTTTCATTTATTATTGTAGCTGCATTCCCTGGTACACCCTGTGAATTGATGCTACAGATCTTTTTTGAAAACTCTCGGCTGAAAGGGGCCGGATATTCCCGGGATTTATTATATTCGATTATACGGTTGCTTACACATACCCATCCATGTGAGGCAACCGTTTTATTTTACTCAATAGCTGCTATGACTGGTCATCAACTGTTTGAACAGTACAAAACCTATCCGGCCACCTGGGACGAAATGTGCCATGACAGCCATATTCGTTCGCAATATAGGCAGGTGTATAATGATTTCAGCCAATTCCCCATAGACGCATTGTTACAGAAAGACAGGCTAGCCGGTGAGCTTTTTATGAACCAGGGCATTACATTTACCGTTTACAGCGATGATGCTGGTATTGAAAAAATTTTCCCTTTTGATATCATTCCCCGCATATTGACCGGCGCTGAATGGGAGCACATAGAACAAGGCATAAAACAACGGTTAAGAGCTTTAAACTTTTTTCTGAAAGACATCTATTCAGAACAAAATATTCTAAAGGATAAGATCATGCCGGCTGACCTGGTTGCTTCCTGTCCTCATTATACCAGAGAAGCCTTCGGTATCCGTGTACCGAATGATCTGTATGTTCACATATCAGGCATAGATATTATCCGAAGCCAGGACGGTACATTTTATATTTTAGAAGATAACCTGCGAACTCCTTCCGGTGTATCGTATATGCTGGAGAACAGGGAAGTAACAAAGAAGATTTTTCCGGGTATGCTGTCTAACAGCCGCGCCAGGATGATCAACAATTATCCTTTATTGTTGCATGATATTTTAGTGAGCCTTGCGCCGCAGCAATTATCAAATCCAACCGTAGCATTATTAACTCCCGGGGTTTTTAATTCAGCTTATTTTGAACACACTTTCCTGTCAAGACAAATGGGGATTCCTTTGGTTGAAGGCAGGGACCTGCTGGTGAATAATCATAAAGTGTATATGAAAACAACCTCAGGCTTACAACAGGTGCATGTTATTTACCGGAGAATTGATGACGAGTATCTTGATCCTTTGGTATTCCGTCAGGACAGTGCTTTGGGCGTACCAGGATTGATGAGTGCTTACCGTAAAGGAAATATTGCTATTGTAAATGCCGTAGGAAATGGAGTAGCCGATGATAAAGCAGTGTATGCGTATGTGCCTGATATGATAAAATATTACCTGAATGAAGAACCCATTTTGCCAAATGTCCCTACTTATGGTTTGGAAAATGCAGATGCAAGGCAATATGTTTTTGATAATATTGAAAAGATGGTGATCAAGAGAACCAATCAATCCGGTGGGTATGGAATGGTAATGGGAAATACAGCCAGCCCGGAAGAATTGCAGGTAATAAAATCAGCTATCCTTGAAACACCCCGTGAATTCATTGCACAGCCCATTATAAAACTGTCAACCGTTCCCTGCTTTATTGATGGCAAATTACAACCCCGTCATGTGGACCTTAGGCCTTATGCACTCTGTGGACCTGATGGAATAAAAGTTGTGCCTGGGGGCTTAACAAGAGTGGCTTTACGCGAAGGATCCCTGGTTGTAAATTCATCCCAGGGTGGAGGGAGTAAAGACACCTGGGTGGTAGATTTGTAAGCCCTATCCCCTAAAAGGCAATTCCAGAGTTGGGAGGTCATAATTGAGTATTGAAAATTCCTGCCTGCCGGCAGCTAATCCTTACCCAAATTTATGGGATAGGAATTTAGGGAAAGAAGAGAACTTTGACAGCATTATGCATAAAATAACTGTCAAAGATTTTCCGATGCTTAATTTGGGAGACAAACGCAGAGATGAGAGGTTTGTGAAGATTTTAGAAAATATAGTCAGGCATCCGGGTGGAAGTATACCGCAACATAATGAGCGGTGGTATGACACCAAAGCAACGTATGAGTTCTTTAAAAATGAGGATATAAAGCTTGATGACATTATCGGTGCCATCAATGCTTTTGGTGCCAGCCATGCTGAACACAAGCGTTTATTGGTAGTGCATGATACCAGTACTATTAGTTATAATGATTTGCAGGCAGAAGGTCTTGGATATATTGATAATGTGGCAGGTAAAGGAATATTTTGCCACAGTAGTATAGCGGCAACGACAACTGGTATACCATTGGGATTGCTGCATCAGCAAATCTGGTCAAGAGAGCCATCGCAATTGGGTAAGTCAGTGAGCCGGAAACAAAAACCATTCGAAGACAAAGAGTCATACAAATGGTATAAGGGAATAGCATCAGTGAATCAACTGCTGGGCGGGGAGGTAGAAAAAATTCATATCGGAGACAGGGATGCGGATATTTATGAATTATTTTTCAGTAAGCCGGAAGAAAAAGCAGAGTTGCTGATAAGGGCAAGACATAACAGGAAGACAGCAGCAGGCTCACACTTGTGGCAACATATCAGTAAGCAGCCGGTAGCGGCTGAAGAAGAAATAATAATACCGGACCGTACCGGGAAACGAAAAAAGAAAGTAAAGGTTAAGCTACGTTATAAAGAAGTAGAAATTCTGTGCCCCGTTCATAAGAATGGGAAGACATATAACAGTGTGGTATTAACGGCTATTGAGATTACACAGAAAGGAAACAATAAAGATGGGATAAACTGGAAACTGCTCACAACACTGAAGGTAAGTAATGCAGAGCAAGCCAAACAATGTATGCGGTGGTATAGTTACCGCTGGTTAATAGAACGTTTTCATTATGTGTTAAAGAGCGGATGTGGAATAGAAGCATTGCAATTGAAAAAAGCTGAATCGCTGATGAAAGCTGTAGCGGTGTATAGTCTGGCAGCATTTAATATTATGCAATTGACATATCAGTCAAGGCAAATACCGGATGCAAGTTGTGAAGTAGTGTTAAGTCGCAGACAATGGGAAGCATTGTATATGCTGAAGTTTAAAACCAACAAACTTCCCAAACAGCCACCAACCCTGCTTGAAGCAACGAAATGGCTGGCACAAATGGGAGGCTACCTAGGAAGAAAAAGTGATGGCCCGCCTGGATTAAAAACTGTCTGGTTGGGATATGAGTCGCTTTTACAAGCAGTAGCTCTTTATGAAATAATAAAAAATTTAGGTAACGATTAGCTGCCGGCAGGCAGGAATCAGGGGCTGCATTTTGCCAAATTAAGTGGATATGGTCGGTCATGATTGTAACAAATGCATAGAGTTTGATACGTTTATCCTCTACGAGAAACCGGAGGCTGTGGAGGAAAACACCGGCCACGGCGTGCTGCTTTCGGCGAACACCTGCCAAGGCGGAAAGAGGTATTATTAATGCATGATTCATTAAAAAGCTGGTTAGTATGCGAGAAGCCTGCCACACGATATGATGCTTATCCATAGAATGATCGAGACGATCGCATAAGATCTGGCAGCAGTCCATTTTGCCGGAGGATAGACCCTTACATGAAATATCCACGCATTGATAGCGACAAGAAATAACAACAGTAATTTCAACCCAAATATTGGATCGCGTGATAATGCCAGTGCATTGGTAGCAAACAATAGAATGCCCGACGGTATTGCCAGAATCAGTCCACGCTTTGACCACGACAATAAATACCTGTTCTCTATAACAAGCTTCCTGTTTGTCGATAATAATTGAATATCGAAAAGAATTGCACCACCAGCCACGAGCACGATCCCTAAAATGTGAATGATCTCAATAAAAGGATACAGCCATGTCGATTGACGTATGGCCTCTGCCAGCGAGGATGCTTCAATCCATCTAAATACCATTGTTATCGCAATTCGAATTTAACGTTATCCACATAAATTCTTTCTGCACGCATTTCGCCTTTAGTAGTTTTATGAGGATAACCTACAACACGGAGTTTACTTCCTTTTACAATTTTATCTGAGGGCACACCTCTTGATTTCATTCGGCTCGTAGGCGCCAGAATTACCAGCCATGTTTTGTCTTTATCCTTTACCCTTGCACTGGCATGTGGATTCTCAAACTTAAACTTCTCAACTGTACCTGTGTAATCCAGTGTTTTTGTCTGATCGTAATTTGCCCAACCGTGATGGAACGGTCTGAACGAAACCGCAAGAAGGAAGATCGAAACTGCCACAAGCAATTGCCACTTTTTCATAATAAAAGATTTTGATCAACAAGAAACAGTAAGTTACTGATTTTCTTTGGTTCAT
>JBGTIS010000064.1:0-3629 GCA_041745535.1 Cyclobacteriaceae bacterium | reverse complement strand
ATGTAAATGCCAGGAGCAAAATGAGAAATATCTACATGGAAATCAGACCCACTTACTGATTTAGAGAAAACTTTTTGCCCTGCGTAATTGTAAATGGTTAGTTGAGCGCTTCTATGAGCCATATTATTGCTTCCCGCATTAATATTTATGATTTGATCAGCAGGATTCGGATAAATTTCTATTTTTCTATCCCCGGTAACTTCGGCGATGATTCCTACAGGCAAATCATCTATAACTGGCCTGAATATAATACCCTGACCACCACTAGAAAGGATTTCTAAGGTTAAAATATCAGCATACCTTGTTCTTATAGAGTCAATAGAAATAGTGGATAATGAATCCTTATATATGGTTGCCATATATTCTTTTTCCGTATCTAAAAAATCTAGCGGTATATCCATAGTGGTATTTGAGGCACCCGCGATGGCACCCAAATACCAGGTATCATCTTTTTGCCTGGCTACTGCCACATACTTGCCAATTTCGCTGGGTAGCCAAACAGTTTGGTTCCAGGTGGTGGGGGTATATTTGAAAAATTCAGTCTCCTGTTCGTTTGGTAACTGTTGTGGTCTTCTGTACCAAAAAATATGTTGTAACGGACTAAAATAAATTATTGATAATGCTAATTGATGGCCTCTGGTAATTCCATAATTGTTCTCTGTACCTATCGCGGGAAAAGAAACGGTATAATCTGCCGCACCCGACACAAACCGGGTAAAAGATAAAGTAGCATTATGGGTGGGTGAGGGAAAATGTTCGTTGCCACGAATACCTTCCTGGGTTAATAAATTAGGAAAGGTTCTGCTAAGCACTGTGGGTCTGTAATTATCATGGATATTCACCACTAACTGATGCTTTCCGGCAAGCGCCACCGCTTTGTGAATAAATTGCAGACCTGCCTGTGATTTCCCATCTACAAACCCAAATTTAACTCCTTTTATTCCCCAGCTTTCGTATAACGCGAATGTTTCTTCCAAAGGGTACTGCCGAAGACCTACCCAATTTACATAAAGAATTAATCCAATATTATTTTCATTTCCATACTGAATAATGGCTGGCATATCGATTTCAGGAATAGGGATTTTAGGATCGGAAGCTTTGTTGTTTTGGTGATAATACCCCAATCCATACCAACCAGCATCCAGTAAAATATACCTGAAGTTCATTTTTTTCGCGAAGTCGATGCCCTTTTTAACTTTTTCAGTAGTTAAATCCATGCATCGGAATACTTTCCCCGGATTGATCCAGTCCTCCCGTTCATATATGCTCTCGGGACACATGGAATAATTGAAAAAATTTAAGGTGGCGAGTTTTTCTGGTGTTTCCGCGATTTTAACATACCGCCAGGGAGTGGCATAATTTGCTGAGTCGAACCTGACTGTATTATTTAAGGTTGCTTTTAGGGTGTTTTCATTTTTTCTGCTATACAGAATACGGCCGTAGTTTTGATTACAAGCTTCATTGATAGATAAAAATAAGTTATCGCTTTTCAATACTACTGGCATTTCTAATGGATCAGTGATATTTGTAACCGATCTCAGTTCATAATTATCCTCATGCCAGGTATTTTCATAAACAAGCGTATTGCCCTGTACCGCGAATTCTGTCAGTTCCGCATTCATCCATACTGGTTCTGAGGTTGGTTGTGGTATTATGTAACGAAAAGAAAATCCTTCATTATACGCTCTGGCGATTATTCGAAAGTGCATTTTATGAGTTTCGGAATCCATGACCGGAAGCGAAACTTCGTTGTAGGTCATATGAATTTCTTCCATTTCCCCGAACTTTGTTTCAATATGCTCTTCCTTATATTGATTCAAGACTTTATTAAAATCAATCTTTTTATCTATCTGATTATCATTTACAAACTGTAAGCCCAAAGCAGAGGTATCCATCACCTGCACTTTTTTATAATTTAGGGTATAGTAAACCTGGTTTGAGTGGATAAAAATTTTGGCCTTTACAAGTCCATTTGGTGATTCCAGAAAAACGTTTTTTAAATCATCTTTGAGGCGATTGGCACCCTGAGCCTCTGCGCTTGTTAAAAAACTATATAGATTAAAAAATAACCCTAAAAAGGTAAGCAGTAAATATTTATTCATAAATAGGCTGAAACAAGCTTAAAAAATAGCAGACAATTCTTCTTTTAAGCAGGTGAGCAAAAGTAATAAGGTATTCCTTGCCGGATGAGGCTTTGCCGAATTCCAGCATCCTATGAATGGGACCCCGGAATAAATCCGGGGAGAATACCCTAAAACTATTGCTCCACTACTTAAAATGCAATTAGCTTTCAGGCAGATGGAATCCAAGTAACGATTGGTAGTACGAGGTTTGGAGGCATTGCACTCCTGTGGTATGGGAGGGGATACTTATTAATATTTCCGTTGCCTTACAAAATTATTATCAACAACAGTTAAATGTCTATCAAAGACAAACTTTTGAGATTTTATTAGTTTGTCAATTATTTCAGCAGGTTCATCAGGAGTGAAAGTGTCAATGCGTAAATAGATAATTCCTTTGGGTGGTTTTAAACCCTTTTTAAAAACTAATTCTCCATAGTCTCTGTCAAAGGTTAGTATTAACCGTTCATCTTTTACAGCAATATCAATTACTTCATGATCTTGAATACTTGGATGATCTTCTCCAATAGATAACACATTGTAACCATATCCTCTTAAAGCTAAAACAGAGGCTTTTGGAAAATTCTCATTTGCAAGCAGCCTCATCAATCGGTATATGTTCTTTTAAACATTAAACCGTCTCTAAGGCAGTCCTGAACATAAGAAAATACTGCTTTAAGATGTTCTTTATTTAAACGCGGATAATTTTCAAGTATCTGTTGCTCTGTCCATCCTTGCGCTAAAAGTCCAACTAAAAATTCCACCGATATTCTGGTCCCTTTTATAGTTGGCTTGCCAATTAGCACATGCTCGTCTTCTATGATGTATTCTTGCCAATTCATAATTTAATATACGAATTATTTTAAGATTCTTTACATAATGGTCGCGTATAACCGTCAGTTACGGGTTTTTATGCGTTAATTTCCGGTTTGGTTACTGACTCTGGCAATTCGGAGTAGATTCGTGCGTAGGCGAATCCGCCGTAATTGTTGTTATACCTGGTAGTGCGGTCGTGCTTTTGTTATTCCATCACGATTCAACGAATTCGATACCATATTGATCTGCTATTTCCATTATTTTCCCGTAGTCAATTGCTTCACTGTCTGGTGTGGTGGGTACAAGTGATTGGGTGGGGGTGCTCAATGCGCGAACACATTCTTCGAAACCTGCGGGAGAGCAAATCATTAAAACCCGTGCATGTCCGGGAGAATTTACAGTATAAGCATGTGGCACGTCTTTGGGGGCTAACAGGAAATCGCCGCTAGAGGCAGTAAACGATTTGTCTCCAATTGAAATCGTTAATTCACCCTCTATCACAAAGAAACCTTCATCTTCGCGGTGATGAATGTGTGGGGGAGGGCTACCTTCTTTTGTGGCATACAGTTCCACCATACAATACTTACCATTGGTCTCTTTTCCGGTGGTGTGTATTATTGCTAATTCACCCAGCCAATTCAGAACTTCCTTTTCCATTGAATTAAAGTTGAGGTTACATTTATATTTAATTTT
>JBGTIS010000063.1:0-78292 GCA_041745535.1 Cyclobacteriaceae bacterium | reverse complement strand
ACAAGGGAAAGTTTATGAACAGGACTGTGGACAGAAACAGGAAAATGTCAAAAAATTTCATTTTTATCATTGATTTCTCATTAATTTACTGTGTAGCATCCGACCCCAAAGGAGGCGCGTCTTCCGGCCTGGTACCCCATTCCTTATTCGGTTCGGGCCCCAATACCAACTTTAGCGCCCCTCCGGCAGCCAATGTGTCATGGTAAAACCAGACTTTGTTCAGGGGTTTACCATTCAATTCGGCAGCCTGGATGTACATATTTTCAGCTGAATTGTTTTCGGTAATGATTTTAAATTCCTTTCCGGAATAATATCGGTTATCCAGGTGGATGGTAATTTCGTCAAATACAGGACTTGTTATTTCATAAACCGGCTTCGCGGCATTCTCACCCTGCAAACTGAACAGCCCCATGGACATTAGCGCACTAACGCCACCCATTTGCCCCTGGTCTTCATCATGGCCGCCATAACCTTTGTCGGGGGTGGTACCACCATAAGCCTGCTCATTAATCCGGCGCACCCAGTATTGGGAAAGCCAGGGCTTACCGGCATAATTAAATACATGCGCGTTTGAACAGCCAGGCTGATTGGCATAGCTGATATAGCCGCTGCTGTAACCAAATACAAAATCATCCGGGGCGGCCATTTCAAATGCGTGATTTAGTTTGCCGCACAAAGTATCATTACCGCCCATTAATTTTGCCAGTGCGGGAATATCGTGTGAAACCGCCCAGGTTGCCTGCCAGGCATTGGCCTCTACCCAACCCGCGCCATTTAAAGGTTCCGTATGCAGCCAGTTGCCATCCGCATTTTTAGGGAAGATTAACTTCTGCTCAGGATTGAAAAGGTGCTTCCATCCTTCGGCCCTTTTAGAAAAATAGGCCGCGTCTTTGGTTTTTCCCATTTTTTTGGCCATTTGTGCCAGCGACCAATCCTGAAAAGCCCATTCTATGGTTTTGCCGGCATTATCGGGGCACCAACCGTTTTTAATATAAAAGGCCAGTTCTTCTTTGGTATCGCCCATCATGCCGCCGGGCATATGATTTCTTTTCATAGCTTCATAGGCATGTTCCGGATTTACTTTGGTCATCAAACCCTGCATATAGGTACTGACCAGCATATTGGTAGCCGGGCAACCGGTCATAATGTAAGAATACCCTCCTACATTGGGGCCACGGGGCAATAGTCCGCCATTATCCGCATATTGCACCATAGAAGCTGAAAAATCATCCAAAACCTCTGGCCAGGCCAATCCCCATAGAATGTTCAGGTTCCATTGGGTAAGCCACAAGGCATCTGAATTATACATGTTGTATCTGGCCTTTCCATTGTCGTCTTTGGGCAGGGTTCTTACTTTTAACTCAGCCTCCGTAAATTTCCAATCCCTTTTACCCTGCGTGTAATCAGGATAGTTGCCACTGACATCATTAATTTTATGGCGCCCCAAAAGCACATGCCACAGATCGGTATAAAATTTCACTTTCTGGTTGTCTGTTCCCCCTTTCACCTCAATTTTACCCAACCATTCATTCCATTCCGATTGCGCCTCTTTTCTATACTGGTCAAAATCCCAGTGCGTAGCTTCCGCCAACAGGTTTTTTCTGGCATTTTCCACGCTGGTATAGGAGATGGCTATTTTCATCTGGATTTCCTCTCCGGCCTTCACCTGATAATTGGCGGAAACACCGGCTGTGGGCGCATCCCAATAACTCTGGGTCACTTCCCCGTAATTCATTGAATCGCGCCGGGTCATCACCGAAGAGCCTTCCAGGTTGGTGACGTTCTCCATCTGCTGGTCGCCATTCCATCCGCCCAGTGAGGCGAACGGTTTGTCGAACTGAATGACAAAAAATACTTTTACCTTTTTGGGTCCTCCCCACAATCTGCCGGCAGAAACGAAGGAACCTTCTAGTTCCTGATTATTAACTTTGGTTACCCGGGCTTCCGTCATGGTGGTGTTGCCGAGGTAACCGCCCAGGTTGGTAAGGATACTGGCTTCCGCATCCTGGGTATAACGAAAGCGGTACACGCTGGCACGAACCGTGCTGGTTAGTTCCACCCAGGTATTATAATTTTTCAGAAAAACCCTTTGGTAACCAGGCTGGGCTACTTCATCGTCGTGACTAAAGGCAGATTTCCAGGCTTGTTCGCCTTTAGTGGGATCAATAGCACCGGTGGTGGGCATTACCTGAATACCGGAAAGCATCCAGCCATGCAATTGCTCAAATCCAAGAATTTCAGTTGTATTATAATTATAGCCGCCACCCCACTGATTTTTATTGCGTGTAATGGGCGCTGCGGCTACCATGCCAAAGGGCCGAGCTCCGGTTGTAAAGAAGAAATACCTGCCCCGGGTAGTTTCAATAAACGGGTTTACCCACGACACCAGGTCAGGATAACTTTCGGAAGAAGGGTACACCTCTATTTCTGATAATCCCAGATTCTTACCATCGCCATCCATGACTTTGAACCGTATCCACTCTGTTTTTTTTGGAGGGAAAGTTACCAACTTCGGACTTCCATCATTGGGGATGGCGGTAATGGGAATCTCGCTGCCATCACTGAACAGCAGTGTTCCCCCTGCCGTGTGCTCGTCCAGACCAGGCCGGTCAAATAAAACCACCTTATCCACCTGCTGGGGGCTGTCCCAATCCAGCTGCACCCAGGGATAGTCGATGTATCCCCAGAAAATGGTTTTTCCCGCACAGGCCCATTCCCCCTGGTCACGAATACCAATAATCCCATCGTTGACATATTGGGCTCCATACTGGTCAGTCAATGCACTGGATGCGGATACGTTGGCCTTTGGGGCAATATTATCTGGTCCGGCCAAAATGGGATAAAAACGCAGACATGTAATACCCAGCAACAGCGCTGTTCTCAATATATTTATTTTATCCATGCGCAAGTGTTTTTAAAGCAACCAGCTTTTTTCAATTTCTTCCAGGGATTTGCCCTTGGTTTCCGGAACCTTGCTAAGCAAGAAAAAATACAGGATGATGCCATTAATCATAAACAACCAGAAGGTGTAAGCCCCGCCAATATTTTCTAACATAATGGGGAATAACTGCGTGACCAGGATCACAGAAACCCAAAGCATTAAAGTAGCCACCGACATGGCCACACCCCGGTTTTTGTTAGGGAATATTTCAGACATCATTACCCAGGGAATAGGCCCCATAGAGGAGGCAAAGCTGGCAATAAAACCCAGAATGAATACAAGCAGCCAGGGCCCTGAAGTAAGATCGAAATAAAAAGCCATGCCAATGCCCAACAAAGAGATCACCATACCTGCCACGCCCCACAATAAAAGCTTGCGACGGCCTACCCGATCTATCAGCAAGATGGCTACAAAAGTAAAGACGGTATTTACGGTACCAATAATGGCGGTTTGCAGGAAAGCCGACTCCGTACCAAAACCTACACTTTTGAAAATATCAGGCGCATAGTACATAATGGCATTGATGCCCGTAATCTGGGAGAAGATAGCCAGCATCAACCCAATCATCATGGCCATTCTTAAACCAGGTTTGAACAACTCGCTGAAGGTACCTTTTTCCAGGTGCAGCGTTTCCTTTATTTCGTTCAAAACCAAACGGCCTTGTACTTCCCCATTCACTTTGTTGAGCACCTGTAAAGCTTCCTCTTCTTTTCCCTGTTTGGCCAGCCACCGAGGGCTTTCCGGCACAAAAAACATCATTGCCAGAAAAATGCCAGCCGGAATAGCTTCAGAACCCAACATATAACGCCAGCCGGTATTAATATTCCAGGCTTCATCACCCATCCCGGTGATACCCAGGTTGATAAAATAAATCAGGTTAATACCCACTACGATCGCTAATTGATATAAGGTGACTAAGGTACCTCTGATTTTCGCGGGAGCGATTTCGGATATGTACAAAGGAGATAACATAGAAGCCGCTCCCACCCCTAGTCCGCCGACAAACCGGGCCATAACAAACTGGGTCAGATTATTAGGAATGGCAGATCCGATGGCCGACACCGCGAATAAAAAGGCGGTAAGCATCAGCATTTTTTTTCTACCAAACCGATCGCTCAGGTAACCGGCAAACATGGCCCCGAACACACACCCGTAAATAGCGCTGGAAGCTGCCCATCCTTTCATGGCCGCGGAAAGCTCAAATTTTGTCTGCAAAAAGCCAATAGCACCCGCGATTACGGCCGTATCATAACCAAACAAAAGTCCTCCTACGGCAGCTATTATGGAAACCAGGTACACAAACTTTGTATTGTATTTATCGCGCATCCTGATCTTATCTGGTACCTGATTGATGGTTTTATCTGTGGTTTTCATTCATTATACATTCAGGTTCTTACAAAAGCTTTGATGGTAGCGCACTCCATGCCTTCCCCTTCTCCGTAAGGACGGATGGTATAGGCTCCTACCGCGGCGGGCACAATGAAAGTTTCGGCGTAATGCACCACTAAAGGTTCAAACGCCTGCGTAGGGCTTTCCACAATCGCTTCCCATCCTTCCACCAGATTTAACACATTTACTCCATCCCGGGTATGGTGAGGAACCGGTTTGGTAAACCAGTGCCGCCGGGTTTCAATAAATTCCAGTTCATGCAATCCAGTCCGTTCTTCGCGCCAGCCATTGCCACTGCTCAGTAATTCAGTTCTGTTCAAAATTTCTTTTTTGGTCCGAGCTTCCGTCCAGTCCCATTGAATAACGGCTTTACCATGGTCTAAAAAGATGGGTCGGGGTTTTCCATCCAGCCCCAGGCGATTCCAATCCCAGAGTTTAAAAGTAAAAATATAAGGAGTGGCACTAATTTCCAGTACCATGCTATTTCTGCCAGAGCAATGCACCGTACCGGCAGGAATGAGTACGTGGTCGTGCTTTTTTACAGGCCACTTCTTCACGTGTTTGTCGGCATCAAAAGGAGCACCTCCGTTTTGTGCCTGCGCTAAATCCGCTATCATTTGCGCAGGATTCACTCCTTCCTTTAATCCCAGGTATACAAAGGCATCCTCCTCTACATCCAGCATATAATAGCTTTCGTCCTGGGTGTAGGGCATTCCGAAGTTTTCACGAATGTACGCTGCATCGGGATGAACCTGTAAACTCAGGTTTCCGCCATCCATGGTATCTAAAAAATCAAAGCGAATGGGAAACTCATCGCCAAACCGGGCCTGCACTTTTTCTCCCAGCAGGGCCACCGACTGATAAAAAACCAGATTGATGGAAGGTATTTCAAATCGGCAATTTCCAAAGCCCAGTAGCAAACTGTTTTCTTCGGGCACGCAATCGAAACCCCAGGCATAGTTTACCGCAAAACGATCCAGGTCCAACACCTCTTTCATCCATTGTCCGCCCCAGACGCCCGGATCAAAGAAAGGCACCACCCTGAAAGGACGGTTTGCGGTTTTTTCAAGCCCTTTCAGCACTTCTTTCCCTGCTACCATTTTAGGATGGTTGCGGATGTGGGTATCCAGCACATAATCCCATTGTTGCATCAGTGTTCTCTTCCACCGGTCACACAGCCGCCAGTCTACAAAAAACCCTCTTTTATACTGATAAGCAAACGCTTCCTGCTGATTGTTGACGCCCAGGTTCCCCACCTCATTGCGGCGCATCCTTTGCTGTATTTCCCAGCGGGCCATATCCGCGTAAATCAGCAGATCAGGCGCAGGAGCCAGCAGCGAGGCTCCGCAACCATACACCAGGATTAAACCGCTGTCTGCTTTTTCTATTTTTTCACGGGATACCTCCAGTTTTTGCCGCGAAAAGAACTGATCCAGTGTAAGGTCGGTGATATATCCAAAAACAGGGTCGTCGGTCAGATAGGGTGCAACCAATGCATCAATCTCCTTTTCAGGAAGCATACTTTCTGAAGCATCGATGAACAGATCAGGATTCAGCCCATTTTTCAGTTGGGTGCGCAATTCATCATGGTGTACACCCTGATAACATTCTACTACTACGAGGGCTTTTTTTCCAGTTAGGGTATCTACTTTTTGTTTAATAGCAGTAAAAATCGGTTCCCAGCCTTCTATGCATACCTTTTCATCAGTTACTTGTACAAAAGGATATTTGTCGTAATTTGAAACCTTGCTCCGGGAATACCGCTTAATGTTTTCTTGCATAATTACTCTTTAATTTCCAATAACCGCAGATAGTCGTTGTTCTTTGCAAAAAGAATTGCCTCCCGGCCTCCTGCCATCTTCATTTTTTCCGCGGCTTTTACCTCACCGGTTACCATTAAGCCACTTTGGTAAGGCATTTCACTTTTAAATCCTCCGCCGCCATCTCCCAGCATTACCCCACCAAAACCAGCGTCATTTCTTGGGGTTTCCACTTCCGAACCATACAGGTTGCCGCCATACACCACATCCAGGTTGCCATCGTGGTTAAAGTCATGCGCCACCAATGTATTGATAGATGAAATCTGAGCCAGATTATCCAGGGGGGTAAGCGAGAAACTTCCATCACCTTTATTTTCCACATAGCAGCTGGCAAAGCTTTTTACCTGATAGTGGGTGGATTTCTCCAGATGCTCTGAAGAATATATCTGCTCGAGGTTGGCACTGGCAAATGAGTGGTAATCTTTAAACTTTGCTTTGATGGCCGGAATCTGCTGCGAAGAACATTCCCTGCCACGCACCGGATATTGTACCCCATCCTGATAATAACTTAATACAATATCTTTTTTGTTGTTATTATCATAATCGTAGGTATACAGGCTAAACGGAGCATCTTCCCGCGCCTGGTATTTGTAGTTCCGGCCCAGGTTTCCCATGACAAAATCCTGGTCGCCATCGCTGTCAAAATCCTCGCTGATCATGCCATACCACCAGCCTTCCGTACCGGAAAACCCGCAGGATTCGCTTTCGTTGGTAAATTGCCCATTGCTGTTTTTAAAGCAGGTAATGCCCATCCATTCGCCAATAAGGATCAGATCAAGATTCTTGTCATTGTCCACATCCAGCCATTCGGCTTTTGTTACCATGCCTATTTCCTGCAGCTCAGGAGCTATTGATGCGGTTACATCTGTAAATTTTACCTTCGTACCGGAGCTTTCATTTTTAAGTACATAGCTTTTTGGTGCTGTAGGATAGTTTCTGGGAGTCAGCCTTCCGCCTACAAACAAATCCAGGTCACCGTCATTGTCGTAATCGGCGGGCACCACGCAGGAACCACTGCTCACCATGGCAGGCAAGGCGGAATTTACTTTTTTAAACACGCCATTGCCCTGATTCAAGTAAAATTTATCCTGATAATAGTCACTTTCGCTTTTGTATTCATTCCCACCACACACCACGTAGAGGTCGGGTAAGCCATCCCCATTCGCATCAAAAAAAGCCGCTCCCACATCTTCCTGCTGCCTGTCTGCCTCCCAGATTTCGGCACCGATTTCCAAGAAGGTGCCATCTTCCTGCTGATGAAACATTTTGCCGGCTACACCATAGGCACCACCGATATAAAAATCATCGAGACCGTCATTGTCTATATCCGATACAGCCAGAGCTGGTCCGTATTCCGAGGTTTTGTGCGGCAGCAATACCTGATAGCGAAAATCATTGTAGCTGTTTTCTTCGTGTTTGTATTTCAGCTGTACACTATCCGTAATATCCGCGAACAGCGGTTTGGTGGTTTGCGGTTGTGTTTGCTTTTGCTTTGCCGGCGTGGCCTGGTTATAGTCAAATGCGATTACCTGATTGGTTTCCACATTCTGTAGCACTTCTTCCTTCCCATCTGGCCACACTACTTTTACTTCTTTGATGGAGGCTTTTTTCCCCACACCAAAATGTAAAACAGGCTCTACGGCAGATTGAAATCCCCTGGTCAGCGTCAGTTCCTGAAACTGAAGCTCGTCACCGTCTTTCAGCCAAACTTTGGCTCCGATCCCAAATCTGTTTTTTTCAGGACCTTTCATCTTTATTCTCAGGAAATTGTTAGCCTCAGTATCGCTGGTGGTATTCTCGTAAACAATGCTTGTATCATCCAGATTATTCAGCACCAAATCCAGGTCGCCGTCATTATCCAGGTCAGCATAAGCTACGCCATTGGAGAAGCCTTTGTAGTTAAAGCCCCATTGCTGCGACACATTGGTAAAGGACAGGTCGCCATTGTTTTTAAAACCATAATTCTCAATTTTTTCGGAAGGCATTTTCAGTGTAAGCTCCAGGGTAACGGAGTCGGTAAAGTTTTTCACCTCATCACTTCTGAAGAAATCGCTGTTGTTAATATCTCTTCTTACCCCATTGGTTACGTAAGCGTCTTTAAACCCGTCGTTATCAAAATCGGCCAATAGCGCGGCCCAGCTCCAATCGGTGGAAGATACACCGGCTAATCGGGCAATATCACTAAAATGCGGCAGGCCTTTCGCGTCGTTACCCATATTGAGTTGCAGGGTATTGATGGAATACTGATAGTGCATGTCATTTTCTATAATATCGTTGAACCTTTCGGGGTCCATGCTATCCATATTTTCCTTGGCCCTGCGATTGTCTTTGGGCATCATATCTACCTGGAAAAGGTCTAACCGGCCATCATTGTTGAAGTCGGCCGCATCCGATCCCATTCCGAAATAGGAAGTATGGTTGGTAAGGGTCAGGTTCTGGTCGGAAAAGGTACCGTCCCGGTTATTGATTAAAAAATAATCGGGCGTACTGAAATCGTTAGACACATACACATCGGGCCAGCCATCCTGGTTATAATCACCCACGGAAACGCCTAATGACAAGCCATATTTGGCCAGACCTGCCGTTGGGGTTACATCCTCAAATTTCCCATTACCCTGGTTGTTATAGAGCCGGTCACTCCTACTAAAGGGCGCGTTATCCCGGTAAGTTAAAAACTCCATGATGTTTTGCCGGGAAGTAGTCAAAGGATAATTGATTACATACAAATCCTGGTCGCCATCCAGGTCATAATCAAAAAATACAGCCTGGGTGCTGTTGCCTTCGTCGGCCACGCCATAGCTTTCCGCGGATTCTGTGAAAGTGGGTATTTCTCCTTCCCGGGCATTGTTGATATACAGCAGGTTTTTGGTGGTGGTCCATTTTCCGGAAACACTCACATAAATATCCAGCCACCCATCCTGATTGGCATCGCCCAGGGTAACGCCCGTTACCCAACGGTTATCGCCACCGACGCCGGCCTTTTCCGTAATGTCTTCAAACCGCATATTTCCCTGGTTCAGGTACAGTTTGTTTTCAACCATATTGCCCGTAAAATAGATATCCGGCAGGTCGTCGTTATTCAGGTCGCCAACTGCCACGCCGCCGCCCATATAAATGTACATATAGTTGAAGTAGTTGACCGAATCATCTTCCGTAAGGTTGTTTGAAAACTGAATTCCGGAGCGCTCAGCAGGTAACTGATTAAACAGCGTATCGGATGCATGCTCCGGGGTCGGGTTGCAGCTAAAACAGGCAACCATTATCAAAAACACACCTGTATTTTTAATTAAAGCAACTATTCTTTTAATCATATCCTATTCGTTTTGCTCTAATAAAATCGTTCTGAAACTATTATCTTTTTAGTACACTGTAAACTATGTTTTCCAGTATTCTTTTCTTGTCATTCCGCAGCGAGAGCGAAGGAATCTTTGCCATATAGTCATTTAATGGATGGCAAAGCAGATGCTGCCCAGATTCCTCACAATTTACTCTGTAAATAAATTATCCAAAATTTTTCTATCGGTATCATTTCGTAGCGCACCTACCGTGGAGCATGCTGACCAATAGAGAAGCATCTTACCGAAGAACAGGCTTCAAAATACTCGATCTTTTGTAAGATGCTTCCTGCCGTCAGCATGACAAATGCTCAATTATTTGGTTTACACTATACTTATTGAAAATCAATTTAAACATAAACATTTCTATGTAAAATACATCATGCAAATCCACCTCATAACTATGCATGGGTGGATTTGCATGGCTGTGATAAAAAGGGTTATTATTTGTCGTACCCCGGATTTTGTTCTATACTATTGTTACTTCTCTGAATTTCCTCTCTTGGAATAGGCAGTAAGTAATAGTAATCACCAGGCCACGGAGATCGCGGATCAGCCGAGGTTATTGGTCCGTAGGTATACTCGAGTTCTCCTAATAAATCACCTTCTTCCGCGCCGGTCCAGTCCATGGTAACGCTGGTAAGGCCCCGAACCGGATTAAGATCAACATTACCCGGCGCGGCTTTCCATCGCATCAGGTCGAAGAAGCGCATATCTTCCAGGTGGAGTTCTACCGCCCGTTCATTTCTGTAGGCACGCACCAGGTCAGCGCCGGAGCTTGTAATATCCGGCATGTTGACTGATTCTCTCTTCCGTACTTTGTTAATGTACTCGCGTGCCACATCCTCATTACCCAGCGCCATCTGAATTTCGGCATAATTCAAATAAAATTCCGCCAGCCTCATAAATACTACCAATTGGTTGTAGTCAAAATCAAAACTGGCCCGTGGACCGGAAAAGTCCAGCAGCTTTCTGAATGTGTAACCCGTTTGTACCCGCCAGTGAAACGGAGTTAATCCTTTTACCCAGTACGTTTTTGAGTCTCTTCCAAAATCGAATAAGTCCTGACCGTTGAGGGGATCTACCTTATTCGGATTCTGATACGGCGGCAGGTTATCGGGATTAGGGTTCGCGTCTTCCCAGTATTCATACAGCCGCTGGGTACTTTTAGAACCATCAATAATATTAACCGGCCCGGCACCAGGATACAATATGTAACTGTAATAGCGCGGGTCGCGGTTGGTGTTAGGGTCCTGTGGATCATAACCCGAAGCCGGGTTTACCGTTACCCCATCTTCCAAATACGGATATTCCCCATTGGCCATTTGAAACATATTGATAAAAGTCTGGGTTGGACTTATCCTTTGCCGTGCGTCGAAGCCACTGGGCCAGTAATCGTAGTTGTAACCCCAATCGGGAATTCTGGTTTCCGCGGTGAATGACCTCCCAAAAATAGTCTCATCTGTTTTAATAGGCTGAAGAAACAAATCGGCATGGGTGGGATGCAGGGTAAATCCGGCATCAATCACCGCTTTGGTGGCTGCTTCCGCTGCCTGCCATTTCGCCTGGTCATTGGAAGGGTTATTCAGCGGACTGGCCATATACAACAGCATGCGTGCTTTCAGCGCCATGGCCGCTTCCTTGGTAATTTTACCAGTGTTAGCAGTTTGTCCATCCAGAAACCCGATGGCATTGTCACATTCATCAATCACAAACTGACCTACTTCCTCATAAGAATTTCTGGTAACATCAAAAGATTCATCATCCAGGCTGTAGCTTTTCGTGATGATGGGTACGCCGCCAAAATGGCGCGACAGGTCAAAATACATCCAGGCTCTCAGGAAGTGAACCTCTCCCCGCATCGGGTCAAGCACTTCCTGTTCTATTTCAGATACTTCTACCTTTTCGAAGAAAACATTGGCCCGTTTAATATAATCGTACTGATAATTCCAGATATCAGTTAAACTGGTGATGTTATCCGGCGTAATATTTGCCGCTAAATATTCCCGGATGCCGGCTGCCCGGTCGTGCGTTTCCACCTGCGCCACGGCAAGGTCTGTCAACCCGATATAGGTTCCGGTACCGGGTCTCCAATGCGGCCGCATGCCATTGTACACGTTGTACACATAATTTTGCAGGAATACAGGATCATTGAACACATTGGTCTCTGAAAGGGCATCTAAGGGTTGTTTGTCTAACAGATCATCGCTACAGGAGGTAGCGAAAAAAACCGGGGCCAACAGGATACATACTAATCTGGCTATTCTATTTTTAAATATTATTTTTATCATCATTTTCAATTTAGAAAGTAAGATTAAGTCCAAAACCCAACGTTCGCATATTCGGATATTGCGCGCCTTTTCCACTGTTGGTAAATTCCGGGTCACCCGCCCCAAATTCTTTCAGGTTATTGTAAAGCAGGAATAAATTCTGGCCGGACACATACACCCTCAATCCACTAACCTTAACCCGGGAAAGCACCTCTTGCGGAAGACTGTATCCAAGCTCCAAAGACTTTAAGCGCATCCATGACACCTCATGATACCAGAAATCATTGTTCTCCGAGGCTATGCCTGTGGGTCTAATTCTGGGCAGTTCAGTATTGATACTTTCCAGTGAATAACTGTTGTTGGCCACGTAGGCCAGTCCGTTGCCGCCCGCGCCGGAATCAAAATTATTATCTAACCGCCATTTGGCTCCCCCCTGACCCTGGAATAACATAGTAAGGTCAAAACCCTTATAGTCGGCCCCTAAGTTTAATCCGAATTGCATTTTAGGGAAAGCATTGCTATCAAATCTATATCTGTCATTACCGTCAATAGTTCCGTCTCCATTAAGGTCTGCAAAAATTAACCCGCCCAAACTCGCGTTGTTGTAGTTCACATTGTTGTCCAGGTCGTCCTGTGTTCTGTAAATACCAATGGCCTTATACACCAGTGAGGAACCGAAAGGCATTCCTTCGAGTTTCTGATAAGGTTCTGCCTGAGGTACTTCATCAAAATAAATGATCTTGTTTTTATTATAGGATATGTTTCCCTGGGTTCTGAAGACCACCTCTCCGAAATTTTGCCGGTAAGCAGCCTGGAACTCAACGCCTTTATTTTCCATTTCACCAATGTTTTCGTCGGGCAGAATCAAACCGGTATATCCGGGAATAGAAGCTTGTCGTTGTCCCAGGATATTAGAGGTTTTTATTTTGAAAACATCCACCTCAAAATTCAATCTGCCTTCCAGAAAACCAAATTCCAATCCGATGTCGGTATTCTCCGATACTTCCCAGGTAATATTCGGATTGGGTGTAGTGGAGGCAGCTATACCGCGCACATCGTTTCCATTAATTACGGTACCGGTACTATACGAAAAGATGCCAATGTACTGGAAAGGATCAACCCGGTCGTTACCGGTTTGTCCCCATGATGCCCTTAATTTTAAATTACTAAACAAATCCGGTATAAAAGCTTCTTCCGAAAGCACCCATCCGGCGGAAACGCCCGGGAAAAATCCCCATCGGGTTTCTTTTGGAAATATGGGTGAGCCATCGTACCTGAAATTAAATCCGAAAAGGTATTTAGCTTTAAAATCATACGTTACACGGCCAAAGAAATTCTGCCGCGATGATTCACTGGCGCCACCGTTATTGTTCCAGTTACTGCGATTGGTGCTCCCCGCGGAAAGCTGATCAATCTGTGGCGAGTCAAAACCCAATCGCTGTGTCCAGAAATAGTTATCATCGTATTCCATTTGCTCGTAAGCAATAAAGGCGCTGATATTATGATTTTCCTGCAGGGTCGTGGTATAATTAAGCTTGGTGTTTAAGGTAATTCGCTGGCTTTGCAAAAAATCTTCCCTTAACCCAATATCCTCTACGCTCCTGGAGGTTTTTTTTACGATTTCTCCATCCACATTTTTTTCAAAATAAGGCCACACATAGTTAAAAGATTTATCATAATTGATTGTTTTTACGATGGAAGCAAAACCATCTAATGACAAGCCTTCGACAAACGGTATGTCATATTTGTATCGAAAAGTGCCGTTGGCAACATTGGCAGTGTATTTTCTATACCCCGGACTATGCACCCGGGCAGCCGGGTTTAAGTGCGACCACCCCTCGGTAGGATAACGGGTATCGCCATCTAAAAAAGCTTCCCGAAGCGGACTGGTTACTGCCAGAAAGTGGAGGTCACCCCCAGGTGATGTTTGTGGCGTTTGGGTATACTTTTGCCGCAGCGACAGGTCAAGGCCCACATTTAAGTTTTCCGTAACCGAAACATCTAAATTAGCTCGAACATTATACTGCCTGAGCTTTGTTTTGTCGTCCCCAACCAGAATACCCCCCTGAGATGCAGTTCCTATTGAAGTAAAGTACTTTATTTTCTCTGTACCCCCATTCATGGTGATGGAATGCCTGCCTTGCGGAACCGGGCCGCCTATTAACGCGTCCCACCAATCCTCTGATCTCAGTTCACCGTTTCTATACTTGGCCACCAGTTCATCGGGAAAGTCGGGGTCCGTGCCGTCTAACGCGCGGCTATTGTTGAGCACATCTATAAACTCCAGCGCATTGGCGGTTCTTACTTTTGTAGTTGGCGATTGGTACGATTGGGAACCTGTATAGGTAAAGGTCGGTTTGCCAATTGCCCCACGTTTGGTAGTTACCAGTATAACCCCACCGGCCGACTGCGCGCCATAAATAGCGGCTGAGGCGTCTTTTAACACTGAAATTGATTCAATATCGTTTGGGTCCAACCGATTAAGGCCATCGGGGTCCGCATTGGCTACCCCATCAATAACGATGAGTGCGGAACTATTGCGGTACGTATTAAAACCTCTTACAAGTATTTGCGCGTCATCAAAACCCGGCGCCGAACTCCTTTGGTTTACATACACACCTGCCATTCGACCCGCTAGTGAGTTGGATAATGATATGGCAGGTGACTTCTTGATTTCCGCGCCCGAAGTTTGCACTACGGCATTGGTAACTTCAGATTTTTTCTGGGTACCATACCCTACCACTACAATTTCATCCAGTTGCTTGGCATCCAGTTCCATGGCCACATCAATGGTAGTTGAGGAACCTACCGCCACTTCTTTTTTCAGATAGCCCACAAAAGTAAAAATCAGTATGCTGTTCTCGTTGTCAACCCTAAGGGCGTAATTTCCATCAATGTCAGTAACCGTACCTCTGTTGGTACCCTGTTCCAGTACACTAACCCCCGGAAGGCCAACGCCACTTTCATCCGTTACTTTTCCGGAAATACTGATTTCGGCTACATCGGGTAAAACGTAACTGTTATTTTCTTTTAAATCCGCACCGTACTTCAGGGGCACACTGATGTCAGCAGCCCATAGCACAGAAATCAAAAAGCATTGGGAAATCAAGCCATACAAGGCATATTTGGTTATCAACCGAATTTGTAGAAGTAATTCGCATTTCATAATTTTTAAGGTTTTATAAATAAGTTAAATTGACCTGGAGGTTGCCATTTCGTTTCACAGCACATGGAAGCAACCATCTTCCGGAAAAGGATTGGTTATTGTTTAAGAGCTGTCTAATTTTTCCATAACAGGTATTGATTTTTCTATTTATCAACACTTTATTTCCTAAACACCATGTAATCGTAATCCGGGAAGGCTCGCACAAAATTCAACAGGTACTTATTAAGATAAAAATGGCGTTGGTTTCTGAGAAGTTATTTCAAATGGCCTGCTAAAATCATCTTTTTTTTCGTAAACCAGAATCAGCTATTTTAACCAGAAGAGCAGGAATTATGTCCATATGTACTAACATGTTGACAAAGTATTGAATAAACTTTACATAATCAAATAATTTTAAAATTATCGGTAATTCCGGAGTTAATATTTCAATATTAGTATTCTCTCCAGGTTTTGATTTTTATATACTAACCAAAGCAGCATTTAAGCAGGCGAGCAAAAGTAATAAAGTATTCCTTGCCGGATGAGGCTTTGCCGAATTCCGGCATCTCCTGTGCAGAATGCGGGAGACCCCGCGCCGCGGTGGCCGGAATAAATCCGGGGATAATACCTTAAAACTATTACTCAACTACTTAAATTCCCTCTAAAAATGCTTTTGTCTGGCGTAGGCTTTATCTCAAAAGTCAGATTAATCAATAGTAAACTCAGCCTCATTTTTCTAAGCAAGGCCATTATAAACTATTTAACTTCATTCATTTTCGGCATAGTTTTCTAACATCGCAATGGCCTGATACAACACTCCCGCTGAGCCACGAAAAGTTCCTGATCCGCGGGGTTCGTTATTTACCGAGTACCATTCGTAAAAACCTTTGTTTTTCATAACCCGCTCCGTCATTGGCTGAAGCTGGTCATATGCTTCTTCTATAAAACCATATTTCACCAGTTGCTGAATCATCCGGCCCCCAAACCAGGTCCAGTCGCCACCATTCTGATAGCCATACGGGTACATGCTTTTATTTTTAAAGGTACCTGCCGGATAGGGCGGATACATCGTCAGCCCGATGGAAGCGGCCCCCGAAGCTTTCACATTATCCACCATTTTCTGAAGAGAAACTTTGATTTCTTCTTTTGAAAGCAAGCCGGCTTCAATGGCAACTGCCGTACCGCCATGGTAATAAATTTCATTTTCGTCTAAGTCTTCAGGAAAAGGAGAACCATTGAGATAAATGTGTGGAACAAATTTTTGGTTAGCCTCATCCCAAAGATGCTTGCGACAATTGGCTTTTATCTGATCGTAAACTGGTTGCCATTTTGCTTTTTTAGCCGGTACCAGTTCCATAAAATTATCCAGGGCAATCAGAAACATGGCGTTGTCGTAAATATCCAGCGCATAATGGGTTTCGTCAGTAAAATAGACACCCCAGTCATGTTCGGGCTGTACATCACCCCAGTCGGCAGTGGTGGCGCCCCATAGTAAGCCGTACTGTTCATTATATCGGTGGTTCATCAGGAATTCCATCGCTCCTTCCATGCGTTCGGCTACCGTTTTATTTCCCACTTTTTCATCCAGCAAGGAGCGGTCGCCCGTGATCTGCACATACTTGTAGACGGATTGCATTAACGAGGTTTCCTGGTCGGTTTCCACGGTATTTTTATGACCGGCATACCGGGGTTCCAGATCAGAAAAAATATAGGCATACCCCACTTCAGATTGAACCGCTTTTTCTTTAGGAATAAAGCCATCGATGATATTACCATCTTCTCCCTGCATTTTGAAAAACACCAGCAGGTTTTCTTCTAAAATTTTCTTGTCGAAAACTTCAGCCGAAAGCTCAATAAAAGTATTATAATCGCGAATCCATACCTCCCCATACCCATCACCGGCATTGAAGCCCGTTTTTACCACATCCAGCGCCAGCCTTTTAGTAAATTGAAAACTTTCGTTTTGTGCGATCTTTTTCTTCAGTGCTCCGGATGGTACTGACGCGCATGAAAAAAGTAAAATGATGGACAGAAAACTTAACCTGGTTTTTATTGTAATTAAATCCATATTTTTATTTTTCAATGGTTTGCCTTCACAATTTCGAGGTGAGCGCCTTTCACTAATTCTTTAAAAAAGATATCAACTACATTGATCTCTCTGCCATTCATTTTTGCCGATACCACCTCATAATTCCCGGCTTGATTATTTTTTACATCTATTACAATACTATCTCCCGCATAATAATCCTGATTCAATTTGATAATGATGCTATCAAAAGCCGGACTTCCCAGTTGAAAAGAAGGATTTTCACCCGTTAAGCCTTTCACATCAAAAAGCCCTATCGAAGCCATTACATACCAGGCACCCAACTGGCCCTGGTCTTCGTCTTGCCCATACCCGTAGCCATGGATACCATCGGTGCCATAAAATTCGTCACAAATGGCGCGGGTCCAATATTGTGTTCTCTCGGGCTTACCCGAAAAATTAAATAGCCAGGGAATGTGCAAGCTGGGCTGATTTCCATGGTTATAGATGGTTTTTACACCGGCAAACGCGTCTATTTCTTTGCCGCCTCCAAATCCGCTTTGTCGTGATTGCGTAAACATAGAATCCAGCCTGCTGTTAAACTGTTCTCTTCCCATTTTTTCTATCAGTTTTTCCGGCTGATGGGGCACATAAAAAGTATACTGCCAGGCATTGCCTTCCTGAAAACCACGCCAGGGTTCAAAGGGATCAAAATTGTCGATAAACTGACCGTTTTTACGTTTGGGTCGAATAAATCCGGTGGATTCATCGTATAATCGCTCCCAGCCACCGGCCAGTTTCATCAGCTTATTATAGTCGTCGGTATGGTCCAGGGCTTTGGCAAACTGGGCTACCGCATAGGCGCTAAAAGCATACTCCAGTACGTGGGAGGCAGAAAACGCGTTGGCTTCAGGAATCTCCGCTCCATTTTCCTCTTGTGGAATGTACCCAAGTTCCACAAAGCGCTTCACATCCAGTTTACCGGCGCCCAGTGGCCTGTTTTTCCAATCCAGTTCATTTTTCAACGCGGCTTCATAAGCCAGATTGATGTCATAATTTCTGATGCCACAATTGTATGCCGCGGCAATGATCAGACCAACGAAATTGGTTCCCACACCCGACACATACCTGCTGTTGGCAATACCATCGCCCAGCCATCCGGCATCTTTATATACCTGCAGGTGTGTTTGTACATAATCATTGTAATACTCCGGCCAGGCAAGTGCCCAGAGTTGTGTTAAGTTCCAGAAAGCCCCCCAAATAGCATCCGTATTATAAAAATTAAACTGGGGCGTACCGTCTTTATTCAATGGCAATTGCCCGATACTGCCATCATTTTTAGGATAAGCGCCGTTCACATCATTGGCCATTCCCCTGCCCAAAAGCGCATGGTAGAGGCCGGTATAAAATTTAATTTTATCGGTTTCCCTGCCGCCCTCTAGCTGAATTTTATTCAATTCGTGCTGCCAGATCTTCGCGGCGTTTGCGCTGGCCGCATCAAAAGTCATGGCTGACTCTGCTGCCAGGTTCAATCTGGCATTTTCAACCGATGTAAAAGAGATGGCGACTTTTACTTCTACTGAAAGCGCTTCCGGGGTGTCAAATGAAAGGTAGCAACCCGCGCCTTCGCCACGAATCTCTTTTGTTCCGGCAAACACAGCATCTTTCCGAAACATGCCAAAATCAGCTATTTCCTTGTTTAGGGTAGCTACAAAATATATGGGCATTTCCGCGTCTGACTGATACTTCTTCACATACTCCGGAAAAGTTTTTACCCATCCTTCCAACGTATGGTTATCTGTTATTTTCACTTCGGCATCCAGTACGGCGCCGCTTTCCCCCTGCCTGTTTCCTATATCGAAAATAATGTTGGCTTTTTTATTAGCGGGAAAAGTATATTTGTGATAGCCCACTCTTTTGGCTGCCGTTAATTCAGCAGTAATGCCATAGTCTTCCAGCAAAACTTTATAATATCCCGGCCTGGCAATTTCTGATTCCTTTTTAAAGCGGGAACGATATCCCGCGTCAGGATTTTCAAGTTCGCCCGGTCGTACTTGTAATTCTCCGGTAGTGGGCATCAGTACAATACCCCCAAGCTGAAATTCATGCACATTGGCAAACCCTTCGATGGAGGTATGGCGCTCATCATAGCCAACAGCCTCCCAACCCGACTTATTTCCATAATGACCATTGGTAGATGGGCCTAGTTTTGCCATCCCAAAGGGAAGAGACGCAGGCGTATAAAAAAACCACCTGCTGTGCGCGGTTCCTATATTTGGATCTACAAACCGCACCAGATCCTGGGGCAGTTGCTCATTGGTGGTAATTTCATGGCTGCACGAAAACATGAAAATGCACAAAATCGCATGTAATACTAGTCTCCTCATTATTTCACTTTATTAGGGTGGTATGTCAAGGTATGATTCATATAAAATTAGCTGGCATCCAGTGGCATCTTATTCGTGCCCCAATGTAGGTTGGGCGCTGGCCCCATCATCAGCTCCAGACTTCCACCTTTTAACAGCTCACTGGCAGGAAACCAAAAGTTTTTCAACTCCTTACCATTTAATGTAGCTTGTTGCACATACTTGTTTTTACGGGACGCGTTCTTTGCTTCAATGGTAAAAAATTGCCCCCGATTATAAGTTTGTCCCAGATCAATTACAACTTTTTCGAAAATAGGGCTCCCAATTTCATAAATCGGATCGGTCCTCGTCCCACCATCTGTTTGAAAAAGTCCTAACGCCGACATGACAAACCACGCACTCATCTGCCCCTGGTCCTCATCGCCCAGATAGGCATTGGAAACGCCATAGCCGTAATAACGATCCATAATCGCACGGCTCCATTTTTGGGTAAGCCATGGGCGACCCACCCAATTAAACAAATAAGCAAAGTGCATGGATTGCTGATTTCCCTGCATAATGGGATAATCCCAGTATAGTTCATTGGGCGCGTTGAACCGCCATTTGTAACTTTCGCCAAATCCCCATTCCAGGCGCTGGATAAACCGTTCGACACCGATGGACTTGGCCAGACCTGGTACATCCTGCGGCACAAAAAAGGTTAATTGCCAGGCATTTCCTTCTACATAATGCTCGTTCGCACCAGATTTAAAGGGATCGAAATCCGGCAGCCAGGTACCATCAGATTTTCTCATTCGGGCAAATCCCGATTCAACATCAA
Organism: Cyclobacteriaceae bacterium; assembly: GCA_041745535.1. Lineage (GTDB taxonomy): Bacteria > Bacteroidota > Bacteroidia > Cytophagales > Cyclobacteriaceae > JBGTIS01. The sequence continues at coordinate 58,180 of JBGTIS010000063.1, read as the reverse complement.
TTGTGTTTTTCCACCAGGTAGCCCGTTCTTTAAACTCATTGTACGCATCGTTTTTCCCAAGTGCCTTAGCAAATTGCGCGACCGCGAAATCATCAAAAGCATATTCAAGCGAATTTGAAAAGCGCCCCTTATCGTAGGGTACATAATGGTATTTTAAATAAGGTGCTAAATCTCTGTTCCCGGCAAGCCCATCTCCTACTGACTGCGCCTCAGTAGTTTGCATTTTGTAAGTAGCCGCAAAAGCTTTCTCAGCGTCAAAATCCCTGATGCCCATTTGGTAAGCCCCCACAATAAGCGGTATTTCATGCTCAGCGACCATTACCGGTACATATTCCATTCCGGCGGGTCCTTTGGCTAGCCATCCGTTGGCATCGTACATGGCCAACTGAGATTTAACCCATTTGGATGACCATTCCGGAGTAACCAGGTTCCAAAACTGATTCAGGTTCCAGAAAGTGTTCCAGAAAGCATCGCAGCCCAGTGCCACCGCACCAGGGTCGGTAAATTTTCGAAGTTGCTCTGTGGCATCTATCCAGCTTCCGTCTACATCACTAAATGTATTTCTGCTACACAATGCTCGGTACATATTGGTATAAAAGCGCGCTTTTTCACGCCTGTCGTTGCTGGTGATGGATACACGTGCTAACAATTCATTCCATACCTTTTTTTGATTATTCCGAACCGCATCGAACTTCCACGAAAAGGGTTCTGAGATTTCCTTTGTCAGGTTCAAACCAGCGTTTTCAATACTTACATACGAAATGCCCGTGCGGGTTTGTACCACCGGATTGTCCTGCAAATTAAATTCGACAAATGCCCCGGCATCGTCCGCGTCATTGGCGGTTAACGATTCCTTCTCCATCGCTTCTCCATTCAACCAAACCCCCATCCTTGCAATGGGTTGGTCGAACTCGATCACGAAATAAATGGTATATTCCTGATTTACACCCCCCGACCATGTATCGGGCGAGAACTGATGGCTAAAGCCTTCAATCCGATAATCGCTGACTTTGCGTAGCGTTGCCTCTTTGATGTTATATTTATATTCAGCGGGTATTTGCAAATCGATCATGACCCGGCCTGTTGTTATTCCTTTGGGGTAGGTGTATCGTTGAAAACCACATCGGGTGGTAGCGGTCAATTCCGCTTTGATATTGTAATCGCTTAGCGATACCGAATAATATCCCAGGGGAGCTTCTTCCGTAGTTTTGTCAATTTGTGAACGATACCCTTTATCGGGTTCCCGCTGATCGCCTACCTCAGTCATAAGCGGCCCGTGCACCGGCAACATGCCCAGCCCACCCATGGTCCATTCATGGATATGGCTAAAAGTGCCAATGCTTTCAAAAGTAGGTTGATAACCAGCCTGCCAGCCTTCGTTTTGGTTATCAGGACTTAACTTTACCATACCAAAAGGCATCCAGGGCCCGGGAGCGATCATCCATCGGGAATGCCCGGTTCCCATTTTGGTATCCACATAATCCGCGACCGAATTTAATTCCTGGGTATCGCGTTGTACGATTCCGCTTTCTACGGGCTTTCCATCGACTAAAATCTCATAGTTGCTTTTTATGGAGGATGGTACCGCCGGCACAGGAACCTCAAAAGTATATCTGCCCGAATCTAAAGTTTCTGAAAAAATTTCCTGTCCATCTACCTGTACACTGATGCCCGGTGTACCTTTCAGGTGCTGCGCATCTACTAATAAAGGTTGAAATCGCTTTCCGTTTTCGCTTATTTCATAATTCGCGGGGGCTACGTCGCGAATAAAAACCTGATCAGGTTTTAAAAGTTCCACACGGCCAGGGCCTTCTAATCTGACCTGGTCAAATACCAGCCAGCTCCCATCAATGGAGGTAAGCTGAATTTCATTGCCTCCTTTTTTCAATAAACCTGTTTGGATGGGAACCACGATGCTTCGCGACTTCGCCTGGCTGGGTTCTCCTTGCAAAACCTTATCATTGTTTCCTTTGGAAAGTTGAAATTTCCACGGCTTGCCGTTTACTGTAACTTTAAGCAAGGGCGGAGCATTGACACTACAGTCTAAAACATCTATCACTAATTTCCATGCTCCGGCAGGCGGCATGCTCTCAATTCCAAATAAAATATTTAAAACATGCGGTCGAATTCCCGACAAACCGGCTGTGCCACCCCAACTATCCATGGCTCCCGGCAACACATAGGGCCAGTCGGTTTCGGGCCTGGAATGACCAATGAGATAATACCTGTCTTCCCACCCAAAATCATTTGCTAAAAACAGGGTATAATCTTTGGGAGCCAATGCCATTCCTGAAGCACTATTATCCTTTTTCCCTATTTCCCATACTATTTGATTCTGAGCGTTACAGGATAAAAAAAAGAAGTACAGCACGAGGGTAGATAACAGGCACAGATTTTTCATGATGCAATGTTGTGGTAAAAATCAGTATGTTCATACATATGAACATAAACCTAAATATTTTTTTCACACCATCCAAACAATAACTTAAAAACCTGATTAGAAAAAGTAGTACAAGTGGGATATTAGCGACTAATATCGATAGAATACGCGAATTTGTCTGCCCGGTAATAGCCTATATTGTATTCGATAGGTCTGTCTCCGGGATCATACACAAATCGTTCTCTGACGAGTATGGCGGATTTTGGCTCAATTCTTAACCATTTCGCGATTTGGGTAGTGGCCAGTTGCGCGCGTAGAATTTCACTTGATCTCACCGGTATGGTAGAATACTCCTTCTCCAGCAATTCATACAGAGGTTTGGTAAAATCCTCGGTACCATTTAAACCAATCCTGGGATGAAAATAACTCTCAAAATATACAAAGGGCCCTTCCTGGGTTCCCCTAAGCCTTACCAGTTTGATTACTTCTTTTTGTTTCGCGATACGAAAGAAACGCGTGATTTTCTCATCGGCCTGTACCTTACTCACCTGAATATCAAAATTCTTAAAGGCGATGCCTTGTTCGTTCATTTCCTGGGTAAAGCTATGCCAGTTTTCAAGATGCGTTACCACATTCCCATTCGCCACTGTGGTTCCCACCCCTTTTTTACGGACCAGTAACCCTTCGTTTACCAGTTTATTGGTAGCGTGCCGCAATGTATTCCTGGATATGCCTAATCTATTTGATAAATCGACCTCTTTGGGCAGCAAGGCGCCATTCTTAAATTTTGGTAATTTTATAAGACGTCTTAACAACTCTTCCGCCTGCGCGTGAAGAGGTACCGAACTGTTATGATCAATCTTTAGTTCCATGTTCAAACATAGTAAATAAATCGCAAAAAATACGTGTCATGTTTTAACGATGGACCGGTATTGTCCTATATTCAATTAGATAATTTATAAACCATGAACTTTGACCATTCTGTATTATGGATATACTTTATAATGATGACCATTGACCTTTGTTTAGCAGGTTCTTCCTATCTTTATTGGCAAAATACAACATTACCATTATTTGTCTGTATGTTTAGGAAATACAAGTTCTCTGTTGTAATTGATTACATCATTGGCTGGATACTGGCACTCTTATTTCTATTTGTACTAAGAAATTACGGAATACCCGACTATAACCCGACTCAACCTACCCTCACTCAGGTGTTAGGGATGATTCTGGGGTTCGGAATCCTGGCCGGGATTCTCTTTGGCTATATCCAGATTTATTTTGAACCATTTTATGAAAGAAGATTGCCCATCTGAAAATTACTGATTATTTCATTACTTTCTGTGATGTTATATCTGGTGTATGTGTATAATTTGAATCTGGAGAATGCATCATTTGGTCAATTTGTGCAGACTCCTTCTTTCATACTTTTTTTCTTCTATACCATCCTGGTAAATTTTATCCTCAGTATGCTCAGGCAAATTAACCTTTTGTTAGGTCCCGGCAACCTGCTGAAATTCATGAATGGTAAATTTTACCATCCTCACGAGGAAATCGTAATTTTTATGTTCCTGGATATGAAATCTTCTACTACCATTGCCGAGCAACTAGGCCACATTCAGTACAGTAAGCTGGTGCAGAACTGCTTTAGCGATCTGGCTATTGTAACAAAATTTAACGCCAAAATCTATCAGTATGTAGGCGATGAGGCAGTGCTTACCTGGGAGCAGAATGAAGGACTGGAAAACCATAATTGCTTACGGGCATTTTTTAAATTTGAGGAGACGCTTCAAAAAAGAGCAGCCTATTACCAGAAAAAATATGGAGTAGTTCCGGAATTTATCACAGAAAAAATTGGGACTATGGTTTTACGTGGGAAGCAAGAAACTGTTGGCCTGTATGCGGTGGAACAATTATTAATAAAAAAACAAAAAGGGCTGAACAATCCTCCAATTAAGTAGCAGGTGATGTATTGATGGGCACAAAGATCCAGCGCGGAAGCCCGGGTTGGATGGATCTTTGGCGATTTGTACCAGGCTGCCAGGTTTGAAGTTAGCAAACGGCTGATTCTGGATATCAAATATCAGTACTATCCTGCATGGCTGGATAAATTCGCTTTTTTCATACGATATTACAACATCAGGTTTACCGATACTTTGCACAACCTTTCGTTTGGGATTACTTCTAATATCATCAAGTTGCAGGATGCGGTAAAGTATTTGGATAAAAAAAGAAAGTAAGATGCCATCAAATTTCCTGGAAACTTAAGGCGCTGTGGTGAAAAGTGTTGTCCAATTACTTAAAATCAGGACTTTCGGTATGCATCCATTTGTCCCAGCAGGTAAAATACAAGCCAAAGTTGTAGCGAAACTGTTTGTGGTGCAGATCGTGATGCGTTGCACCAATGATCCATTTGCCTAACCAATGCCATTGAAATCTTTCCGGATAAATTTCTACACCCGCATGATTAATAGTTCCTGAAAAAGTCATGATGATCAGTAAAAAAAGAATAACATAAATGTGCAAAGGAAGAAACAGCACCATAACCGGTATTACAATAGCCTGCAATACCGACTCGAGCGGATGAAATGAAAAGGAGGTAAGTGAAGATGTTTTGATACTTTCATGATGCACTTTATGAATTTTCCGAAATACCTTCGGGCGATGCATCCACCGGTGCATCCAGTAATAATAGGTTTCATGAATAAACAAGGCAGCGCACACACTTACCAAAGCGTACCAAACCGGATATTCAGAAAAATCAGTATAAATTTGGGTGTATTCATTTTGCCATAACATTACCATACCTGTACCCGATACCGCGAAAATCAAAGAGGTTATAGCCGACCAGTATATTTCTTTTTGCGACTGCTTTTTCTGACTCGGCGGGGTATTGATAACGCATTGGCGCATTTGTTTCCTAAACAGGGTAAAAAAAAGATAATGATAAAGGTAAGAAATTAACAAGTACCTGGCGAATATCACTAAAAAAAGGATAAATGTAAGTCTGAGAAAATTTTCAGGTTGTAAATAATCTGGGGAGAGAAATGCTTCCATAAACGTAGTACTTGATGATAAAAATAAAAAATAATACTTGTTATGGTACGATAAAAAAATAATCTAAGCAGGAAATGTTAAAAGGCCTGAAATGCAGGCCTTTTTGGTTTTACTAATAAATGCTAACGCAACGCGTTTAATTGTTGTCTTCCAAACTTTGAGCAAGTCTGTCTATTTCGCCTTCAATTCTGCCAATTGCTTCATTCAGTTCATCATAAGAACTGCTCCAATCCTGACTTTCTATTGCTTTTACATCGTTGATTTTCTCATTGATGTCCTCCTTTTCGTCCTGGAACTCTCTGATAGCCGATTTAATATCGGAAGAAGCGGCTTTGTTAGAAGATTTTTTAGCAGTTTTTTCCAGATCTTTGATGCGGTCATCAATTTCTTCGCTTCTGGCTTCCAGCTCATTTATTTTGGTTTCCTTGTACTCAGCCGTAAACTCCTGCCGGGCTTCTATGGCCGCTTGTGTTTCTTCTTTGGCTTCCTGGGTAGCTTCCCGGGCATCATCTACTTTGTCCTGCACATCTGATTGGGTCATTTTTTTGTTACACCCCAAAAAAGTGAAAACGCATAGCATGGCTACGAATGCGGTTTTGTAATTTTTAGTAAAAAAGTGAATTGTTTTCATAGTATTTATTTTGTGAAATGTGTTAAAAAATTATGTATTTATCTGTTAGGTATTACGGCTTTAAGAAAAATTAGTTCGGTTAATTCAGAACCAACTAAAATTTTCTGTATATTTGTTACGTTAACCCAATTAAAAAACTAAAAAGAAACAATTATGTTTGGAGAACATGTAAATATTGCCCCGGAAAAGAAAAAGCAGATAGAGAAGATTGGGATCTTTTTTGAAAAATCAGGGTTTTCGCCTGTAGCATCCAGAATCATTGGTTTACTCATGGTGTCTGAACCTCCCTACCGCACCTTTGAGGAAATTGTGGAAGCTGTGGTAGCCAGCAAAAGTACGGTAAGCAATTCTTTGAGATTGTTACAATCGGAAGGGATGGTCGACTATATTACTTTCCCCGGTGATCGGAAGCGATATTTTCAAATTAGTATTTCGACCTGGATAGGCGTGATCAAAAAACGATTAGAGGACATTTTAGGTTTACGGCAAATAATGAAAGAAACCGTAGACATGCGTTCTGATAAATACAAAGATTTTAATAATGAGTTATTGGAAATGGCTGATTTTTATACTGAACTGGAAGTAGGAGTTAGTGAAATTATTAGTAATTGGGAGAAAAAATAGGAAAATAAATAAACCAAATTTTTTTACCTCTTTAGTTCTGTTATTACCGAACTAAATATATATTTACGAATTAAATGAAATTAACTAAAAATACAATTCTTATTAAAACTTGTCGCAACGAAAATTCAATAAATCAAACTAATATGAATCCTATATCAAATCAATTAAAAGCAGCTTCTTTGCCCTGGCTTGGCTACTTGCTGCTACTTTTTCTGCTGCCGGTAGTGGCCCAGGCGCAATCTCAGAAGAACGTCCATACGTTTTCGCTGGAAGAGGCTATCCGTTATGGCGTAGCGCATAATCCGGGTTTGGAAAGCTCCCGCGTTGATGAGCAAATCGTTTGGCGTTCGCTATGGGGTTACCGCCGGCCTGGAAGTATCGCAGCCCCTTTTTAATAAACAACTGTTTACCGCTATCAAAAGTACCACCGCGCTAAAAGATCATTATCAGCTCAATACCCTGAAAACCACACAGGATCTGGTAGAAAATATCGCTAAATTATATTTACAGATACAGGTAACAGATTTACAGCGAGATATCGCCGAAGCCAACTATGCCCGCATAGATCAGCTGGTAGTCATCTCTCAGGCGCAGTTAGATAATGGTTTGATCAAAAGAACTGATCTTAATCAGTTAAAAGTGAATCAGGCTAATTCGCAGACCCAACTGGAAGACATTAGTTTTTCTAAACAACAAGAGTCAGCTTTTACCACCATTGGACAAGCCAGTAGTACTATGGGTACAGCGGCCTATATGGCGCAGTTCAATGCCAAAATGATCAGCCCTGAAATGCGTAGCGTGAGCTCTGTTACATATGCGCAAAAAATCAAAGATGAACTGGCTACCCAGGTACCCGGCGCTAAATTTACTACCGCCGCGGTAAGTATGGTGGGAGGTGGTACCGCCCGCACCCATACAGGTTATTCTTACTGGTAACAACATAGATACCCTACTGGTAGTGGCCGAGCGGGTCAAAGCAACCGTATCTGAGGTAGCCGGTACCCGTGAGGAAGACATCTCTGTTGAAGGTGAAAATCCGGAAATCGCTATCAGTGTGGATCGGCAAAAAATGGCCTTGTTTCATCTGACGATGGACCAGGTAGGCGGTACCATGCAAAACGCATTTGCCGGTAACACCGATTAATCGCGCGAACCTGTACCCAGATAAGGAAATTCTTCAGACTGGTCATAAGGATAATACACCATGGCTTCCCGCGCCGGGGGTAACTCTTTGGCACCGGTATTATTCGGTGAATTGTTGACAGGCTTTTTCGGATCGAACGCATCGCCAGCTTTTTCAGCGGCAAAATCATACTTATAGTAGGCTTTGTTGTTTCCTACAAAATAGGGCCAGCCGTAATTGCCCGCGGTTTTGGCCTGATTCACTTCATCATATCCTTTCGGACCGCGAGCCAGGGAGTCTTTTCGGGCATCAGGCCCTACCTCACCCCAATACAGGTACCCGGTACGGGAATCAATGGAGATGCGGTAAGGATTGCGATTGCCCATCACATAAATTTCCGGCCGGCCCTGTGCGGCATCGGCAAACAGATTGCCTTCCGGTATGCTGTAAGAGCCATCGTCTTCCGGCTTTATCCTGAGAATTTTTCCCCTAAGGTCGTTGGTGTTGCCAGCGGATTTTTGCGCGTCCCAGGGGCTTCTTCCTTCCCGCTCATCAATAGGACCAAAACCGTCCGACTCGTGCGGATTGGTGTTATCGCCCAATGAAATAAACAAATTACCACCTGGACCAAACTCCAGAGAACCTGCCGAATGGCAACATTCCTGACGCTGGGTAGGTACGACGAGTAGTACCTTTTCAGACGCCATATCCAGGCTGTCGTTTTCCAGGGTAAAGCGGGATATATACTGTTCGGCTTTATCCCCTTTAGGAGAATAGAAGAAGTACACCCAGTGATTGGCGGCGTAGTTGGGGTCTACCGCTACACCCAGTAACCCATCTTCCAGTCCCGAAAACACTTCCATTTGCGCAATAGTTTTGTCTTCGCTTTTTTCAATATCATAAAGATGAACCACTCCTTTTCGTTCTATAAAAATGATTTTTTCGCTGCCAGGAAATCCAGTTCCATCGGCTCGTTCAGGTTTTGCGTAAACACCACTTTGGTAAAGCGGTTTTCCTCAGGCACTACTTCCGCGTACGCCTTGCTGTAATCTACCGGGTTTCCGGTACCCATGGCATACCGGATGCCGCCTAAAAGATGATTCAGGTACAAGGGGTCGTTATAAGATTCGTTGGTATGGCCCAGGCCGGTATAGAAAGCCCGGCCGCCATCATATTCTTTGTACCAGGCCATCGGATGGTTGTCGCCATTGGTGCCGCCTCCGTAAGAAGATTCATCCAGATTAATGAGTGTATTATTTTCAGGATTGATGGCTTTGTAGTTGTACCATTCATCGGCCCTGGTCCAGGTTTCGGGCAGGGAATCGGTGGCCAGGTGGTTTGGGTTGGTGATGTGCAAAGTAGCTTCCCGCACATTCGGATTGTTCGGATGGCCGTCGAAATAAGCGCCTACCAGTTTACCGTACCAGGGCCAGGCATATTCGGTATCGGCGGCGGCATGAATGCCTACAAAACCGCCGCCTGCCTGAATAAAGCGCTCTACCTGACTTTGCCGCACAGGATCCAGAATGTCGCCGGTGGTATTGAGGAAAATAATAACCTGAAAATCTTTCAGATAATTTTCGTTGAACACACTGGCATCTTCGGTGGCTTCTACTTTAAAATGATGCTGGCTGCCCAGCTTTTTGATAGCCTCAATACCGGGTTCAATCGACTCGTGCCGGAAGCCGGCTGTTTTGGAAAAAACCAGCACTTTACTTTCATTTTTACTGCTTGAGAATACGGTAAAGTACAGCAGCAAACCAGCCACAATCACCAGGCCGGGTATGAGTATTTTCTTTTTCATAGGGGTTAGAGTAAGTGTAAATATCTTGTATTCCGCGTATTATCTATTGAAAGCTAAATAATTGTTTTTTCCTGCTGATAGCGTTGGGTATGGTCAATCAGTTTTTCAAGTCCCAATGGCGTACAAATACCTTTCAGATAAGGGAAAAGGGCTTTGTTGATCAGGTCAGTTTTGGTATATCCCAGCTTTTCATCTATATTTTCTTTCAATAACCCTTCGTACAGCAGGATGATTACTTCAGCTACCAGTTTTGGGTCCAGATGTGTATCGAACAAGCCGGTGCGTATGCCCTCGGCGATGAGTTCCGCCGTTCCTTTGCGGTTAAAATTTTCATTGTTTCTGATCGCTTTATCCCTGAGTTCAGGATAGTAATGCAGAATATCGTAATAAAAGTTAGGATTTAGGGTAAATTCCCTTTCCATGACCTGCCGTCCGGCTTTTAAAAAGCAATCGAGGACGTCTTCTGCCGTTTCAAATACCTTTTTTCCCTCTTCAATTTCCTCCAGGTAATTTAAATCCAGACAAGCGGTCAATAAACCTTCCTTATCATTAAACATATTATAAAGCGCCCTTCTGGATAGTTTTAGGGCATTCTCCCCGTCGGGGCGCCGACCGTCGGGGCGCCGACCGGAGTTATTCCGGCGGTAGCCGCGCTAGGTCTCATGCATTTCGTGCGGTCTTCCTAACAGTATCCCTGCAAACCCATAGGGAGATGCCGCAATAAATGCGGCAAGGAGTACTTTATTACTTTTGCTCACCTGCTTAAAAGGCCCGGCATAAAAAAAGGACTGCTCTATTCAATCATGAATAAAACAATCCTTTCTTCACCCAAAACGTTACTGTAATTCAGGCCGACTTCGCGAATTAATTACCCTCGCCGAAATCAGGCGCGGCTTTGTCGTACCAGATTCGTTCTTCGTTCAGGTCTACCACATCCTGTGAACGGGGCGTAAAACCCTGCTCCTGCATGGCATTCTCCCAGTTTTGCCGGTTTACCTCTCCCGGATCGTCCAGCCAGAACCTGCGGGGAATTACCTGAGAATAGGCTTGTCGCGGATAGTAATTAGAATCGAAGGTGGGATAACCGGTGCGTCGGGTAAACACAAAGGCTTCGTTGGGCTGCCGGTAAAATTGCAGGTACTGCTGAATGTAAATCCGTTCCAGATCGTTCACTCCGTTCAATATTACCTCCGGATGATTCTGATAAGCTTCTATCCTGGAATCCCCGTTATCAGTAAAAGCTATGGTAGACTGGGCATCATGAGCAATCATATTCATGGTACGGATAGAAGACGCGATGCCCCGGTTGTACCATTCTACTGCCGAACCGGTGCCATACCCCTTTTGTATAAATTCAGCGATGTAAAAACAGGTTTCCGCATATGATACGATCACGTTGGTGAAAATACCATTACCATTGTCGACCTTAGGCGAAAAGAACCTACGGTTGATGGGTGAGATCAGAAAATACCGGTTGGTACCTACAGCGATCGGATTATTGAAGTAGGTCGATACTTCCGGTGTCAGACTCCAGTCCACTGGTCCACCCTGAAACTCAATCAAAGGATCAGCAGGGTCGATAAAGTCGGGCAATGTAACGCCATAAAAATCCAGGGAATCCCGGAAGTTTCCGGTCAGGTCATTGGCCTGAAAATAAATTGGCAGCCGGGGATCGTTAGCCCTTTTCATAAAGTCTACGATGGTGCTGGTAGCAAAACGGCGACTTCGATAATCGATTTCCCCACCGGTGCCAAACGGCGAGTAGTTGTCATTGCTATATACCATCTGCACCACGTCGCTGTCAATGGGCCCGACCGCATCCTGCATTACCTGCTGAAAGATTTGCGCGGCCTGACTGGCATCCTGATTTTGTATTCTGGCAGCGATTCTTAATTTCAAAGTATTGGCCAGTTTAACCCAATTGGTATAGTCACCCTGAAAAAACAGATCGGCTTCACCAAAATTTTCCTGGTCGGTTGATCCGTTAGCGGTAATGGTTGTAATGGCTTCGTCCAACTGGTTCAGCCAGATGGTAAATAACTCGGCCTGACTGTTATACACCGGATTAAAAACCCCTTCGTAGCGGCCTAATCCTGCCTCCTGGTAAGGAATCGCGCCATTCATATCGCTTACTTTAATAGCCTGAAGAATTTGCAGCACATAGGTCACCATCTTCATATTCTGGTAGCGGGCAGCATCTTCTTTTTTGTCTATTTCCTCTCGTATTTCCACCAGATTGGGTAATATCTCCCGATAAAACGCCGGATATCTGGAATTTACATTCCCGGAAAGTTCATAAGGGTCTGCCGTAATGTGCTGAGAATAGCGCAACAGGTGTTCCATATATTCCCATACCCATTCGGTACCCTGGTAGGTAACCAGCTTATCTTCGGCATAGGTAAACAGGTACCCTACATTGGGGTCGGTAACGATGCTGGGATTGGTATTGATTTCATCAAAATCTTTGGTACAGCCGACTATCAGAATCAGCGATGCCAAAAGTGCTTTATATAGATGTTTAATATATCTCATATCGGATTATATTTAGCGGATTATAACTGGAATCGTAAAGTAGCACCCATGGTACGGGTCATCGGCAGAAAACCCTCCTCTCCGGAAAATGCCGTGTTGTTGGAGTTGTTAGAAGCCGGGTTAAAATTAAATGGCAGTGAATTGTACAGATAGAATAAATCTCTGCCCACCAGACTAATGCTCAGTCCTTTGAGTTTCAGCTTATCCAAAGCTGCCTGCGGTAGGCGATAGCTCAGCGACAGTTCCCGCATCGATACCCAGCTGCTCTTAAAGATCCAGTAGTCGGATACACCGGTAGAGGAGGAGCCATATCGATAATAGAACTGCGGCGCATGGGTAGGTTCCACCAAACCGGCGTCATACGCTTCCTGATAGGTCATGCCGCCTACTTCAGCCTGAGAGCCGTCGGGTTGGGTAACGGTTTGCCCCTGTGCGAATACGCCCTCGGGAATTACACCATCGTCATAAGATTGTCCATCGTAGGCACTGGTCCAGGTAATACCGCCATATTCCGCATCGCGCCCCTTCAGGGTATGGGGCAACACGCCCGTATGCGTACCATACCGGTAAGATAACATTACAAAGTCGCCCCCTATTTTAGCATCCAGCAGGAAGCCCAATGAGAAGTTCTTGTAGTTAAAGGTGTTATTCCAGCCGGCACGGAAATCGGCGTTGATATCGCCTACATCCCGAAGTTCGTTGCTACGGGCCGGAAAAGCGGCACGGGCATCGGCACGCCAGCTTAGTTCGGGCAAACCGTTATTCGGATTGGCTACCGGATTGCCATCTCCATCGGTGGCCTGGAAAATTTTGGCATGGATGGCAGAACGCAATGTGCCATACGATTTGCCGACCACGGCCCAGGTGCTGATCTCACCAATATTGGCTCCCAGATTAAATTCTTCCCTGCCTTCGTACAGGTCTACAATAAGGTTGCGGTTTCTGCTGAAGGTCAGCATGGTGTTCCACTGAAAATTGGTGCCGTTTATGGGCGTACCGTCAATGGACAATTCAATCCCTTTGTTCTGAATATTTCCGGCATTGATCAGAATACTTTCCACCCCTGATTCAACTGGGGAGGAGATGTCTATGATCTGGTTTTTGGTGTTGTCCTGGTACAGACTCAGATCAAATCCGATGCGGTTGTCAAACAGGCGGGCTTCCAAACCTACTTCCGTGGCTAATTTTCTTTCCGGTTTGATGTTTCCTTCCAGCACCTGACGGCTGCTAAAGGTTGATAGCGGAAGGTCTCTACCCCGGGTGGTGGTAAAGCTATCGAATTTAAAGCCCGGATTCAGCACAAACGGATTGGTATCTCTTCCCAAAGCGGCTACGTTGCCTCTTAACTTGGCATAGGTAACCCAGGTAGGCACATCAAGAGTTTCTGTAAATATCCACGACAAACTTACTGCCGGATAGTTGAAGAAGTTGTTGCCGGAACCATCCGCATAAGTTAGTGCCGATGACCAGTCGCCCCGCCAGGTGGCCAGTAAAAACAGCTGGTCTTTGAAAGAAACATCTATGCTGGAATACAGGGAATTAATGGTTTTCCGTTCGCTGATCCCGCCCTCTGCAAACTGTGGGTTCACGGAATTGGAAAGGAAGAAATTACCTGGATACAGCAGGCCACCTCTGGTTTCACTATAGTTGTACGTACGGCTGAATTGCTGCGTTTCCGCTCCCACATATCCATTGACTTCCCAGGTTTCGTTAAAGGCTTTGTTCACCATAAAAATGGCTTTCATAAAGTTACTTTTACGGGTAGAATGACCCAGGCCATACAAACCTCCGGTAAAGTCTCGGCCCTGTCCCAGTTCTTTGGTTTCCTGCTTTACATAATTGTTGTAAAAGTTGCCTTCCACCACAACTTTCGCCCAATCGGTTACGGTAGCGGTCAGGGCTAATCTTCCTCTTAACGATTCTTCGTTCTGCAGATAATTGTTTTCGAAAAGGGAGAACCAGAACCGGGATTCCGGGGCTCTGTTGGTTTCTTCCGGATCGGCAGGATTGGGCGCGCCTCCCAGGCTGCTGATATAGTTTTCACGCTTCATCCAGTATTTGGTGTCGTAGTTACGGGGCAAAACCCAGCTGTACAGCTTGCCAAAGTTATAGGAGGCAAAGGCATCCAATCCTCCCAATCGTGGGGGGTTTTTGCCTTCAAAGGTGGTATAGTCCACACTGGCATCTACCTGCAAAAATTTAGTAAGCTCATGGGTAGCCCGCAGGTTAAAACCATTTTTGTCCAGCTTATTATTTTCCACCACGCCCTGGCTGCTGTTGTGAGAATACGACAAACGGAAAGTAGACCGGTCGGTACCGCCATCCAGCGCTACGTTGGTGTTGGAACCATATCCATTGCGGAACGCGTCCATAAAGTTATCGGGCTGCGGCAGGTAACGGGTAGGCGTGCCATCGTAGTTGATCACTTCCTGCCCTTCCATGCGGGGCCCCCAGTTTTCCAGTTCACGATAAATCTGCGGATCAATATAGGGCTTGCCGCTGATAGGATCTATAGGAAATACTTTGGTTCGCCAGGCCTGATCGGCCTGATAGTTAGGATCCCGGCGGTCGGTAAAAAAAGCACCTACCGTGCCGCCGCCAAATACATTCTGAAATTCCGGACCAGCGTAAGGTTGAAACACATTCACGTTCTGCGTTACCGACAACCCGATGCCGGAATTCTTTTTCCCTTTTTTGGTGGTAATCAGGATTACACCATTAATGGCCCTTGACCCGTAAAGGGCTGCTGCCGCTGAACCTTTCAGTACCGAAACGCTCTCAAAATCTTCCATGTTCAGGTTCTTCAGGTTGTTGCCGAAGTCACGGCCGGTACCACTGAAAATATCGTTGTCGATAAACACACCATCCACCACAAAAATAGGCTGGTTGTTATTGCTGAGGGTAGAGTTGCCGCGAATCAGAATTTTGGAGGTACCAAACAATCCGCCCCCACCCTGGTCAATTTGCACACCGGCAACTTTTCCCTGCAGGGCATTGATGGGGTTAATTTCATTAGATTGAGACAGTTCTTCTCCCTTTAGTTCGGTTACGGTGTAGCCTAATTTTCTTTTTTCCTGCTCAATACCTAAAGCGGTTACCACTACCTGGTTGAGCATGGCACCTTCCGTCATTACCACGTCTACCACACTGCTGTTATTCACCGTAATGGTCTGGTTTTCGTAGCCTACATAAGAAAAAACAAGCACAGCTCCCTCATCCGGTACAGCGATGCGGTATTTCCCATCCACATCGGTGATGGTACCATTGGTAGTACCCTGCACCAAAATATTGACACCGGGAAGCGGGCCTCCTTTCTCATCAGTTACCGTACCCGTTATGGTAAGTGCCTGCACCTGGGTTTGAAAGGTCTGCGATACCGCTACGGCGGGAAGGTCGCCCGGAATGCTGTTCAATCGTTTTTGTTCTTCTTTTTTGAGCTTTTCGTATGGTAATTTTCGCAAGGCAGGCTGGCTTTGCAAAATAATCTGGTTACCGGTAACCTTATAATGAAGCCTGATGGGTTTCAGAATACTATCTAAAATCTGCTCAAGGGTTTGGTTATTCGCGTTTACAGAAATAAGCCTGTCGGTATCGACGCTACTATGACTGTAAATGAATACATAACCGGACTTTTTTTCTAATTCTTCCAATACATCACCCACCCGGATGCTTTCGGCGTGGAGGGTGATTTTAGCGTAATTTTGACGAGGATACAAACTTGCCTGAAATGCTTGTGCTTTTAGCTCATAAAAACTACTCATGAAACATAAACACATCAGCAGCAAAGCATACATTTTCTGTTGCTGTACATATGCTGAATAAATATTCATAATTTAGAAGGGTTAGGTGTAGGGATTAATTTTTATTTTTTAAGTGTGATATATCGCGGGCGGAGCCTGGCAGGTATATCGGTTATTATCGCGAAACGCGATACATTATCCGTAAGAATGGGCGTGTAAATTTTTTTTCATATTTGTTAATTTAAATGAATAATAAATGGCTTACTGATTCGCTTTCGCATCGACACACCCTTTCCCTTTGATCAGCACCCGCGGGTGTATCTCATAGCTGAAGTCCTGGGTCATGGCGATGAGTTCCAGCACTTCTTCCAGGGTTTTCTTCTGAAAGGTGGCCGTTAACCGGCAGTTTTTCAGCGCAGGATCTTCAAAGGTAATAGCCGTATCGTAGGTTCTTTCCAGTATGCGGGCAATCTGATCCCAGCTTTCGTTTTTAAAAACCAGTTTACCCTGAGTCCAGGCCATATCTTCGCGGCTGTCGACCCGCATCGTTTCCACCTGGCCGGAATCTTTAAATAATGCCAGCTTCAGGTTGGGTGTGATGTAATACACAGAATCATTTTTTCCGGCATGCTCTGCTTTCTTCACAAACATCACTTTGCCCGTAATTACCGAAGTTTCTACCGTTTCCTCATCCTCATAAGATTTTACATTGAAAGAGGTACCCAGTACCTGGATGCGGTGTGCGCCCAGATGAATGATAAAAGGGATGTCCGGATTTTTTTCTACCTCAAAAAACGCTTCTCCAGACAAATAAACGGTCCGGCTGCCGGCACCAAAGTTCGGGTAATAGGTCAGCTTACTTTCGGCATTCAGCCACACCCTGCTGCCATCGGGCAGTATAATTTCCGATTGGTTTCCCCGGGTATTTTCCTGTACCGTGGCGGTGAGGTTCAGCAGGGTTTGGGTGCCGTACTGCCACAGGAGCCAACCTGCCAGCAGCAGCACCGTAACCGTCGCTGCCACTTTAAAAAACCATGCAAGTCTGGGTTTTTCAGGTAGGCTGACTTTACTTGCCTCAGGCGTTTCCGCGTTGATTTGTTGTGTAAGGGACTGCCACACACGACTGGCATCACTGCCGGTAGTTTTTTGCCTGTTTTGCCAGAACTCCCGAATGGACGCATGTAACCGCGGGTGTTCAGGCTGCGCACGCAACCATTGGTCAATTTCAGCAAGTTCTTCATCAGCGGCTTCTCCTGCCAGTTGCCGGCCAATCAGATTCCAAATGCGTTCATCCTTCATAGTTTGGTGTGCTTATACTATGAGGACAATCTTTTTAAAAAAATCCCCCACAAGAATTTTGATTTTTTTTAAACTTTATACAAAGAGGAAGATAAGGCCAGCCAGCACCAGGGCGCCAGATCCCCATTTCAGGAACCGATGTGATTTTTGGTTCTGAAGATGGTGGGCGAGTTTCGAGCCTATTTTTTGAATGGCAATCCCCACCTGATTTTCTACGGTTTTTACTGATATATTTAAAATTTCCGCCACTTCCCTGTACCTGAGCCCATCTATCCGCACAAGCTGAAAAACAACTTTACAGCGGGCAGGCAGTTCATCAATGGCAGCCTCAATTTCTTTAATCAGTTCTTTGGTTAGTAAACGCGCTTCCGGGGTTTCAGCCTGGTCGGTAAAGTCAACAGGAATATCGTTTATGGAGAGGAATGAAATTTTTCTGTGTTTTTTGATATAATTAATGGCCTGGTGCTTCACCATTACATGCAAATACACTTTAAGATTTTGAATACTGAGCAGAGATGCCCGCTTTCTCCAGAGGGTTAAAAAAATATCAGACACCAATTCCTCTGCCTCTTCTTTATGCCTAAGATACCTGTAGGCGAATCTGTACAAATAGTCATAATAATCAAAAAAAAGGCATTCAAAAGCTTTTTTATCGCTTTTATACACAATTTTCTCGATTAAACTTTCTTCATCAGGCTTCATCCAAATGTAATATATGCCATTTTAAAATCATTTGAAAATAATCGGGCTGTATAACAGGAACAAACCCATCTGGTTTTTTAAGCATTTTAAACAATTCTGAATGATCTTATAATTTCAGTAGAATGAACCATTAATTAAGGTTAATGCCATGTAAGATGCCGCTAAATTCAATACACAATTACCTAGAGATGTTTATCGTACTATGCTCCCTACATTACTTGAAAAAATACCCTTATAAATTTTAAAAGTTTTTTAAAAATTTTCATCAAAAACATGGTAATAATTCCATGAAAAGGGTACTTTAAAGCAAAATAAGGCCCTCAATCTTATGAGCACAAAAACAGATATCGCTTTTTTAAAAAAAATAGCTGATCTGGAAGAAGAGAATAAAGCGTTGAAAAAAAAGTTGGATATAATCAGCTATAATACTACCGTTTTGGATACTTTATCAGTTAATCAAAACGAAGAATCAAACGGAGAAGCGTTGGAACGTGAGCGCCTCATGCAGGAAGAACTGGCCCGGAGTGATGTGTACAAAATGGCTATTCTGAACAACTCCGAACAGATTTTCGCGTTAATTGATGCCTCTTATAAAATACTCTTCGCCAATAAAAAAGCACAGGAAGAGTCTATACTGATAAGAAACAAACCATTCCGTCCGGGCATAAGCGCGTTAACAATCGCACCACCTGGTGACCTGAGAATCTTTAAAAAAAGGTTCCAGAAGGCTTTTAAAGGAGAAACTATCAAAGCTATCAAAAAATTTAAATTCGTTGACGATTGGCAATGGTTTAAATACCAGTATACTCCAGTGTATAATAGTGAAGGGAAAGTGTTCGCGGTAGCGTTTAGCGCCATTGAAATAACTGACCTTAAGCAAAAAGAAGCGAAATTAAAAAAGGCGCTGAAAAACAAACAGCAACTTACTGCCAGAATCCAGGAAAATGAGCGGTTTTTAAACAGCATTATCGACAATTTGCCGATCGGATTCCAGTTGTACGACAAAAACGGCTATTCTATTCGCATGAATGAAAAGCAGCAGGAACTGTTGGGAGTAAAAAATATGAGTTATGCGGTAGAGGAATTTAACATTTTGGAAGACGCTATGATGAAGGAAAGCGGTATCAGTCAGGTATTTTTAAGAGCGTACCGTGGAGAAACCATATCCAATTTCGAAACTGAGGTAAATTTTGGAAGTCCTGACAATCATTGGGATACCCATCGCCTCAAACGGTATTACAACATTACGGTATGTCCTATTTTTGATGCCAAACAGCAGGTTTCCGCTGTAGCTTGTCTTACCCAGGATATTACTGAACGCAAACTGGCTGTGAGAGAATTACTGAAAAGTAAAAACGCACTGGAGGAGGCCCTGGAATTTGGCAGGATGGGCACCTGGCAAATGGATTTAAGAACCCGTAAACTTGAATGGTCAAAGCAGGTGTTTGAGTCTTTTGGGTTATTGCCCAAGCGCGAAGCACCTTCTTATGAGGAATATCAAAAAATGATTCATCCTGATGACTTAGAAAATCTTTTACTTTCTGTAAAAGACACCAAAGAAAATGGAACCGTTTATGAAATGGAAATCAGGCATCGCTTGCCCGATGGTACCTACCAGTGGTGGTTCACCAAAGGCAAACCCGATTACGATGAGGCAGGAAATATGGTAAGCATTTCGGGTATTAACATAGACATTGACAGCCGGAAGCAGGCTGAAATTAAGATGAAGGAATCATTTGATCAATTGCGGATATTAAATACCGAACTGCAAAAAGCCAATAGTGAACTGGACCGGTTTGTATACTCTGCTTCTCACGACTTACGGGCTCCGATTTCTTCTGTGTTAGGACTCATTGAGTTATGTAAAATCACAACCGATACAAATGAATTGCGGGATTATTTTAATAAGCAGGAAATCAGCATCAGGAAACTGAATAATTTTATCAGAGATATCCTGGATTACTCCCGAAACGCTCGGATGGAAATACATAATGATGCCATCAACTTCCAGGAATTGCTGGAAGATATTTTCAAGCAATATGAGTATCAGGAAAATAGTGAAAACATTCAGAAAGTTCTGAAAGTTGGTCAGCAATCGGCATTCTTTACCGACCAGCGTCGCCTCAGTGTAATTTTTAACAATTTGATTTCCAATGCCATCCGGTATAGCGATTCGTGGAAACCGCGATCAGTAATTGAAGTAAAAGTAATTACTACACCCAAAGAAGCCCGGATTTTCGTCAGCGATAATGGGCAGGGTATTGCCAAAGCGCATGTGGATAAAGTTTTTGAGATGTTTTACAGAGGTAGTGAAACCAAATCGGGTTCGGGACTAGGTTTATACATCGTAAAAGAAACTGTGGATAAACTCTCTGGAAGGGTGAGCCTTACCTCTGAGTTAGGAAAAGGCACCACCATTACCCTGACGATTCCCAATAATCCTTCCAATACTTAAGGCCTGTTAGCACTAATTTTTTGTCTTTTCTTCTTAAAAACTTATCTGTTGTCGCGTTTTTCTATAAATGTTACTAATTTGTAATTTTTATAACAATTTCGTAACATTAAACGTTATTAGTATAAAAATAAAATATAGTAATATGCAGGACAACGGTAAATCTCCAAAATACCATCAGATCGTCGCCACTGCCAGGAAATTGTTCTGGAAGCATGGGATCCGCAGGGTTACTGTTGAGGAAATCTGCCAGGAGGCCGGGGTCAGTAAAATGACCTTCTACCGCTTGTTTGACAACAAAATTGAGTTGGCCAAAACTGTGCTGAGTGAAGTATTTGATAAAGGTATGCGCGCATACATAGATATTATGGATAATCCCCAGCTTTCTTTTCGGGAAAAGGTGTCCCGGCTAATGATCCTGAAGTTTGAGCGTTCTAAAGAAATTAGCCAGGAATTCATTCGGGATATTTATAATAATGAGGAGGCTGAGCTCATTGAATTCATCCAAAACTGGCAAAAACAGTCTTTGGATCGTTTTGTAAAAGATCTGGTACAGGCACAGCAGCAAGGCTGGGTGAAAAAAGAAATTAAACCAGCTTTTATTCTCTATTTTTTGAACAAAGCACAGGAAATGGTTACCGACGAGGCATTGCTGGCCATGCACGAAAATCCACAGGAATTAATTATGGAAATCACCCACTTTTTCTTCTACGGTATTTCGCCCGACAATGTGTCCAAACCATGAAAAAATTTGCCCTGCTATACATGATATTATTGTTGCTGAATGTTAAAGGAACCTTAGCCCAGGAACAGCAAAACTTCGAGTTTAAAGGACAGGCACAGGGTTGGGCCAACTACAGCAGCGGCAATGACCTGAATTTTGGATTGGGTTTGCGGTATATTCCGGAACTAACATATACCATCTCCCTGAAAAATAACAAGCTTATTGATTTTAACGCTTCTCCCAATCTTTTCGGTTCTGTTAATTTCCATCCTTTTGATTCGGCCCACGCAAATGCAGGCATCAGTGCGTACCGCGCCTGGGCCCGGTATGCTTCCAGGCAGTTTGAACTTCGGTTAGGATTGCAAAAAATCAGTTTCGGTTCAGCTTCCGTGCTGCGGCCCCTGATGTGGTTCGACCAGATTGATCCTCGAGATCCGCTGCAATTAACGAATGGCGTTTGGGGTGCTTTGGGCAGGTATTATTTCCTCAACAATGCCAACATATGGCTGTGGGTATTATACGGAAACGAAGATGTGAAGGGCTGGGAAAGAATAAAAACCCACGAACAACATCCGGAGTTTGGCGGACGCATGCAGCTTCCTGTTCCAAAAGGAGAAGTAGGCTTATCGTATCACCATCGAACCGCTGACTCCCGCGGATTGGGTATTGACAATCTGGAATTCGCCCGGATTCCGGAAGACAGAATTGGCCTGGATGGCAAGTGGGACATTGTGGTGGGTTTTTGGCTGGAAGGTACCTGGACCCATAAAAATAAAGCTGTGGGCATATATACCAACCAAACGCTGCTGAATGCCGGCGTTGATTATACTTTTGGCATTGGCAATGGATTGAGTGTGGTGGCCGAACAATTGGTAACCAGTTACGATGAGAAAGCCTTTGCTTTTTCTGCTGCCAGTACGCTCACAGGCACTACCCTATCCTATCCCATCGGACTTTTTGATAATCTCAGTACGGTATTTTATTATGACTGGACCCATCAGAATTTTTACAGCTTTGTAAATTTTCAGCGCGATTACAAGAAACTTTCACTTTACCTGATGGCTTTCTGGAATCCCAGCAATGGCCAGTCTATTCAACAAAACGACCTGGTGAATCCATTGGCAGGAAAAGGAATTCAAATTATGTTAGTATTCAATCATTAAATATTATGCAAAAACAGCACATTATCACCATTGAACATCTTACCAAACGGTTTCCCGTTGGGAAAGGTGAATTTACGGCTTTAAAGGACATCAACCTGCAAATTGGCAAGGGGGAGTTTGCCGGTCTGGTAGGTCCCAGCGGATCAGGTAAAACGACCATGCTTAACATTATTGGTTCGCTGGACAGCCCCACGGAAGGCAGGGCCATTGTATTGGGAAAGTCTATTGCTGATCTCAGTCACAAAGAATCGGCGGAGTTACGCAACCGGCACATTGGTTTTATTTTTCAGGAATATCATTTACTGCCGGTGTATACCGTATACGAAAACGTGGAATTCTCATTGCTCCTGCAGGAAATGGAAGCCTCGAAGCGCGAAAAGGCCGTGCTGGAAGCGCTGGAATGGGTCGGGCTCACGGATAAAATTGATTCTAAACCGGCTAAACTCTCCGGTGGGGAAAGTCAGCGGGTAGCGATTGCCCGGGCTATGGTAAAACGGCCGGACCTGGTACTGGCAGATGAACCTACGGCCAACCTGGATTCCAAGAACGCGCACAATGTTTTGCAATTGATGAAAAAACTCAATCAGGAGTTGAAAACCACTTTCATATTTTCAACCCACGATGAAAAGGTAATGCGGTATCTGGATCGCAAAATTTCTCTGGAAGACGGACGGGTGGTGAAAGATGAGTTTATAAATGTTGAAGTTTAAATGCTAAATGTTGAATGGTTCAATTCAACATTTAGCATTCAACATTTAAAATTATTTAAAAATGGAAAGGGAAAATATTATACAGACGAAGAGTTTTGATTTTGCTCTAAAGATTATAGCGCTCTATAAATTGATGCGTGCTCAGAAAGAGTTTGTGTTATCTAAACAGCTGCTCAGGAGCGGTACCAGCATTGGGGCCAACGTAACCGAGGCTTCCGCTGCCCAAACCAAAAAAGATTTTATTGCCAAGATGTCAATTTCTTCGAAAGAAGCCCGGGAAACAAAATACTGGCTAATGCTAATTAAAGAATCCCGAATTGTAGAGATTGATGTAAGTGACTATCTGTCACAAATCGACGACCTGATTAACATACTAACCAGGATTGTGAAAACTTCACAGGAAAAACTTAAATAAAATGTTGAATGTATAAAATGTTGAGTGTTGAATGTTGAATACTTAACCCCAATTCAACATTCAAAATTCAACGTTTAAAATTTAGCATTCAATCATTCAAAATTCTAAAAATATGTTAACCTTCAAATTAGCCTTAAGAAATTTACTGGGCGCCGGCATGCGCACCTGGCTCAACGTAATCGTGCTTTCCTTTGCCTATGTGGTTATCATTTTCTACAACGGCTTAATAGACGGGTGGAACCAGCAGGCACGCACCGATTCCATTAACTGGGAATACGGTCAGGGGCAACTCTGGCATAAAGACTACGACCCTTATGATCCGTTTACCCTGCAGGATGCCCATGGCAAATTGCCCGCGAAAGCCGGAGAAGAAAACTTAGTACCCATCCTCATTACCCAGGGTTCCATCTATCCGCAAGGCAGAATGCTATCCATCAGTCTGAAAGGTATTCCTGCCAATCAGCAGGTGCTGGACTTACCCACCGGTATACTCGATACTGCCACCGCTTCTATTCCCGCCATCATTGGAAAGCGGATGGCAAATTCCGCTAAACTCAGGCAAGGTGATCAGGTGCTGATCCGCTGGCGCGATAAAAACGGCACGTATGATGCCAGCGAAGTGGTGATTGTCCGTGTTTTTGACGCCAATGTACCCGGCATTGACAATGGCCAGATTTGGCTACCCATTCAGCAGTTGTATACGATGACGGGACTGAACGATCAGGCCACTTTATTGGTGGCTGGCAAGGGTTACCAGCCAACCCCTACAGAAAACTGGAAATTCCATAGCCAGGATGACTTGTCAGCTACTATGGATAAAATTATTCAGTCGAAAAAAGCCAGTGGAGCCATTATGTATACTTTGCTTTTGAGCATTGCCTTGCTGGCCATTTTTGATACCCAGGTGCTTTCCATATTCCGCCGGCAAAAGGAAATTGGTACGTACATCGCCCTGGGCATGACCCGCCTTCAGGTAATGGCTTTGTTCACGATAGAAGGGGGCGCGAATAGTTTGTTGGCTACAGTAGTCGGCTCGCTCTATGGCATACCTTTGCTGATGTATATGGCCAATACCGGCTTTGCCATGCCTGCCGCTACTGATAATTATGGTTTATCGATCGCGGAGCGGATTTACCCGGCGTATAGCCTGGCACTTATTCTGGGAACAGTAGCCCTGATCGTAATTTCTGCCACCATCGTAAGCTTTTTGCCTTCCCGTAAGATTGCCAAAATGAACCCAACACTGGCTTTAAAAGGAAAATTACAATGATCAGATTTTTATTCAAAGGTATCTGGAGAGACGCGAGCCGCAGCCTGCTCCCCATCATTATTGTCAGCATTGGTGTAATGCTTACCATTGTGATGACAGCGTTTATTACGGGTGTAATGGGCGATATGATAGACA
Source organism: Cyclobacteriaceae bacterium (assembly GCA_041745535.1). Classification (GTDB taxonomy): domain Bacteria; phylum Bacteroidota; class Bacteroidia; order Cytophagales; family Cyclobacteriaceae; genus JBGTIS01. The sequence continues at coordinate 33,419 of JBGTIS010000063.1, read as the reverse complement.
TGAATGCCCGCTTCACCACGGGCCACGTTAAAGTAATGACCCGGGCATATGCCGATAACATAGACCAATTACCCAATGACCTGGCCCTGCTAGGCGTAGATTCATTGGAAGAAGCCCTGAAAGCCGAATATCCCGATATGCGATGGGTAGAGCGAATCAGTTTTGGCGGCCTGATGGACATTCCCGATAAAAATGGGGAAACACGTGCCCAAGGCCCGGTAAGCGGTTTGGCCATTGACCTATTGAATAAAAACAGTGGCCGGCATCCCGGTCGGGAGGCAGAAAGGCTCAACATCCCCGAATCGCTACAAAGTGGCCATATTCCCAATGCGTCTGGTGAAGTGCTGATCAGTGATGAACTGGCTAAAAAACTCAATATACAATTGGGTGATGCCATCACTTTGTTTGGCAGCACCATGTACGGCAGCATGACCTTCCAAAACTTTGTAGTGGCCGGTACGGTAAAGTTTGGCAGCAATGCCCTGGATCGTGGAGGCGTTATCGTCGACCTGCAAGATGCCCAACAGTTTTTAGATATGAACGACGCCGCCGGGGAGTTACTGGGATACTTTGAAGATGGTTTGTATGATGATGAAAAGGCAGCGCAGGTAGCCCAAAGCTTTAACAGCCAATATAAGGATACAGCGGATGAATTCTCGCCGGTCATGCTTCGGTTGAAAGAACAAAATCAATTGGCCAGCATGTTGGATTATACAGATAATATGACCGGAATATTCATCGCTGTTTTCGTAATTGCCATGTCTATCGTTTTATGGAACACCGGATTGCTGGGCGGGCTGCGCCGCTATACCGAATTTGGCTTACGGCTGGCTTTGGGGGAGGCCAAAGGCCACATTTATAAAACTTTGATCTATGAAGGAATACTGATCGGAATCCTGGGGTCTATGCTTGGTACCGCGGTTGGCTTGGGCATCGCTTTCTGGCTCCAGGAGCAGGGCCTTGATTTTAGCGCCTTTATGCAGAATATTTCAATGATGATGCCCACCGTATACCGCGCCCGCATTACCCCCGAAGCATTTTACATTGGCTTTATTCCCGGCTTGTTCTCTATGGTATTGGGCCAGGCCTTGTCGGGCATTGGGATTTATAAAAGAGACACAGCACAGCTTTTTAAAGAACTTGAAGTATAACAAAAATAATGTTGAATTGTGAATTTTTGAATGTTGAATAATAATTGATGGATGGATTCATTCAAAGGTTATTATTCAACATTCGACACTTTAAATTTATAAAAGATGAAATATATATTGTTTGTTTTAATAAGCGCTTTTTGGTTTCAGGGTGAATTTCCCGACGCGAACCAGATACTGGAAAAAGTAGATCAGAATATGATCTCTGACAATCAGGTTTATGAGTCTATGATGATCGTGCATGGCCGTAGAAACGACCGCACGATTACTTCGAAAGGATGGACAAAAGGTGATGAAAAGGCGATGACCGAATACTTATCGCCAGCCAGAGAAGCAGGCACTAAGATGCTTAAACTGGAAGACCAGTTGTGGATTTATTCTCCTTCTACCGACCGAACCATCCTGATCTCCGGGCACATGCTCCGCCAGTCGGTAATGGGTTCTGACATGTCGTACGAAGACATGATGGAAGACCGGAAGCTTCAGGAAATGTATACGGCCAACGTAACCGGTTCAGCACAGATTGATGGACGAGACACCTGGGTACTGGAACTGAATGCTAAAGTAGAGGATGCAGCCTACCAAAGTCGCAAAATGTGGATTGACCAGGAACGCTTTGTGCCGCTTAAGGAAGAACTTTACGCTAAAAGCGGACAGCTGCTGAAGAAAACTACCATGAAAGATGTAGAAAAAATTGACGGCCGCTGGTACCCAAAAACCGTAGTTTATAAAGATATGCTGAAAGATGGAGCAGGTACAGAGTTTACCTTGATTGAAGTTAAGTTTAATCAGGATATACCTGACTATATTTTTTCCAAAGCTTCTTTGAAAAAGTGATGGTTTGAGTTATTTAAAAAAAATACAGGTATTAGCTTTTTGGGCAATTCATCCCAATATATTAATTGATTAGTACGTCAATAATATATTGGGATTACCAGACCTATTGGTCTGAGTTGAGAAAAACATGTAACTGTGGCTAATGCCCATGGCCACCTTCTTCTTCGCTGTTTTTGGCTTTGGCCAGCAAGGTGAAAGCCCCTTTGGTGATAAGTTTTAAGGAGCCGATGTGCTGTGAAGAATCTGCCAGAGTAATTTGTGTATATTCATCTTCCGTTTTACCCTTGATCACTTCCATCATTTCAAAATCGTACATGGCTTCGCCATCTTCTTCCCGCTGGCCGGTATCGACAAAAACATAGTGCTTGCCACTAAAGCGCACTACCGATGCTTCCGGTGCCGCCCAAACATGGTTGCTATCTGTTTCTATTTTCGCGGAAACATACATACCCGGAAGCAGGTCCTCATATATTTGCTTTAAATGCCCGTGCACCGTTACGGACCGATCTTCCCTTACCCCACTGCCTATTAAAAATACTTTGGCTTCCCGCCATTCGCCTGGCATATTGGCCAGGGTAAATCTGATGCGCTGTCCTTCCCTTACAATGGGAATATCGTTTTCATAAACCGTAAGTTCTACGTGCAAATCTTCTGAATTGGTAATGTCCATAATTACATCTTTCGGATTAATGTATTTGCCCACATTGGTATACACTTCGCGTACCGCCCCGGTTACCGGCGCATATACATTTACCGAAGCGGAAATTTTTCCCTGCCGGATTGTTTTCACATTAAATCCAATCATTTTTAAGCGTTCTTCCAGGCTTTTAAGGCGGGCCTCATTGGCCAGATACATGCTCTTCGCCTGCTGGAAATTTTTTCCGGAAGCTACTTTTTCTTTATAAAGTTCTTCCTGGCGTTCAAACTCCGCTTTAAGAAACTCCTGATTGGCCAAACTTTCCAGGTATTCCTGCTGGAATTGTATGAAATCCGGATTTTCCATAACCGCTAATAGCTGCCCTTTTTTCACTTTGGTACCTGGCAGCATTTCGGTGTATTTCACAAAACCGCCATAAGGTATGTTAATAGAAATGTTGCTTTGGGGAGGTACATCAATGAGTCCGTTCACCTGTAGTTCGGAACTGATGATGCGCTTTTCCGCCCTCCCCGACTGGATACCAGCCTGCTCGTACTGGGCCTCGGTAAGTTCCACACTGTTTTCGTCCGCTACATGATTTGTTTCGGCTGCCTGCTCGTTTTCAGCACTACAGGCAGTGATGGCCCAAATAATCAGAATCACCAGGGAAATATTTGCTATATGTTTGATGAATGTATTTTTCATGTTATTTATTTTTCTTATTGAACACCGGAAATAAACTCGATTTGAATAATGGTCTGGTTATACTGATTGAGAATATCCAGGTAATTGAACTGTACAGACAATGCCCTGTTAAGTCCCTGAATGTATTCCACATAACCAATTTCACCGCTCTCAAATCCTTTCTGGGCTTGCCTCAGAATTAATTTGGCTTGTGGTAAGGCGTTTTTTTCATAATACTCCAGGCTGATCTGAAATTTTTGGTATTGCTGGATGAGCGACTGAAACTTCCCTTCCAGTTCATGGGTGGTAGCTTCCCAGCGGGCAGCGCTTTCCCGCGCCTTCAATTCGGCAGCCTTGATCATTGATCGCTGTGGTTTCACATTAAAAACAGGAATAGCCAAACCAACCTGAAAACCCGTAAACCGATCACCGGAATTGTAGATAATCGGATCGCCATCAATGGTTTGTCCCGGTCCGTTCAGCGACTGATTAAAATAACCCACTGTAAGGTTGGGCATTAATTTAGATTTCTCCACTGCCTGCTCCCGTTCAGCCACCGCCACCTGTTGCCTGAACCAGGCCAGGGTAGGGTTATTGGTGATACCAGCACTGTCCAGTAAAATACTGTTTTCCCTGGCTCGCAACGTATCCACGGTAATATCGACCGCTTCTTCTACATTAAGCAGTGTTTTTAACTGTGTTTGCAGAATCTGTATATCAGCCTTATTTTGCGCGACCAGGGCTTTAATTTCCGCCACCTGCGATTCAGCAGTGGCTTTTTCCAAAAGGTTGCTTTCGCCGGTTTCGTATCGCAAAGCGGCCGCACGCACGAAGCGCTGAAAAATGCTGTCCTGCTGCTGAAGCAATTGCTTTTTGCTTTTCTCCAGCCAAAGGTTATACCAGGTAGCTTTTATTTGTTGCACCAGCTCATTTTGGGTGGCTGAATGCCTCCATTCACTGCTCTCGATGCGCGCGTTGACCAGTTTATGCTGTTGGGCATACACCGTAGGAAAAGCAAAACTTTGGCTAATAAAAAAACGGCTGTCGTTATTGTACACACTGTTGGTTTGCCCGTATTCCAACCCGATATCAGTTTTGGGCAAATTCCAGCTCGCTCCTTGCAAAGCCCTTTCCTGCTGGGTTTGCAGGTCGGCGGCCTTCAGGCTGGGATTATTGGCTATCCCTACTTGTATTGCCTCCTCCAGCGATGGATAAACCACCGGATTTTGCTGTGCCTGCGCTTCCGGCATGGGGCCCATACACCACCCCAACATGAATAAGATCAGCGCTGCTCCGGGTTTTGCTTTCATGCCTTTCTCGAGATAATAGTAAAGAATGGGAAGCACCACCAGTGTCAGAAAGGTGGCGGTAACCAATCCGCCAATTACCACGGTAGCCAGTGGCTTTTGTACTTCCGCGCCAGACGAAGAGGACAGGGCCATGGGCAGAAAACCCAGAGAAGCTACCGAAGCTGTTAGGATTACCGGCCGGAGCCGAACGCTGGTACCTTTGTAAATTCTTTCAAATACGTCTGCAATTCCATCTTTTTTGAGCTGATTAAACTCGGCAATCAGCACAATTCCGTTCAACACGGCTACCCCGAACAAGGCGATAAAGCCAACCCCTGCCGAAATACTAAAGGGCATGTCGCGCAACCACAGCGCGAATATGCCACCAATGGCCGAAAGCGGTATGGCTGTAAAAATGAGTAGCCCCTGTTTGATGGAACCAAACGTAAAATAAAGCAGCACAAAAATAAGCAGCAATGCCAAGGGCACAGCAAAGCTCAGACGCTGCCGTGCCTGCACCAGGTTTTCAAATTGTCCCCCGTAAGTAACTGAATAACCGGGGGCAAAAACCATCGACTCGTCAATTTTCTGTTTTATTTCATTGACAATACTTTCCACATCCCGGTTTCGCACATTAAAAGCCACAATAATCCTCCGGCGCGTATCGTCTCGCTGAATTTGGTAGGGTCCTTCTTTAATTTGAACCTCAGCTACCTGATACAACGGTATTTGATGGCCATCTTTTCTGGAGATGTACAGGTTTCGCACTTCTTCTACATCATCTCGGTTGGTTTTTCCTAACCTTACCACCAGGTCAAACCGCTTCTCTCCTTCGTATACCAATCCGGCAGAGGCTCCGGCAAAGGCAGCCTGTACCGTTCGGTTTACATCCCGAATGCTCAGTCCGAATTTGGCCAGTTGATCCCGTTTATAGGTGATCACAATTTGCGGCACACCGGTTACCTCTTCAGTGTAAAGGTCAACCGCTCCTTCCACACCGGCAGCAATTTTGCCGATTTGTGCGGCATAGGCGGAAAGCTCATCCAGGTCTTCTCCATAAATTTTGATGGCCACATCCTGTCGAACGCCCGTCATCAGTTCGTTAAACCGCATCTGTATGGGTTGCTGAAAACCAAAAGCAACGCCGGGAATCACTTCCAGGGCTTCGGCCATTTTGTTGGCGAGTGCCTCCCGGTTAGAAGCAGATACCCATTCGCTTTTATCTTTTAAAATGATCATCAGGTCCGCGCCCTCTACCGGCATAGGATCGGTAGGTATTTCGCCGGAACCAATTTTGGAAACTATCTGGATTACTTCCGGAAATTGGGCCAATATTATTTTTTCAGCCTCAGTAGTAGCTTTGATGGTATTTTGCAGGGAACTGCCGGTTATTACACGGGTCTCTACCGCAAAATCGCCTTCTTCCAGGGTAGGTATAAACTCACCGCCCATGTGAAAGAATATCCATATGGCGATAGCGAAAAAAACAAATGCAGATCCCAATATCAATGGTCTTTTGTGCATGGCCCAGCGGATAACCGGGTCGTACAAACGGTGAAAGAATACCATGATCTTATCTGAAATATTCATTTTATGATCGGTTTTTTTACTAAGAAACAAGGCCGAAGCCATGGGCACATAGGTGAGGGAAAGGATAAATGCTCCCAGGATGGCAAAACTTACCGTTTCGGCCATGGGACGAAACATTTTTCCCTCAGTGCCTACCAGCGCGAGAATGGGCAGATACACAATAAGAATAATAATTTCACCAAATGCCGCCGAATTCCTGATTTTACTGGCCGACTGATAAACTTCCTCATCCATTTCTGTTTGGGTAAGCTTTCGGCCCAGTTTCAATAACCCCAGGTGGTGCATGGTGGCTTCCACAATAATTACGGCACCATCTACAATTAATCCAAAGTCAATGGCTCCCAGGCTCATCAGGTTACCGGAAACCCCAAACAGGTTCATCATGCCAAAAGCGAAAATAAGCGCCAGCGGAATTACAGAGGCTACGATCAGTCCTGCCCGGAGATTGCCCAGCAAAAGCAGTAGGACGAATATTACAATCAAGGCTCCCTCTGAGAGGTTTCTGGTGACGGTGCCTATGGCGGTATTGACCAGTTTGGTACGGTCCAGAAAAGGTTCAATGATGACCCCCTCGGGCAAAGTTTTGCGAATTTCCTCAATACGGGTCTTTACATTTTCTATTACCTGGGCAGAGTTTTCGCCTTTTAGCATCATTACAATGGCACTTACCACTTCACCTTCTCCGTTGCGGGTGGTAGCACCGTAACGCACCGCGCTGCCTATTTGCACCCTGGCTACATCCTTTATCAGCACAGGAATGCCATTGGCATTGTTCCTGACCGGTATGTCGCGGATATCATCCAGACTGTTCACCAGTCCTTCGCTACGGATGAAATAGGCATTGAAATCCTTTTCAATGTAGGCACCACCCGTATTTTCGTTGTTTTCTTCCAGCGCCTGAAATATTTGCGCGATGGAAACATCCATGGCTTTGAGGCGGTCAGGGTCAATGGCAATTTCATATTGTTTCAGGTAGCCGCCAAAACTACTGACATCCGCCACGCCGGGTGTGCCCAGTAACTGCCTGCGGACGATCCAATCCTGAATAGTACGGAGTTCCCGGGCATCATATCGATCTTCGAAGCCTGGGGCGGGTTCTACTACATATTGGTAGATTTCGCCCAAACCCGTGGTAATGGGTGCCATTCCGGGCTTGCCCACCCCTGATGGAATCTGGGCTTCTACTTCGGCCATGCGTTCGTTCACCTGCTGCCGTGCCCAGTACACATCCACCTGTTCTTTAAACACAATGGTAACTACCGACAAACCAAACCGGGAGAAGGAACGAATCTCTTCTATCTCAGGAATGGTGGCCATGGTAACTTCTATGGGGAAAGTAATCAGGCGTTCTACTTCCTCAGCGGCCAACGAAGGGGAAGTGGTGATCACCTGTACCTGGTTGTTGGTAATGTCAGGTACGGCATCAATAGGAAGCTGGGTAAGCGAATAGCCACCCCAGATCACCAGACCCAGGGTAAGCAGGCCAATGATCAGTTTGTTTTTGACTGAAAAATAAATGATTTTATCCAGCATGAAAAATAGTGTTAAATTCTTTGATTTATTGAATTGGACAGACACAAAAATGTGCTGATGAAAGCCATTGCCGGATACAAGCAGGTGCATAACTGACACAACACTTTATTCCTTATCCTTAGGCGAAAGGAGAAAGATTGATAGTCAAATCCATTGTATGTCCGGCAATTTATGCCTTAGGCGGCTGGAAGAAAGTTTCCAGGTATTCGGAAGCGGTAGAAAAGCTATATTGCCCGAACTTGATTTTAGTGGAAAGTTTCAGGGCAGTCAATAATAATTGCTGTTCAGCAGTAAAAACCACAAAGGTGTGACAACACTGATGGTTTCCATGAAAAGGAAGCTGGTCGTCGTGCTCATCGTTGTGGTGATGAGCGGGTGATTGCTGCCCGCTTCCATAATGAAAGTCTAAAAAATCTAACAAAGAAATGCCATCCTGTTGCTCATGTTCCTCGAAATGCTCGAAGAGGTTAGGCAGCTTTTCCAGCTCACAAAACAAATTCATATTGGGCACCATGGCCTGCGACAGGAACAAAAAAGCGAACAATATGGAGGCAGCAGCATGCATTGGCAGGCAAATATAACAATTTTTCTATGCAAGGATATACCAAACGAAAATCAATTTAGGGAATTACCTTCACTAACCGGTTTAAGGCCGGGGTAATCGGTGCCTGTCTGCTGGTATGGATAATACAACTGGCTTAACATGAACACCTTCATTTACTAAAGCAGGCGGCCACCCCAGCCGAACGCAAAAGTTACTGTTTTGCCGGCCATCGGGTTTCTATGCCCTGTGACCGGACCAGCTGTTGGAACTCTTCTAACCTTTGCGGTTGCTCACGTACAGCATGGGGTGCCACTTTTTTATTGAGGGCATAGGTTACCAGCAAACCCACCGATTCACCAATGCTCCATTCCACCGGATGCAAACGGTAGCAACCATTGGTAATGTGCGTGGTGCCGATGTTCTTATTGGCAGGCAGCAGATTTTCCATGCGTCGCGGCAACAGGGCACCCAGTGGAATCTGGAAGGGCAGTGATCCGAAATCAACGTAATTATCGCCGCTGCTGCTGGGATGCAAATCAATATGGTAATACCCCACCCCTACACTATCGTAAAAATCAGCAGCTGTATTGCCGGACTTTTTACCAGTAACCAGGGCACGGTTCGCGGCTCCCACATGTTCTTCCAGCACCGTAAAAGCGGCCCTGACACGGCGCGACTCCCGGATGTACGGATACTTGGCCAGTCCATCTTCGGTGCCCATCACATCGCCACGCAACCGCAATCCCGGCCAGCCTTGCCCGCCATCCGGACGAGGTACTTCCGTTTGCAACCAGTAAAACAACGACAAACTCAATTGCTTGCCCCGTTCAAAATGTTTTTTAAATTCCTTTTCGTTTACATCTACCACATTGCCCAGCACATAATCGTTCTGAGGCCAGTTCACAATGGTAATATCCCCGGGATAAGTACCGGGTTTGAAATTATTTTTGCTGGCAATACGGCGATAATTCCACAAATTGAGCAAATCGCCAGTAGAAATTCCTTCCGGGTGGAAACCCAGCGCTTTCGGTTCCAGGGTATTGGGTTTGGAATAAGTGAGCGACAATAGCTTACCGGGCCAGGGGGGCGTCATTTTCGGCACAAAATTTCGCCAAAAATCATATTCCCGGGGTTTGTCAATCAGGTTGGTTGTGCCCGGCACATAATCCATGGCAAAACAAACCGTGAAGGCCTGGTTGTTATCAGAATTGCCGGTTTCCGGGGCATGTAATTCGCCGGTTTCCTTGCGCGATTCTGTCCCAGTTACATATTCAGTGCCCGTCAGCGGAAGCAGGTCTCCCAGTTCGGTGGCATCTATAAAATAAGGCGCGTTGAGCACGACCTCATTGCCACTTCGGCTGCTAACCGCATGCAACGCACGAACTTTGTCGCCTGTTACATCAGCCCCTTTGATGGTATGTTCCAGCACTAGCACCAGTTTCCTGGCGCTGAGGTAAGGAGCCAGCATATCGTGCAGCACGGCCAAAGCCACACGAGGCTCATGGCACAACCTGGACACAGAACCATCGCCCGGATTTAAATTTTCACGCTTCCGGGCCTCTTCTGTCAGCGGATAATTACGGATATAATACTGCCGGATCGCTTGCCGGAAATCGCGGTACAACTGGGTGGCTCCGTGGGTTTCTATCCAGGGATGCTCGTCGGGCGGAACGCCCTGCTGGGTAAGCTGCCCTCCGATCCAATCGGTTTCTTCTGTTAAAATAACGCTCAGATTATTGCGTAAAGCTGCCAGTGTGGCTGCACACCCACCCAGTCCGCCACCAGCGATTACCACATCGGCCGAAAGCTCGTTTTTACCTTTTCGCACATAGGAATTCGTAGTTTTTTCGCCATAAACGAAACCGGGAATACCAAGCAGCGATGACGAAACGACCGCACCGCTGCCTGCCGTTACCAGTTCCATAAAATTTCTCCGGTTCATGATCGCGAATTTATTTTGTTGTAATAAGTTGGATGAAGCAATATTAAGGATTTACTGAGTGATAAATTAATCATTAATGCCTTAAGCAGGTTTTTTCAATGTCTATTGTCTGTATTTCTGACCGATGGTTGGTAGCCATTGAACCCAAAGAACAGGATGTAGGGATAACAGACCAGCGGTATCATAAAATATCCTCCACCTGCATCGTCTTTAGAATGCTTTGAAATTCACCCGGTAAGGGTTCCCCAGGCACCCCAGCCGGCATCCGCATTGGATGCCCAGTATTCCCATCGGTTGTATTCAAAGGTCCTGAACCAGGCACCATCCAGATCATTATGTGCTGTACTTTTCACCTGTACCCTGGTCAGAAAAACGCAAAGTTACTGGTATACAGCATGTCAGCGATTGGATCTCCATTTTCAAATATCAGGGGTGCTTCGTGTAAACCGTATTCTTCGTTTGAAGCGGCGCGCACATACCTACCTTTACCGGCACCCAGTTTTTTTACCGTACCGCTGCCCACATTACCTGCCAGATACGGTTCGGCCCCTAATTCTTCGCGGAGGTTCAGAAAATTATGTGTACCGAAGCTATTGTCTTCCGTTACCCCACCCCACCACTGGTTTACGATTTCAGGGCGGTCTTCCTGCGGACCAATGCCATCTTTCCAGTGATAGGTATCGGCAAAGCAGCCCCCCGGCTAGCGTAAGTTGGGAATATTGAGTTTTTTAAGCGCCTCAATAATATCGGTGCGTACGCCATATACTTGTTTTGTGGGAAAGCAAGCATCTACTGTAAAAAATTCCTGGAAAAGAATGGTTACTTTGGGCAGGCCGGACCTTACTAATCTTGTATAATAGCTTTTTATTGTACCAAAACGTTCGGCCATGAATGAAAGCAGCTTAAAAATAGATGGAGAAAAACAGGTAATCAGACTCTTTTCCTGGTTGGTAGATTTTTACAACGTGCTGCGGCATTGTTGGTTTATTGTAATTATGTTGCTCATTGGCATCGTTGCCCTCTGGATAGCTCCGCCCGGGATAGATGTGATCCGCAGTGTGGGTATCGATACGCGGTATGAGGTCTGGACTTCCATTCTCTTATTTTTCTTTCTTTTCTGGTGGGGAGGTATTAACTGGCACGGCGCAAGGGTACTGCTTCATTTTAGCGATATACTCTATTTCAACAAAGCAAACAGCCTGTGGATACAAAAGTACCTGCCCCGTGTGTTTGGTTTGTTTCCTTACCTTATTTTTCTGGTAGCGCTGTTCAACGCGCACAACCCTTATACCATATATTATGTGGTTACCATCCTGTTGGGACTGGCTTTTTTTGTTTTTACCATTTTCAGAAGAAACCTGCTAAAAAAAGTTGAACCGAAGGGAAAAGCTTTACAAAAAATCACGAAGGTGGTGCCCCTCCAACCTGATAGTTATGAGCTTACTTTAGGAGAATTAAAAAACCAATGGCTACCCATTGTGGGCATGTCATTGTTGTTTGTACTCATTTTTGTCATCATTCTGATCGCACCGTATCAGGCACCCATTATCCTTACTGCCCTGGGGGTGATCCTCTCCGCCCTGGCGGGCTGGACCAGCCTGGGGGTGTTGCTCATATTTTTCGACAAATTTACCTATCTGCCATTGCTGCTGACCACCGTATTGTTAAGCATCACCTGGGGCGCTTTTAACTGGAATTGCAATTCGGTGATACCCTCCCACAACTTTACCATTCCTGAGCGGCCTACTTATTCAACTTATTTCCACGAATGGGCCTTATCCAGAATGGAGGAGAATCCTGGTCTGCATAAAGGCAGCCGGTATCCGGTTTTTATCATTACTGCCGAAGGAGGTGCCAGCCGGTCGGGCTACTGGGTGGGCAGAACATTGAGCCAGATGCAGGACAAAAACCAGCACTTTGGCGAACATGTATTGGCTATTTCCAGCGTATCAGGCGGTTCTTTGGGGTCGGGGGTTTTCACCTGTTTGTATGACCATTATTATGTGTCCTCAAAAAATAAACCGGAAGATACCGTTGGTTTTACCGCCAGGATAAAAACTTTTTTGAAAGAAGATTATTTGTCGCATGTAACGGCCGCCCTGGTATACCCCGATCTGTTTCAGAAATTTATACCCTGGAGCATTCCTTCGTGGAGCAGAGCGAAATACCTGGAACGGGCCTGGGAAACACCCTGGAGCAACCTGAGTGAGCCATTCAACTACTTCGACAGGGAGTTTACCGAAATATGGCATCCCAAAGGAAAAGCCCTATATAAAACTCCTTTGATGGTATTGAATACCACCCATATGGAATCTGGCAAAAGGGCTGTGATCAGCTATCCCAGGTTCGACAATACCCGGCATACCGATGTGATAGACTTATTGTCAGAGCCTCAGTTGGCCAGCCAGTTTAAAATGAGTGAAGCCATTTCCAGCTCCGCCAGGTTTCCTTACATTACCCCGTCCAGCCGGCTGATAAAGGACGACCATCAGGTTTGGGGACATGTGGTGGATGGCGGGTACTACGAAAATTCGGGGCTGTATACCGCGCTGGATATTTACAACCAGATCAAAACCGATACCCTGATTAAAGAAAAATATTTCCAGGTGCGTTTTATCGTGATCCGGGCTTTTCCGGACACGGAAGCCTATGCGCCTCTGGTTACCAACAATGAGTTGATTGACCCGATCCGCACGCTTTTAAAAACCCGCACGGCAAGGAACTCGCACAGCAACGGCCTCCTAGAACTGATGCTGGAAGAAGAAGGCATCCCTACCGATACGCTGGGGCAATACAATACCCGGTTTGTGCTGGACCGGGGAAACGAAGTACCTGTAAACTGGTATTTATCGGAAGCCGCCATCAACTGCATAGAAAGTGATCTGGAAAAGCAAAAGGAGGCTGAAGGCTATCAACATATTGTGGCGCTACTGGCACCATGGGAAAAAAATACAGCTATCGATAGCCGTATTACACACAAATAACCGGGAACGAAACAGAACCGCACATTTGCCGGTCTGATGACATTCCCATTGGTAAATATTGAATAAATTTTAAACCAATCACCATGAGCAACCCATTTCATTATGTGCTTTCTAACCGGGCGATTGAATTTAAGCCAGGACAGGCCCGTCCGGAGTTGGATACCGATAACAAAAAACTGGCTGACAGGAACATCATGCACTTCGGCCTGTATCCCATCAATAACCGAAACCAACGTCTGTCTATCAATGCGGTAGATATCAATACCTTTACCGGAGGGATCAGCAGCCATGTAGAACAACTTCCCCAAGGAAAAAGAGACGTGATGTTGTACATTCATGGCTATGATGCTTTTCCCAAACTCAAACTGGAACTGCTGGAACAGGTCCATCAGAAATATGTGGCAGATTACCAGACCACCATTGGTAAAATCATCTTCTTTTCCTGGCCTTCGCATGGTTTTCGCAAAAAAATAGACGATCGTGCCAATACCTATGGACAGGAACTGTTCCAGCATTTTCCCTTTTTCAAACAGCTCTCAGAAAAACTGGCGCAAAAAGGATCCCGGTTGCATCTGCTGGTGCATTCATTCGGTCATCAGCTCCTGAATGGGTTTATCAGTACGCCCGGTTTCCAGCAGCTTCCCCAAGCAGAAAGGAAAATTTTTGACCAGATCTTTTTAATGGCGCCCGATGTGCCCAGGGGCTGCATCAACACTGCTATTAACAGCAATGGCATTCTGGTGCCCAACCGGCATGGAAACCCCAAAGAACGGTTGTACAACTTTACGCTGCTGGATGACCTGGGAAGCCAATTGCATATTTTTTATGACGACCACGACTTCCTGCTGTATCTTTCTTCCAAATACCTGATCAGCCGAAACCATTACAAAACAGAGAAAGAAAAATGGAAACAAGCAGGCCTGGATTTCCCAACTGCACGTAAAAAATTCATGACGGTGTATCATATTTTAGGCGCATGGGGTGCTGATACCGACGTTACCACTTTCAGTAAATTCAATCTGTATAATATCAACCAACTGGCAGAAGACGCCACGTTGAAAAGTGAGCTCAAACCCGGCCGATCGGCCTTACCGGAACCCGATCCTTCGGCCCTTATTTTTATTGAAAAGCTGAAAAAAAACTTTAACTACATTCACCTGAAACCCGGCCTGAAAGCCCTGCTTAAATTATTGGCGAAAGGGGACCTGGCTTTTAAAAAGTGGGCCAACCGGCACCGGTATTTTATTACCGGCGATATTGTGGTACTGAAAGTAAAAGCCATTTTAGAGGGCACTCCACCCACACCCCGACCCCCTACCGACATCCTGGCCACCACACCGCGTGATGGTGTACTGACCCCTGATGGATAACCACACTAAATTAATGTTAAACCATGGCAAATAATATCTATAAAAGTATTCAACAAAACTGCAAAACCGGGGTCGTGGATGGTAAGCAGGTATACACCTCCGCAAACCAGCATTGGCTAATCGGCGCTTATCGTGACCTGAGCCTGATCGCCCCAAAATTACGTGCTCAACCAGACCTATTAGGAACTTTGCGAATACCTACCGGAAAAATAAGGTTTGGATTAAGAATGAACGATACTTTTTCTACCCTTTCGAGAATACGTTCATTCAGGCGGCATATTGAAGGGCGATCTCCGGATGAACTTCCTGAATATTTAATCAGAGCGTTTATGGATAAAAGGACTGGGGGACATAATGGTCAGGTAAGGCTCACTGACCTGTATAAAATCGCCCATGACTGGTATGAAAAAGCAACCCCTGAAGTACATCACATTGTGGAAAAAGACCTTTTACATAAACTATCCCTGGATCATGGTGAGCTTGCGCCTGACAAAGCTCCCTGTGTAATGGTTGTAGCTGAACTTCACAGAAGGCTGTTTACACCCGAGGGTTCAAAACACAGACAGAACATCATTGCAGCCAGTACACAGGATGAAGCTTTGAAAAAATTAAAAGAATGCAATACAGCGCTATATACCGCTCCCGCAATGTCTGACATTGCTGAAATAGGGAGCCTGATAATCAATGAATTAATCAAACCCACCCCTTAGTGACAAAACAAACCGGTTTCAGGCAACCATTTATTAAAATCACGTTAACCGTTAACTAAGCCCCTACTCCCAGGGCATAAAGAATAATATTTACGCCGAATTTGGTGTTGTCTTCGGCCAGAAACCGTTTGTTGCGGAAATCATAATCCCACTCGCAGCCATAATCTTTGTTGCTGTACAACACCCCTATGCGGCCATTGATCTCGATGGCTTTCAGATATTCGTGTACCAGGTCGTCGCCCCAGCCATTCAGCTCAAAGGAAGTAGTGGGCGGACCGTCTTCAAACGTAAAAAAGGAACTGTAAATGGGATGATTATTGGGGATTTTTTTAAGCGCTTTCGGACCAAACAGTTGCTCCATCTGTGCTTCGAACGAGCGGGCAAACAGGCCATCAATATCGTGGTTGCAATCGTCCACAAACACAAAGCCACCGTTTTGCACGTACTTTTTGAAATTAGCGCCTTCCTTCGCGTCAAACTGTACCAGTTTGTGCCCACTGAGGTAACAGAAAGGCGCACTGAACAGGTCGTCGCTGCTCAGATCAATAATTCTTTCCTCGGTATCGATCGGAATGGTGGTATATTCCAGCAATGAATTCAGGATATTGGCAGGCATCCGCTGGTCGGTATCCCAGTCGCCGGAGCGGTAACGCAAACGGGTAAATGTAAATTTTCCTCCTGCCATGCTGCCAATGTATATGCGATATTGATAACAATCTACTAAGTTTATTGTTCCGAATACAACTTTTTAACATTTTTACTAAAAAGAACAAGTTGGATATTACAGAAAAAAACCTGACTGATTTATTAAACAAGCTTCCGCGGTTAAAAAGCGAAATTCAGAAAGTAATCGTAGGGCAGGATATTATTCTGGAAGAAATTCTGGTAGCGCTGCTGGCGGGTGGTCATTGTCTGCTGGAAGGCGTGCCCGGCCTGGCCAAAACCCTGATGGTACGCACCCTGTCGCAGGCGTTGCGCCTGTCGTTCCACCGCATTCAGTTTACGCCCGACCTGATGCCCACCGATATTGTAGGCACTGAAATTCTGGAGGAAGACCATACCACCGGCAAACGATTTTTCAAGTTCAACAAAGGTCCGCTGTTTGCCAACATCATTCTGGCCGATGAGATTAACCGCACGCCTCCCAAAACGCAGTCGGCCCTGCTGGAAGCCATGCAGGAGTTTGAAATTACCTATGGCGGACAAACTTATTCCCTGGATCGTCCCTTTTTTATTTTAGCCACTCAGAATCCCATAGAACAGGCAGGTACCTATCCATTGCCCGAAGCGCAGCTCGACCGGTTTCTGCTGTATGTAAAAATCGATTATCCCACCGAGCAGGAAGAAATTCAGATTTTAAGTTATACCACCGGCATCAGAAAAACTACGGTTGAACCGGTGCTGGACGCTGCCGAAATTCAGCAACTGCAATCGCTGGTACGACAGGTGCACATTAACGACGAGCTGGTGGTTTATGTAAGCAAACTGGTGCGGGCCACCCGACCGGATGCCACTACGGTAGATTATGTAAAAGAATGGGTACGCTGGGGCGCCGGTCCGCGGGCCGGGCAGGCATTGATTCTTACCGCCAAAGCCCGGGCCCTGCTGAAAGGACGATATGCCGTGATTATGGATGATATTCAGGCCATGGCCTTTCCTGTGCTGCGCCACCGGGTGCTGATGAACTTTAAAGCCGATGCCGAAAAAGTAACCACCGATATGGTCACAACACATTTGATCAAGGTAACAGAAAGACCCAAAACTCCAATTAAGTAAAACGTGAATTGTTTGGGTAGAATTTATTACAAAAATCAGGTGTTATTCCGAGGAACGAGGAATCCTGACTTTCTTCCGGAACATTCAAAGACAAGACGCGCTGGCCTGCTTACTCTGAATTCATAACGGCAATATTACTATGAGTGAACTATTGGACCCGAAAGTATTGATGCAAATAAAAGACCTGTCGCTGGCGGCCAAAACTGCCATCGATGGCTTTATGAGTGGCATCAACCACAGCCGCATCAAAGGGCCGGGCATGGAATTCAGTCAGTACCGGAGCTATCAGCCGGGTGATGACCTCCGCATGCTGGACTGGAAAATGTATGCCCGTTCCGACCGGTATTACGTTCGTGAATCGGAAGTTGATACCAGCATTGCCGTTAGGTTTCTTATAGATGCCAGCGCTTCCATGAACCATGAAGATGGAACCATTTCCAAAATTCAGTATGCCCGGTATCTGGTAGCGGCTCTGGCCTATCTGGCGCATCTGCAAAGCGACGCGGTCGGTTTGTATGTGTTTCAGAACGGAGGATTGTTCTCGATGGCCCCCCGGCAGGATTACCAACACCTGGCCCGTTTCTTTTATCAATTAGAACAGATCCATCCGGCCGGAAAATTTACTGAACCTATGCAATATCAGGAAATTTATGCCGGTTCGCGGATAAGAGAATTGCTGATTGTGGTAACTGACCTGTATGAACAAAACCAGGAAATCATGCGATTATTAGAGGCGCTGAATGCCATGAAACACGAAGTAATTGTTTTTCACCTGATGGGCAAAAACGAACTGGAGCTTGATTACAAAGGGTACACGACTCTGGAAGACCTGGAAACCGGCGAAACCATTCGGATCGACAGCCAGCAAGCCCGTAAGGCATATCAGGAAAAGCTGGACAATTACCTGAAAGCAATCCGTACCAACCTGCTCGACCGCCAGATATCCTATCGCCTGATCAGCCTGGACCAGCCACTGGATCAGGCATTGCGCGATTTTTTGATTAGAAGAAATAAGTTAAAAGTATAAGGAATACATCATAAAACAGAAGCCATTTACTGTAGATCAAATAACTGCCGCGTATTGATGATAATGGTGCGGCCACCGCTCTCTTTGGCTACCTGTACCATATGTTCGGTACCGCCCGATTTATCCCCGGCCTGCTCGTCCCATAAGGCAATCAGTGTCATATGCGAAGCCCCGTACGCCAGTGCATCGTATAACATCCAAAGGTTGGCGCGTTCCCAAACAGTATAGTCCGATTGCTGTACCTCAACCGGAAGTTGCCGGGTATCGGTTAGCACCCGTAGTTCCTTTTCGTTTTTCTCCTGGTATAAATTATCAAAGCGAGCTACCCAGCTGTCGCCTGCAAACTGAACCGATTCGGCCAAAAACTGGGCACGGGGCAGGGCCAGGTACATCAGGGTAGGAATACCCAATTCTTTACAGATTTCATGAAACAGAATATCGCCGCCACAGGCACCACCGGCGATGCCCATTATGTCGCCATTGATCCGATCTTTTTCCTTCATCACCATCTCCCGGATAGCCGCCCGTGCCTTCTCTTCTTTATCTGGCAGAAACCGTGGCTTTTTCCGGTCTGGCTTGTCAATCATATGGCCGGTAAACAACAGGCAGTGCATAGGCTTAATTTTTTTATATTGTTGCTTCCGAAGCAGGGTTACTCTTGTGTGGTTCTGGCGCGAAAACACCAAAATGTTTCAGAGAAACCTGTCTGGCCGCGGCGGCGCCTACTTCCTGCAACTCATGCAGGTATTTTACTGAATCCATTTGCCGTACGTGTGCCGCATTAACGTGGTATACTCCCATCGCATCAATCCCCTGCTGGCTTAAGTCGGCATTGTACCGGATATAGAGAAAATGACGGCCCAAATCGTTTTCCAGCGGAATTCTTTCACTGTCCATAATTTTACAACCTTCTTTGGTGATGAGTTTACGGGGTATCATGTCGCCCAATTCACGGTCGATAGGCGCCGCGTAACTGCAACGGCCTACCGTTCGGCAATTGATATCTTGGTCTACCTGCACGGCATATAACAAATTATTGGGTAAAGCCACCGCCGTGTTTAACAAATTTTCATATGCGCCTTCGGTAGGTGCTGCTCCTGTGCCCACCGATACCACCATCAGGTTATTTTCACCAGTTTCCCAGTGCAAGCCATAACTCTGTTGGGTAGCCAAACGATACAGCAAAAAGGCTGGATTGTTATAAGGCGTCACTCCGCCGTCTACAAAAACAAAAGATTTCCGCGGATTGTCAGGGTCCCACTGTAACGTTTCGGGAGGGAAATACACAGGGGCAGCGGTACTGGCCCGCACCAGCTGATACAGGGGTATGTGCAGGTTGCAATCTGCTCTTTTAATATCATTGTATTTGGCGCAGGGAACGTTATTCACCGGCCATGGAGAATCGGTACTCCGGTTCATCACTACTACCAGCAGCAAACA
Source organism: Cyclobacteriaceae bacterium (assembly GCA_041745535.1). Lineage (GTDB taxonomy): Bacteria > Bacteroidota > Bacteroidia > Cytophagales > Cyclobacteriaceae > JBGTIS01. Next base: position 13,905 of record JBGTIS010000063.1, on the reverse strand, counting down.
TTTCAGTTTTCCTTCTGAAAGATTGATGGTGGTAGTTTCACCAAAGGTGCTTTTTAACTTTTCCAGCAACGACCCTGATTCGTATAACGATTTCCAGCGATGCAGCAGAAAAGCTTTGTCGAACATGGCACTGCCTTCCTGCAAATAAAACCGCAGCAGTTCATCTACCGACATGCCCAGGGCTAATCCGGCCGCGATAATAGCCCCGGTACTGGTGCCGCCTATGTAATCGAAGTAATCGCAAAGGCGAAAGTTTTCTCCCTGTCCGGTAGCCTCCCTGAGCTGTTTTTCCATTTCAGCCAGTATTTGCAGCGTAATAACGCCCCGAATACCTCCGCCATCCAGAGCGAGGATTTTACGGGGGCGGTTGGTCGCGTATCGAGATGTAAGTGGGCCCCAATCAGACATAACTAGTTTTGTTAAGGTTAAAATATATTGAAGAAGACTAATGGCTACGAGTTGGCAGATTGAAGACTGCCATCAATAAGCCTGAATGACAATGAATTTACAAATCCAATCCGATGTATGTTGCTTCTATCTGCTGAACTTGGGTGCGCTGGATTTTGCTCAGGATAAAATATTTGTTAAATTCAGCGCGACACTTTGCCTTTCACAGGTAATTCGCTGAATTTCATCAACCCTAAACCCTAAAATCTATGTGTGCTTCAATGCTTAAAATTGGCTGCGTGGATAGCAGCACCCCTGCCTCTAATTTAGATATTTATTTCCAACCGTATCATTTTCCCGACATGAAAAGTAAAAAAATATTTCGTGGGGAAAAAAATTATGAGTGGATTGATTTTGTAAAAATGCCTGGCGATGAGGTAAAAGCCATACAATCCTTTTTCAAAACAGCAGGCTTTCAGCCTGAAGGAGACATTAATGGTATTTTTGGCTATCGTACCGTTTCTGCCGCCAGGTTGTTCCAGGAATATGTAAGAACCATAGAAGGCGATACCTCTATCGGCAAACCGGATGGCGTGGTAGGAAACAATACCCTCAAGCACATGAACCGGTGGCAGGCAAACCACATCAAAGCAGACTGGTCTGATGTAAACCGGCAAAACACTTCTCCCGAATTTAAACAGTGGATTAACCTACTGGAAAAAGTAAAGCATGAGCAGCTGACCCATCCCGATAAAACTACCGAGCTGGTGAACCGATACACCGGGCGAACCGATACCCGAAAAGTAAAAGACTGGGATTTTGACCCCCAGAAAATACATTTAATTGGCATTCGCAGAAAAGAATGGGAACATACCCAGAAGCGGGCCAACGACGATATTTTTATTTTACTGATAAATGGATTGGTATTTAAATTTTTTGGCTCTACCGATCCCAGTCAAAGTATATCGGATCGGCCGGATGAACCTTTTATTGTGCGTGGGCAACACCAGTACCGGTTTGGCTGGCACAAATTACAGGAAATGGAAAAAAAAGTGTACCGCGCTTTTAAACCAGCCACTGTAGGTGTACTGGTATTCAGAGATGTAAACAACGACAACGCGCTTACCGATGACGATATCCAGAAGGGCGTACAACTTAACAATACCGTTAATATTCACTGGAGTGGCAACAGTACTTCCAACTGGTCGGCAGGTTGTCAGGTAATTTGCGGCAAAAGTTATATCAACCACCACAATCAGGTGATCGATTGCACTGCTTTTTCAGCTAACAATTACGGGGAACTCGGCACAAAAACCATGGGCGCATATGCCATAGCCGCAGACCTGATCACCATTTTTGTAAAAAAAGGAGAGCCAGGAGCCTTGTATACCCTGCTGAAAGAAGAAGACCTGAATTTAGAACCGGCTCTGGGTACGGCTTATCCTGAAAAAATTCTAAACCGCTTACTCGTCAGTTAAGCTTATGAATCTTAACCAGGAAGACTACATAAAAGACCGGCTCGATCCTCAAATCGCCTGGTATTCGCAAAAAAGCGCTCTGAATCAGAAGATGTACAAACGGCTGCAGGTAATTACCATTGTTACCGCCACCTCCATCCCTTTTCTTTCCGGATATTCGGACACCATTCCCTTTGTCAAAATAATGATTGGTGTAATGGGTATTGTGGTGGCAGCTATCGCGGCCATATCCAGTTTATACAAATACCAGGAAAACTGGATTGCCTACCGGGCCACCTGTGAACTGCTTAAACAGGAAAAGTATTTTTATCTGACCACGACGGATCCTTATCAGGAGGAAGGCGCTTTTAATTTATTGGTACAGCGAACGGAAATGCTGATTTCGAAAGAAAACTCCAACTGGACACAACATATGAACAAGCAGCAAAAGCAAATTTCTTAACCTGTATACCTTGTCCGCTTTAATCAGGATTTGACTTTAACTTTCTATGATCATGCGCAAAATCGCGCATAAACCCTGCTTATCTTGTAATATTCGGTAATTTTTCTAACTTTAACACATACTATCACCTAGCCCTCTTCTATCATGAATTTTGAAAAGCATGCTTTTATCAGTTATGCGCACATAGACAATAAACCCATTCGTGACGACGACGAAGGTTGGATCTCCAATTTCCACGCCTCTCTGGAATCTATGGTGAGCATGAAATTAGGACAAAATGTTTCTATCTGGCGCGACAATAAACTCACAGGCATGGACATGTTCAGTGACGAAATTGTGCAGCAGTTTCCCAAAACCGCTTTACTCATTTCAGTGATCACGCCCCGGTATATCAGTTCGGAGTGGTGTACCCGCGAAATTAAAGAGTTTTACAATTGCGCCACGCTGAATATGGGCGTACGGATAGAAAATAAGTCCCGGATATTAAAAGTAATTAAAACGCCTGTCGAGCGCACCAAAATTCCACAGGAAATGGAAGGCAGCCTGGGCTATGAATTTTACCGACTGGACGAAAATGGCCGCCCTAAAGAATTTAACAAAGTGTTTGGCGAGGAAGCCGAACAGGCCTACCTGAACCTGATAGATGACCTGGCCTATGACATACAGGAAATCCTGAACCTGCTGCATAAAAGCGATGGCGAAAAATCCTTACCACCTGGTAGCAAGGTCGCACTGCCAGCTACCAAAAAAGTAACCTCCGTATATGTGGCCGGTACCAGTTACGACCTTTCTCCGGAAAGAGATCAGATCGTCAGAGAACTGAAAGACCATGGCTATACCGTGTTTCCGGATAAAAATTTATCGATAGTAGAAAACGAATTCAAGCAGGAGGTTGTCCAATACCTGGAAAAATGTCAGCTGTCGGTACATCTGGTAGGCAAATCGTATGGCGGTATTCCGGATGGTCCCACCCAGCAATCGGCCAATATACTGCAAAATGAACTCGCCGCGCTGCAAAGTAAAGCAACCGGCCTGCAGCGTATTATCTGGCTGCCACATGGCTTGCAGCTCGATGACGAAAGACAACAGCAATTTGTTACGCTGCTGAGCGAAAACGAAGCCGCTCATTATGGGGCTGATCTGATAGAAGGTACTATAGAAGATTTAAAAACAGTACTGCACGACAAAATTAATCAGCTTGAAAATCCGCCCGAAAGCAAAACGTTTGATACAGACGCTGAGAAGAAAATTTACCTCATTTGTGATGCCCGCGACCGGGAACAAACCCTTCCTCTTCGGAAATACCTGATCGCGCAAAACTTTGAGGTAACCATTCCCTTGTTTGAAGGCGATCCTACAGAGATACGCACCGATCAGGAGGAGAATTTACGCGCCTGCGATGCCGTCATCGTTTTTTATGGCAAAGGAGATGAGTTCTGGAAAAGAAGCAAGATCAGTGAGCTTAAAAAAATGAACAGCTATAAAAGAACCAAACCCCTGCTGGCCAACTTCCTTTACCTGGCCAGTCCTGATACCATCGATAAAAAAGAACTGATAGAGTTGGGTACACCTCACATCATTAATGGCCTCAACGGCTTTTCAGGCGACCTTATGAACGATTTTATTAAAAAAACGCTAGACATCGCGGTAAAATGATTGATGCCCAGGTTCATACCAATCCCTTTCCCGGTTTACGTCCCTTTCTTGAAGAGGAGAGTTATTTGTTTTTTGGCAGAGAATCTCAGGTAGATGCCCTGATCAGTAAGCTGAACACCGACCGATTTCTGGCCGTGGTAGGCACCTCCGGCAGTGGAAAATCGTCGCTCGTAAACTGCGGACTGTTCCCTGCCTTGTATGGTGGATACATGACCAAGGCGGGAACCACCTGGCACATCGCCAAATTCAGGCCGGCCACCGACCCTATGCGGGAAATGGCGCTGGCGCTGGCCAAAAAAAACATCCTTTTTAAAGAGGAAAAAATTGGGAAGCTTCAGTTGTCTTCCATTATCAGCACCAATTTACAAAGAAGCAAGCTGGGCCTGGTAGAAACCTACCGGCAAGCCCGGCTGCCAGCCGATGAAAACCTGCTTATTGTGGTAGACCAGTTTGAAGAGCTGTTCCGGTTCAGAAAACTAAGTAACGATTTCAAGCAAAACGCTACTGATAATTTAGACAGCGCCACCGCTTTTGTAAACCTGCTGCTAACTGCCGCGAAGCAACCTGGCCTGCCTATTTATGTGGTCATTACCATGCGGTCCGACTTTCTGGGCGATTGTTCTATGTTCAGGGGATTACCGGAAGCCATTAACGAAGGGCAGTATCTGATTCCCAGAATGAAGCGGAAAGAGCGGATGAGCGCCATAAGTGGCCCCATTGAAGTGGCGGGTGGTACCATTACCGATCGGCTGCTTATGCGCCTGGTAAACGATGTGGGCGACAATCCCGATCAGCTTTCTATTCTGCAACATGCCCTGAACCGAACCTGGGCAGAGTGGGAAAAAGCAAAAGATCCCAACCAACCCTTAGACCTGGATCACTATAATAAAATAGGCACCATGTCGGCGGCATTGGATCAGCATGCCGAACGGGCCTATCGTGAATTAACCACCGCCAGGGCGAAGAAAGTATGTGAAAAAATGTTCAAAACGCTGACTGATGTGAGCATGAACAGCCGGGGCACCCGCAGACCTACCAAACTGGGGAAGCTATGTGACATCATTAATGCTTCGCCCCAGGAAGTAATTGATGTAATTGAAGTTTTCAGAAAACCCAGCCGCTCCTTTCTGATGCCACCAGCGGGTACTCCATTGGACCCGGATACGATTATCGATATTTCGCACGAAAGCTTTATGCGGGTGTGGAAAAGGCTGATTAAATGGACCGACGAAGAGCAGGAATCGGTACGCACTTATCTGCATTTATCGGATGCCGCTTCGCTGTTCAATCAGGGAAAATCGTCGCTGTTGGGCGATCCTTATTTACAGTTTACGCTGAGCTGGAAAAAGACCCAGAAATCCAATGCCGCCTGGGCCGAATATTACAACAGCAATTTTGATGAAGTTGAAGAGTTTTTAGAAAAAAGTAAAGAAAACTGGCTGAAAGAAGAAGAACAAAACCGCACCAAAGTACTGCTGGAACAGCGGCGAATGGAAGAAGAACAAAAGCGTAAAACCCGGATAGCCCGGCAACTTGCCGCAGTCGGTGGTTTTGCCTTCCTGGTTTGTTTAGGCTTTGCTATTTATGGGTTTAGCCAGAAAGGTAAAGCGGAGGCATCAGCAAAAACAGCCTTAGAATCGCGAAACAAGCTGCTGGATAATGAAAATAAAATAAAGCGTTACTTTGGAAATACGGTGGATTTGGAAAAAGTAATCATGGTGAGCTCTTTACAGGATTCCGCTGCCGCATTGGAACAAAGAGGCAGTTTGGACATTACCTTGCTGAGTATCTACCAAAATTTACTTGATAACTATGCCCCTTACCTGGAAAAAGGCGATTCTACGACCTATGCCAACAAAATACAAACGTTAAAAAGTTACGACCGCTTTGTAAGTATGGATGCCAGTGATATGGTTCCCATCGGACAAAAATTAAATAACTGGAAAAATTTTGTGGCCTATGGAAGAAAAACCGATCGGTACGATTCGGCACAAAAAAGAATTGCTTTTTATGAAAACTATATCCAAGCAAACGCGACCATTTTTGATACCGATGATTTTGTAGTGGGAACAAAAATAGATAGAAATGAATTTAATATGCCCGAAGATACAGCCAGCAGTTTTGGCCCCAGTAAAATATATGCGTGGGGGAAATTAAATGTGCCCAAACCCGATACCTTAAAGCTGGTATTTCTTTCGGATGAGCAACAAATTTCTTCCTACGAAGTAACCATTAAAAATCCCAGCACAGGCTATCGGATCAGGTATCCGCAAACTTATAACAGCAGCCGCATTGGCAAAAAAAATGAGGTTAGATTATATAATAGTCAGGGTGATTTGATAGGCCGAAAAGTGTTCAGCATCACCTCATAGGTTAAGCATATACTACCAGGACACACGCTTGTTCATTCGATGGTTTATTTTAATATATGATGAACCGCAAACATAAATTAGGATAACCTGCCAACTATATTACCATTTATCAGGTTTAACATTTAATTTTCCTACTTTTCCCCGAGAAGGATACGTTATTATTTTTTAAAGGTAATTAAAAGATACCCCTTGTTTCAGCTACTTCAACCCATAGCACTGATGGCCCTGGCCGGAATCATCATTCCGCTGGTAATCCATTTGTGGAATATAAAACAGGGCAAAACGCTTAAAATAGGCAGCATTGCACTGCTAAAAGAAAATGCCAGGCAACCGGCCAGAAGTTTACAAATCACTGATGTTTTACTGCTCATCCTCCGCAGCCTGCTGCTGGTACTGCTGGCTTTTATGCTGACCAAACCTGTCTGGGAAAATGCCACGCGGGCGAACAAAACGGCTGGCTGGATTCTGATGGAAAAAGAAAGGGTCAGCCAAACCTATGATGCTTTTAAAACCACCATCGATTCTCTGTTACAGAACGGTTATGAACCGCATGCCTTTCAACCGGATTTTCCGGCCATACAACTGGAGGATTCCACTACATCTGATCAGGCTGAATCTGATCATATATCTTATTGGTCATTATTAACAGCATTAGATTCAAAAATATCTTCACAGTTCCCGGTTTACCTGTTCACCACCAATAGCCTCACCCGCTTTGAAGGTTCCAAGCCCCACTTAACCTTAAATTTACACTGGGAAACATTTACACCTGCCGATTCTGTTTCTCATTGGATTGCCTCGGCCTATTTTACCGCTACCGACAGCCTGCGGGTAATTTCCGCGGGAAGCCAACCCACTGGCACCGCCTACTCAGTCAGCGATCTCATTCCACTGGAAAATATAAATAATAAATTCCGGCTCAGTTTCCGGCAGGGAACTCCTGTGATCGGTTTTGCTAACGATTCAACAAATATTCCGGTAGATACGACTTCTAACAACATCACCATCTATGCCAGTGAGAACAGACAGGATGCTACTTATCTGGTTGCCGCTATTCATACCCTGCAACCTTTTACCAAACGGCGGATAGCACTCAACATGACCCGAAACATCAATCAGATTCCAAACGCCTGCTCCCTGCTTTTCTGGTTATCGGAAGTACCCCTCCCCGATTCTATCAAAGGTAAATTACAAGCCGAAGCCACCATTTTTCAATACAAAAGTGGAAAAACTGAAAACCTCGCGGCAGGCACTCTACTTCAGCCTGCCACTTTGTTTGCCAACGAAAAGATACCCTTATACCGGCGTATTCAGCCAAAATCTGATACAGGTGCGATAGTTTGGACGGATGGTTATGGAAATCCTTTGCTCACCAAAGAAATTATTGACCAGAAAACCGTATATGGCTTTTATTCCCGGTTCGATCCGGAATGGAATAACCTGGTATGGAGCGAGCAGTTTGTTCCCTGGCTCATGCCCATTATTTTACACCTTGAACCTGACTATGGTAAATTTGGTTTTATAACAAAAATGGAAGACCGGCGGACAATAGCCGTTGCACAAATGCAACCTGCGCGCTCCCAGTCAGTAAATAATCAGTCTGTTAAAATAACAACAGCCAGTACGGATCTGAATCCGATTTTATGGGTGATGGCATTTATTTTATTTGTAACGGAGCGAATTTTATCAGGTAAAAAAAAGAAGGTGTAGCATGCATACAGAAACCAACAGTTATGATTTGATCAATGCTTTGCAGAAAAAGTGGAAGCGCGATCAGATGTTGTCGTTGCTGCTGGTTGCCCTGGCTTTTACTGTGGTTATTATGGCGTTGGGTTATACTTTTTTCTCACTGTCGTGGTGGTGGACCATACCGCTGTTTGCTTTGTTAAGCCTGGGTTTGTTAACCATCAATCAATCGTGGCGGGTGAGCAAATGGGATGTATCGTGGTTTTTGAACCAAAATTTCCCGCCATTGGAAGAAAGCTGTGAACTGTTGCTGAAACCACTGAATTCACTAAATTTTCTCCAGCAGCTTCAACGCAAAAAAATAGAACAAATACTACCTGCTCTTGCCCATCCCATTCCGGTACCCACCCAGCTAAAATCCGCAACGATTGTGGCAGCAATAGCTTTGCTCATTAGTTTTATTATTACTCAAATGCCTTTTCAATCGCAACAAACCCATATGGATCAGCATTCAGGTTTGAGCGAGGACAAACCAACAACCCAAAAGGCAGAAGAAATTTTTCCCAGGCTTACTGCCTATGCTGTAAAAATTATACCACCAGCATATACAGGAATTTCTTCACGCACACAACATCAGCCGGCCCTCAAAGTTGAAGCTGGTTCCCGCGTCCAATGGCAGCTCAGCACCAATACAACGGCAGAAAAGGTGCGACTCTTATTCAATGAGCAGGATTCTTTGGTTTTGCAGGCCGATAATCCGGAACATACGCTATGGTCAGGCCAAACCACCCTGTACCAGTCAGGGTTTTATCAGGTTAAGGTTGAAAATAAACTATCTGAATTATATCAGATTGAGGTGATTCCTGACCAGCCACCTGTCATTCATATTACCAGTCCGGAACCACATACCATTATTGATTTTGGTGCTCCACAACAGGTGGAAGTAAAAGCAACTTTATCAGATGGTTATGGTGTACAGCAGGCCTCTATACAGGCTACCCTGGCCCGGGGCAGTGGTGAGAATGTCAGTTTTGAAGAAAAGCAGCTTTCGTTCGATACGTCCCCGCGGGGAAAAAAGAATTACCGGCTAACTAAAACCCTGGCACTGCCGCAACTGGGAATGAAACCGGGTGATGAACTGTATTTTTATGTGAAAGCTGTGGATAACCAGCAGCAGGAAAGCCGCTCGGAAGTATATTTCATTACCTTGCCCGACACGGCTGAACTCATGAGCCTGGACGGACTAACGATGGGCGTAAACCTGGTGCCGGAATATTTCCGCAGCCAGCGACAAATCATTATCGATACAGAAAAACTTATTCACGAGCAGGATTCTATCTCCGTACAGGCGTTTCAAAACCGGAGCAATAACCTGGGCATCGACCAGAAACTGCTGCGCCTGCGCTATGGGAAGTTTTTGGGCGAGGAATCGGAAACCTATTCGGCAGGCAGTCATCACCATGAGGAGAACGAACCGGTTGAACATCAGCAAGAAAGTGAGGATCACGCGCACGATCGTGAAACCAGTGAAACCGAAGTACAGGGTTTTGGTGATGCGCGACATCTGCTCGAATCGTTTGGGCACGCGCACGACAATGCCGAAGATGCCACCTTTTTTGATCCGGAACTGAAAGGCCAACTGAAGGCCACGCTTACCGAAATGTGGAATGCCGAGCTGCGGCTTCGCACCCTCAAACCCCAACAAGCTTTACCGTTTGAATACAAGGCTTTGCGGCTGCTCAAAGATTTACAGCAAAAATCCAGGGCCTATGTGGGTAAAACTGCCGTGAAAACGCCGCCCCTGAAACCTGAAAAAAGATTGAGCGGGGAACTGGATGATATTACAGACCCTGTGTATCGATACCGGGCTGAACAGAATACCACGTCATCCCTGATATTGAAAAAAGCCCTAACGGTGCTGGAAAGTGCCCGGTACAATAATTCATTCGGCCAAACTGATCTGCGAATCCTGCGGGAAACCGGCAAACAGTTAAACGAAAAAGCGGCCGAACAACCGGGTATATATTTAAAAGCGGCCAATGCCCTGCGCAACATACTGTCCACACCCCAGGCCATCAAAGCCGCTGAAATCGCGCAGGTGGCGCAGACTTTGCAAAAAATGATCAACCTGGAAGCCAGGCTGCCGCAACCCGCTACGGTTTCTCCTTCCCGTAACTTATCGCAACAGTATTTTGAAAACTTACATCAGATAAACCCCTGAGCATGACCTGGCACTATATCGTTGTTGGCGTTTCTGTGCTGCTGCTCACAGGGTTACTCTGGAAGGAATTCCGCAGGTCCAACCGCGGCAGGCTTATAGGGCGGGTTCTGGCTTCTACCCTGGCCGTAATTGCTCTTGCCTGCATGGTGCTGCCCGTTTCCTATTCGACTAATAAACCTGGAAAACCCGGGCAGGATATTCTTTTGCTTACCGAAGGTTTTCTTCCGGATAGCCTCAGCGCTTTTCAGCATTTGAAACGCTATACCACCGACAGTACCGTAATTCAAAACCATGATACTACTACCATTGAATTTATTCCTGATCTGGCTTATTTTGTACATACCCATCCTGCTATTCGTCAAATTCATGTGCTGGGATATGGCCTGCACCCATGGGAACTTGAAAGTTTGGAAAATTACGCGGTAGCTTTCCACCCCGCACCTGCACCCGCAGGAATCAGTTTTATCAGTTGGCCACAGCCTATTCAATCGGGTGATCCACTTCCTGTTCAGGGAAGGTATAACAATACATCTTCTCAAAAGGTAAAACTCATCCTCAATGGTTTACAAACCAATCTGGATTCAGCTACCCTACCGGCCAACCAGGAAAGCACCTTTACTTTATCCACAGTTCCCAAACATGTAGGCAAAGCGATATATACCCTTTTCGCAATAGCAGAAAAAGATACGCTGGCGACAGAAAAAATTCCGGTTTTCACGCAACCGCAGCAAAAATTAAAAATTTTACTATTAACTTCCGCTCCTGATTTTGAAAATAAATTCCTGAAAACCTGGCTCTATGAAAACCAGTACGCACTGGCCAGTCGCAGCACCATCAGCAAAAACAAATTCAGCACCGAATACCTGAATATGGACCCGGTGCCGTTGGCGCGCCTTACCCATGATTTGCTCGATAGTTTCGATGTGCTGATTGCCGACCAGACGTTATTGGGTACTTTGCGGAATTCGGAAGTGCAGGCCCTGCAAACGCACATTGAGCAGGGCTTGGGGCTAATCATCAGGGCCAGTGAGCCCAATGCCACCTCCCCGTTCGACAGAAACTTTTCTTTTATACAACAACCAGTAGCACAAAGTCAAAAATCCTTTAACCTGCGATTGTTGAACAACACCGAAAAAGCCGGACCCATAGCAGCAGTCCAGGCTTTGTATCTTAATCAGAAACCAGGTGACCAACCCATTGTTAAAGACGATCAGGGCCGCATTCTGGCCAGCAGCCAGTTGGCAGGTGCCGGAAAAGTGCTGGTTACTTCCCTGTTCAATACCTATACCCTGCTGCTTGAAGGCAATACCAACGATTATGCAGCGCTCTGGTCAATGGTGATTAGCGAGGCTGCCCGCAAAACCTACCGGCAGGAAAGCTGGGCCCTGCAACCGGCATTTCCCAGGGTTAGCCAGCCGGTTTCAGTTTTACTGGATACCAAGGCCGCCCAGCCAACGCTCTATACTCCGGATGGGAAGGTGTATCTACAGCAAAACTATTGGCTTCCATTTCGGTGGCAGGGAACTTTCTGGTCCGAAAAAACGGGTTGGCAACGCATGGCACAGCATCAGGACCGGCCTTTTGATTTTTTTGTTTATCATAAAAATGACTGGAAGGGTCTGGATGCTTATGAAAAAATTACCGCCACCAGACAATTTGCGCGGCAAACAAATACCTGGAAAAAAGAACCTGTTACAGAAGAAAAAGTAAGCGCCCAAATACCAAAGCTATATTTTTATCTGATATTTTTAGTTGTCACTGCATTTTTATGGTGGGAAAGCAAATTACTTTGAGTGATAATAGGGTTTGTTTTTATAAAATAAGTAGCTTCGTTAATCAGTTATTGAGTTTTAACTACCTAAATACAATCAGATTTTGAATAGAAAAGAATTCCTGCAACTGATGGGAATGGGAGTTGGTTCTTTTATGGTACCCGGTTTCCCGCTTTCAGCCAGAATAATAGAGCAGTCAGCCGCACTCGATGTCGTTGACGTAAAAATTAAAAAAGAGCTGGCCGATACCGGCCTCAATGCCGCCAAAACGCAGGGTGCCACTTATGCCGACGTACGGATTGGCCGGTACCTGAACCAGTATATCCTTACCCGGGAGAAAAATGTGCAGAATGTCGTCAATGCCGAGTCATATGGCGTGGGCATACGGGTAATCGCCAATGGCTGCTGGGGGTTTGCCGCTACCAATAACGTAACCAGAGAAGGCGTGGCCCAAGCCGCCCGACAAGCCGTAGCGGTGGCGAAAGCCAATGCAAAAATTCAGGGCGAACCGGTACAACTGGCTCCCCAGAAAGGGTATGGCGAGGTAAGCTGGAATACGCCTATTGAAACCAATACCTTTGAAGTGCCCCTCAAAGATAAAGTGGATCTGCTGCTGGGTGTCAATGCCGCTGCCATGGGCCAGGGTGCCAGCTTTGTTAATTCCGCTTTGTTTGCGGTAAATGAACAGAAGTATTTCGCTTCTACTGAAGGCTCCTACATCGACCAGGACGTGCACCGCGTCTGGCCCCGGTTCAACGTTACCAAAATTAACAATAAAGCCGGAGGTTTTGAAACCAGAGGTTCGTTGGGCATGCCCATGGGGATGGGGTACGAATACCTGCAACCTGCCGCCGAAGCGAAAGTGCCAGGGGTGGTTACCCGCTACAAGCAGCGCTACGACATGCTGGAAGACGCGAAAAACGCGACAGCCGATGCCGACCGTAAAATGAAAGCCAAATCGATACAGCCCGGCAAATACGACCTGGTACTGGATCCCACCCACCTTTGGCTCACCATCCACGAATCGGTGGGGCACCCCACAGAACTGGATCGGGTGCTAGGCTACGAAGCCAACTATGCCGGCACCAGTTTCCTTACGCTGGACAAATGGGAAGCGGGGAATTTTAATTTCGGAAACGAAAAGGTGAATATTTTTGCCGATAAAATCCAGCCCGGATCATTGGGCGCCGTGGGGTATGACGACGAAGGGGTGGCAACGAAAAAGTGGGATATTATTAAAAACGGAACGCTGGTCAACTACCAGGCCATCCGCGACCAGGCCCATATTATTAACCTGAACGAATCGCAGGGCTGCTGCTATGCCCAAAGCTGGGAAGATGTACAGTTTCAGCGCATGCCGAATGTTTCTCTGATGCCCGGTTCCGAAAAACTCAGCGTGGCCGATATGATCAAAGATGTGGAACGGGGTATTTATATTATTGGCGATGGCTCCTACTCTATCGACCAGCAGCGGTATAATTTCCAGTTTGGCGGACAAACCTTTTATGAAATTAAGAACGGAAAAATTGAGGGCATGGTGAAAGATGTAGCCTATCAGTCGAACACCCAGGAATTCTGGAATTCCTGCGCCGCCATTTGTGATGAAACCGACTATCGCTTAGGTGGCTCTTTCTTCGATGGAAAAGGGCAACCTGGGCAGGTATCTGCCGTTTCGCATGGCGCGTCCACTACCCGTTTCAATGGCGTTAATGTAATCAATACAGCAAGAAAAATTTAATCAGATGGCGATTTTAAGTAAAGAAGAAGCACAAAGTATCCTCAAAAAAGTTTTAAGCTTTTCCAAAGCTGACGAATGTGTAGTGAACCTGAATGGTGCCATGGGTGGCAACATCCGGTATGCCCGGAATGCCGTGTCCACCGCCGGCGAAAT
>JBGTIS010000062.1:0-11703 GCA_041745535.1 Cyclobacteriaceae bacterium | reverse complement strand
CAGGGAAGTACCACCACAGCCCGCATCAGTTCCGCGGTTACAAAGAATGTTTCTTTTCTGGGGCAGGCCATCTGGAGATACCACCCCGAAACACGTGTGTTTGAACTCTTTGCCGAAGGAGGTGGCAATACCTTCCATGTTGAAATAGATGCGAAAGGCCGCCTGTATTCGGGCGATAATGGCACCGACCGCGGACAGTATTACAAACAGGGCGCCTATTATATTAAGAACTGGGGCAAGCATGGAGCGCTTACCAATTCTTATGCTTTTGGCAATTTAGCCAATATGGCGCTGGAAGGCGATAAGAAACGCTTTACCCATGCCTGGATCAAATATGAGGGCGGAAGTTTGCCCGACCGGTATCAGGGGGATATGATCGCGATCAATCCGCTGCAAAGTTATGTGCAGTTGACCCAACTCGTACCCCATGGTTCTACCTTTGGCAATGTAGACGAAGCACGGATTCTGGAAACCGACGATGATTGGTTTCGGCCGGTAGACATTAAAGCAGGGCCGGATGGCGCTGTATATATGGCCGACTGGTACGACAGCCGCCTTACCCATGTGGATCCCCGCGACACCTGGCACAAAGCCTCGGGTCGGGTATACCGGCTTCGTAACGCAAAAAATACGGGTGGTATTCCCGCCTTTGATTTAAGCACCTATTCGAACGAAAAACTCATAGCATTGCTCTCGCATCCTAACAAATGGTTCAGGCAGCAGGCGCTCCGGCAGTTTGGCGACCGAAAAGATCGTTCAGCTATTCCGCAACTCATGCCCTTGCTGGCATCCGATAACGGACAAACGGCACTGGAAGCATTGTGGGCCATCAATCTCAGCGGCGGCTTCGATGATACCTTAGCCGGTAAAGCCCTTCAGCATAAAGATCCATTTGTACGCATGTGGGGCGTGCGGTTACTGGGTGACGCGAACAAAGTTTCCCCTGCCCTGTCCAGACAATTAGCCCAACTGGCAGCGAAAGAACCCCATCCGGAAGTGAGAAGCCAGCTGGCCTGCACGGCCAAACGGTTATCCGGCGCGGATGCCCTTCCGATTATCAAAAACCTGCTCAAACATGAAGAAGATGCTGATGACCCAGATAACTCGTTGCTGATCTGGTGGGCACTGGAATCCAAGGCTGAATCGGACCGGGAGGTGGTGCTTGCGCTTTTTGAAGACCCTGCCCTATGGAATTGCCCGCTGGTACAGCAAACCATGCTGCCGCGGCTGATGCAGCGCTATGCCATGGCCGGTGGCGCGGATAATTATACCGCAAATGCCCGACTGCTTACCATGGCACCTTCCGCCAAACAGGCAAAACCGCTATTAGATGGATTGCAGGAAGGACTTCGGGGACGGGACGTTACCACCTTACCACCCAATCTGGTAAAAGCCCTTCAGCCTTATCAGGATGTATTTGGCGAAGGGGCTTTGGCATTGGGATTGCGACAGGGCGAACCGCAGGCAGTAGAAAAAGCCCTTGCCATAATCGCGGATGAGCAGGCCACTACCAGTGAACGATTGTCTTATGTTCGGATTATGGGAGACATCCACCAGCCTGAGTCAGTGCCGGTATTGCTCGATGTGGTGGAAAACAATCAATCCTCAGGAGCACTGCGACAAGCCTCCCTGCAGGCGTTGCAGCAGTACAACGAAGCGGAAATTGGTGAACGGATTGCAGGTGCTTATCCTGACAGGCTCCGGGCTGATCTGGATGTACGGCTGGCAGCTTTATCATTGTTTGCCAGCCGGGCGGCCTGGACGCATCAGCTTCTGAAAGCTATTGAGCAAACCAAACAGGTAAGCAAAGAAGATATACCGGTACAGACCATCGAACAGTTAAAACTCCTGCATGATCCTGGAGTTACAGAAGCTGTGGCCCGCCTGTGGCCAGAAGTTCGTCTGGCCACCAGCGACGAAAAAAGTGAACGCATCGTACAGGTTAATCAATTGTTACAAACGGGAGCCGGCCAGGCTTCTGCGGGGCGTATGCTCTTCCAAAGCCTGTGTGGCAGCTGTCATAAACTGTTTGAGGAAGGAGGTACCGTTGGTCCTGAGCTTACCGGCTACGACCGCAGCAACCTTAATGATTTGTTACTGAATATTATTGATCCCAATGCTGATGTGCGTGAGGGGTATGTAAACTATCACGTCACTACCCGGGATGGGCGCACCCTCACAGGCACCATTATCGCACGGAGCGGGGGCACCATTACCCTGCGGCTACCTGCCGGAGAGCCGCTTACCCTGCACACCGACCGGATCAAAGAGACGCAGGCACAATCTACCTCCATGATGCCGGAACGACTTTTGGATGGATTAACCGATCAGCAAATGCGGGACCTGTTTGCTTATCTGATGCAGGATCATGAACAGGTTTACTCAAAATAGCAATCTAAGGTTAAACTTACTAACCCTTCCACGGTATTGATACCTTTGAGGATTTCATCCGGTAAAAACGGATTTTGCGCATCCGACCTGCTTTCTTACAGCATCTTTTTGATGGTGAGAACTTTCTCAAAATAATCGATTGGGCTAGCCGACGGGCAGCGCTCTTGTTCGCGTTTCTTGTTCGAATATCAAAAATAGTGCTTAGAGCAAACAGCTTCCGATTACTTTTCAAACAGGGTTGGTTGTCGCATTTTGTTAGGGCTTGTACTTTTCATATCTTTATGCTCACTTGCCTATTAATTTGTCGCAATTCATTCAATATTTCTATAAGATTTACAATCCTATCTGTATCCTCAATTATAAAAGTTAAACTGTTTTTGTCTTGAAGTAAATAGAATCAAATCTTTTCTCCTTATTGGATGCTTAAAATACCGTAATTCAAATTCTTTGACTTCTTCTATTTTTAAAGTCAAATCTTTATTTTGTGTTCTATAATTTATCCACTGATTTGTAACTGTTGAATTTCCAACAAATCGCACATCTTTTGTAGCGATTGTTGTTAAAATGAAGCTAATCGTTGCTATTCCAATCAAAATATAATAGAATTGGTCTTTGATCTTTATATCTAAAAATTGTTCATAAATTACTGATTCAGAGGTTATAGCTAACAGAAACAGGGACAAAAAACAAATTAAACTGAAGGTTATTCCATATTTAGTAATATTACTTTTTCTTCGTATTTTACTTTTTGCTTGAAATTTCAAATCTTATAAAATTTGTATAAGCCCTAACATTCAGATATGGCACGTGCCTCTGAACTTTCAAATATCATTAATGTTTCGGTTTTATTCTGCACTTTCAGATAACTCAGAAAAGGTGTGTGCTATGTCATTTGTTAGATGTCGTTTACATCACTCAGGTATTTTATTGCTTCTTTTAATTCTATCCTGTTACAATCTTTAGCCTCTACAAGTTCTACTAAGTGATTAAAGTATTGGGATGCTTTGACACCATCACCTAACGTGTTTGCAGCGATTGCCGCACCATAAGTACCATTAAACCTGTTTGGGTGCTGTGTTATATCGTATTCGTAGGCTTTTAATGCTTCTGCAGGCTTATTTTCAGTCAAAAGTAAATCTCCCAACAGTTCTCCAGCTGGCAGTACTTCTCCAGGGGTTACAGGATGTTTGGTGGTGTTATATTCCAAATTAGCAGCCTCTTCCATAAGTGTAATTGCTTCAGCTTCACTGCCATTTGCAAAATGTATCCAGGCTTGAACAATATCGATTTGAATCTTAACTTGATTTGCATTGTAAGTATCGTTCATTTCCTGAAGTTCTTTTTGGTTGGATACCAATTGAGCTAATTCCTTTTCTGCGGAAACTACATTTCCAGAACGAACAGATCCCATTGCTCTGGCAAAATGCAGAATTGATCTCTGCCATGGGAATTGATCCCAGTCGATTTCGATCAGAGGTAACTCAAGGGCAGCAGCCTCCCAATTTTTGTTTTCTAAAGCAATCCTTGCCGGGATAGCCGCCGCGGTATAAGCTATTTTGAAGTTGGCCGGAAAAACTTTTTTGAAGGTATTGAGATAATTGTATTGTTCGTTAGCTTTTTCCAGTTGCCAACACGGTATCTGGCACGCCATCAGCCTGAGGATCCAGTCCAAAATGTGCTTAGCCAAGACAAGATTGAGTTAGCCAGACAGCTGGCACCTCAATATCTTAAACCCATTGATGTAAAACAGGCCCAGCCTGAATCTGTCTTATGGCTGGCCTTGTTACTGGCCCGTATGGGAGGCCATCAGGGAATTAAGCAAAAAGGCTTACCTGGATGGCAAACCCTGTGGAAAGGTTATCAGCTATTTGAGAATATATACCTCGGTTTTGCGATCTCAAAACCTCCTACATAAGTTTTGGGTAAACTTAAGTTCATGGTAGACCACCTCCTTTTTGGTCGCGAAAGATCAACCAGCAGAAAAAATAACTTCCTCTATCCACACTGCCGTTGTGGAATGGGACAACTATGCCCCAGATCTATCAAAACAGCCTTTTATTTTTTACTTTTTGATGGGTTGAAGGCGCGGAATTAGGAGCTGGTATCTACAAAATCCGCCAAAACAAAAAAGAAGGCGCTCAAACCTTCTGTTATTCCTTGCTGCAAACCCGACTCAATTCCCATAGAATAACCATCTTCTCTCTCACCGGTTCGGTACTGGCTTCATGTTAGGCCGTTCCGGCCACACGAAGCCTCCTATGTTTACAATTTCATATATTGGTATAAAAAAACAAGGTGAAAAGGAATGAGAGCATTACGAAGTCAAATAGCTCATTGAGTATATTCTAACTAAGATACGGCCTCATTCCTTTTTGTCTCTTAGAGTTTGAACAGTATGTAAGGAGTAGTTATAGGTGACTATATCCAGAATATCCAATTAGGAGTTAAGACGCAGGGAGATATTCACTTTATGTTTTTTAAATCAAAAATTTAATTCAAAAGGCATGAGGATTTTAAAACAGGTATTGGGAGTGGATGTATCCCAAAAAGAATTAGAAGTCAGTTTAGGTAGACTTAATGAAGATTTAAGCATTGAGCTGTATTCCCATCGGATATTCTCCAATCGTTCGAGCGGATTCACACTTCTGGATAAATGGCTAAAAAAGAATACCGCGGCAGAATATACCCTAAGGATAGTAATGGAAGCTACCATTCCACGGCGGCAGGCGTTTACCATCAGCAATTTGCCTGCTTTATGGGTAACAAAGGTTATGATGTAAGCATTGTTCTTCCCAACAAAATCAGTAATTACATCCGAACTCTGGAAATCAAGACCGTAACAGACAAAACCTGCGCTGAAGCCATTGCCAGATTTGGATTGGAGCGCGAGCTGGACAACTGGAAACAACCCAATGAAACGTACAGGAAGTTACAGCAGCTCACCCGTGAGCGGGGCCAGATTGTGGATGAGCGGACGATGGTTAAAAATCGACTTCATGCTGAAATGAGTGAAGCCTATCCCAATGAGAACAGTATAGGCCGAATGAAACACCTAATTAATTTTCTCAATACCCAGGAACAACAGATAAAAAAAGAGATAAAGGAATTGGCGGACAGCAAACCAGAGATACAACAAGAAGTGAAGCGTATCTCTACTATTCCGGGCATGGGAGTACTCACCGCTACCATCATTTTAGCTGAAACAAATGGATTTGAACTCATCAGAAACAAAAAACAACTCACCAGTTATGCCGGTATGGATATCAAAGAAATACTATCAGGCACATCGGTAAAGGGAAAGCCCCGGATATCTAAAAGAGGAAACAGATATATTAGGCGATCTCTACATCTTCCTGCCTTATCAGCAGTAAAGCACAACCCGATACACAGACAAGTATACACACGGCTGATTTCAAAACACGGGATCAAGATGAAAGCCCTGATGGCCATAGAAAGAAAGATGCTCGAGTTAAGTTACATTTTGTTCAAAAACAAAACCGAGTACAACCCTGACTACGAAAAAAAGAAGAGAGCTGTTGTAGACAACATACTCCCTTCAGAAACTGGTTCGTGACCGTTTTATATTCCGAAGATACTATATCCTAATCTTGTAATGAATAATAATATGCTAAATTCATTCAATAGAATTTGGATTTAAACACAGAATCTTAGTTGTTGGCAGCAGTTTTTATTTTTTTTTATCTTCTGTCTGCAATAAATCTGATACTCCAAATGCAATTCCATATGCATCTGCATTATCAGAATTAGTTAAATTAATTATTGCTGTGTTAACTTCGATATAACGAAAACAAACAGACTTGAAACCAGGCAATGAACCTCCATGATGAACAAATTGTTTCCCGTTTACTTTATTTGTCATCCAGCCATAACCATAATACATAGCTTCATTGTCCATTGTAAGAGGGGTTTTGATTGTATCACCCCACATTTGATTCCAATTTTTTTGTGTAAGCAATTTGTTATTCTGCATGTCCATCTCCCATTTCAATAAATCATTTATGTTTGAAAGGAAAGCCCCACTGGGTCGTAGAGCAATATAGTTTGGGGCATTTAGTATAGAATCGTTAGCGTTCTTTATGTAACCAGCAGCTCTGTTCGGAATTATTGCTTCCAGTGATGTTGTTCTGGTACTACTCAAGTCACATTCATCAAAAATATGTTTTTTCATATACTCAGAAAAAGATAGGCGGGAAGTGATTCTAATTATTTCCGCCAATATAAAATAGCCAAAATTACTATACTCGTATTTTGAACCAGTTGGGAAAGTCAAACTATCTGTAAATGCGGTTTTGATATAAATAGAATCCGTTTGCTCTTTTATTCCATCAAAACCCGGAGGGTCTAACGGTAACCCCGATGTATGGTTAAGTAAGTGACGAATAGTAATTAAATTCCATTTTGCAGGCAGGGTGTTGGCCAATGAGCTTACTATGCTTCAACGGCAAAAGAAAACCTGCTATGGGGCGCAGTATGATGCCACGCATACGCTCAAAGAAGATTTTGTCGCCCTGAAAGGGGTATACGAAGAGCACCTGTCTCTGACCAGGATTGCCTGTAAAAATCAGTATGGCCCGCAAACCAGCCTGGGGCTGAACGGTCCGCGTGCCGACCGGCGTATTGAGTGGACCGAGCAGGTAGCCAACTTCTACAATAAACTGAATGAGCAACCCCAGATATTGGAACGGTTTGGCATCACACTGGCAGAACTGGAGCAGGGGCAGGCAATGGTTACCGCCTATAAAGAGGCTCAGCGGACCCAAACGCGGAAGAAAGGGGAAGCCCAGCACACCACCCGACAGCGGAATGAGGTGCGCAGGCAGTTAAAAAACTGGGTAAAAGGTTTCAAAACTATAGCTCAGCTGGCGCTAAAAGAGGATGAAGAACTATTAGAAGTGCTGGGGATGGTGGTTTCGGCGCGGTAACCATCAGTGATGTGTAAGCCGCACAGATGGTTTGCGCTAAGCAGGTGAGCAAAAGTAATTCGGTGTTTTCTTGCCGGATGAGTGATAACGAATTCCGGCATCCCCTTCATGGGACCTAGCGCGGCTACCGCCGGAATTCGGCCCGGCCTCATCAGGTCGGCTCTCCGACGGGGATACCTGAAAATTTTTGTGCAACTGCTTAATAAGCTTACTGACAATTAGTTTTTTGTAGGTAGGCTTTTTTTTCTTCTATAATTACCGGTTATTTATCGCAGGTTCCGCAGATGGGTAATTGGCTTTTGCTTTGTTTTAAAACAGGATAATAATAAGTTGAAAAAACTGAGTATTGAATTCAAAATATCAGAATTGTCGAGAAAATATTTTAAAAGTCTAATTTAAAGCTTTTAATAGTTAAACTTACTTTATTATTCTACCCAAATTGATGGAACAAGCATCCGATTCAAAAGAAGAAAAACCAAAGGCAAAAAGAAAACTAAGAAGAATAGGCAATATTTTTTCCTGTCGTTAAATTTTAACAATTTCAGTCTTTCCATGTTAAACCGTAATTAGTATATATTTTTAACTATTAATCAAACATCATGAATATCACCTTAGAACAAGCCGAAAAAGCTATTAAAGCTGCCAAAGAAAAAGCAAAAGAATTAGGCGTTAAAATGGACATCGCCATTGTAGACGCCGGCGTAAACCTCACGGCATTTGCCCGGATGGATGGTGCCTGGTTAGGCTCTATCGACATTGCCATTAAAAAAGCCAAAACTGCCCGCTTTTTTGATATGGATACCGGCAAAATTGGTGAACTATCGCAGCCCGGTGGTGCTTTGTATAATATAGAGCATTCTAACAGCGGACTGATTTCTTTTCCGGGAGGCATTCCCATCAAAGACGGCAAGGGAGAAATTATGGGTGCCATTGGCGTATCGGGCAGTTCGGTGGATAACGATCATGCCGTAGCGCAAGCCGGTGTAAAAGCTATTTCTTAAGTATCGGTTGTACAGCATAAAGGCCTGATGTCTTTTCTCCAAGAAAAGTGCAGGCCTTTTTTTTAATTGACCAGATTTCAGAATTTTATTCCCGTTTATTTTTCATGAGAAGAAATAAAAAGTAAAATTAGGCAAAACAAGGTATTTGAAATAAATTAGACTGTTACAGCTGCCTTAGGTTTTAGAAAACACCGGATATGGCTGTCTTCATTATTTCTCTTGAATAATCCTATGTCGATACAAAATACGGGTCGCTTTCTTACCCTTGATATTTTCAGAGGGATCACGGTTTGCTTTATGATTATTGTGAATTCGCCGGGAAATGGACGGTTTTCCTATGCGCCGCTGCAACATGCCTCCTGGCATGGATTTACCCCTACTGATCTGGTATTTCCTTCTTTCCTGTTTGCCGTGGGCAATGCCCTGGCATTCGCCATGAAAAAATATGAACAACAGGGCGAAGCTGTGTTCTGGAAAAAAATTATTAAACGGTCGGCCCTGATTTTCCTTTTGGGTTACCTGATGTACTGGTTTCCGTTCTTTACTTTTGACGCGGCCGATCCTTTCAGTTTCAAACCTTTTGCGGAAACCCGGGTACTGGGCGTATTGCAGCGAATCGCGCTTTGCTACTTTTTCGGCTCCATTATTATTCATTATTTCTCTAAAAAATCAATCATTATCTGGAGTGCCCTGCTTTTGTTCGGTTACTGGCTCATTCTTCTGGTATTTGTGGGTCAGGGTGATCCTTTCAGCCTGGAAGCAAATGCCGGATCAAGGTTAGATTTGTGGCTGTTTGGCACCAATCATCTGTACATTCGTGGTGCGCATCCGTTCGACCCCGAAGGATTGCTCAGTACCTTACCTGCCATCGTAAATGTGCTGATCGGTTACCTGGTGGGAGATTATATCCGCAGAAATGGCGTTTCATTCGAAACCATCGCCAAACTGATGCTGATGGGTGCTGTGCTTGTATTGGGGGCATTAACCTGGGATATGGTTTTTCCTATCAATAAAAAACTCTGGACCAGTTCGTTTGTATTGCTAACCTGTGGCATTGATCTGCTGGTCATAGGTTTTCTGATTTTTGTTATTGAAATAAAAGATTATCGGAACTGGACCGGCTTTTTCAATGTGTTTGGCAAAAATCCCCTGTTTATTTATCTGTTATCCGAATTGCTGCTGATCAGCATGTATGTTATTACCATAGGAGATAAAAGCTTATGGGAATGGATTTACGATAACATTTTTGCTGCAGTAATGGGACCATATATAGCCTCATTCCTATTTGCGGTGGCCTATATGCTGGTTTGCTGGCTGGTAGGATACGTGCTGGATAAAAGGAAAATTTATATTCGGGTTTAGATTTCAGAGTAGGTAAAGTTTACAAGCTTGGGAAATTGGTTATTAGTTATTCGTTATTCGTTATTCGTTACAACTTTTAACAACTAACTATTAACGAATAACAAATAATTTCCTTACAATTAAAATCAATCACTTCACCACATACCGCACATTCTGATACACCAGCCAGTTAATGGTACGGTGGTCTACCAGTCGGATGCGCTGGTCGTAAGCACGGGTGCCTCTTCTGGCTTCCAGATCTATCACCAGGCTTCTGCCCAGGTTTTGGTCGGCTCCTATTTTATAGCCAATCAAAGTACGTTCTTCGCCCTGAAAGGTAGATTTTACAATTTCTTTGATCCGCTTCGCATATTTTTTCTGACTGAGAATTTCTTCCCCCTGATTGGCATATAGCTGCAGCAGGGCTTCCCGGGCTTCTTTTTCTTTCAATTGCTTATTAAAGTTTACCGTAAACACCATATCACCAATCCCACTGAAAATAGTGGCCATCTCCGTTTTGGTCACTTCTCTTTCTTCCCGGTACTGATGCGCCGAATACATGCCTTCGCCCACAATATGATAGGCAATGTGTGATTTAAAGCCTCGCTCATTTTCCACATGTACATATTCTTTCTCAAGGTTCAAAACCTTGTAATACTGGGTTTCGCTTAAAAAATCTCCTTTTTGAATTTTATTAACATCGGTTACTGATTCCATAGCCTTATTTTGTTAGGGTTATCCCTATTAAAACCTATTAAACAGGGGGCTTGTTTCAATAGAATGAAAAGTCTGGAAATAAGTTTTTCCTTTTTTTACATCCAGTGTAAAATCGTGAATTTGTACCGGACCGGTAGCAGTATGGGAAGTTACTTCCAAAGAGACTTTGTGCTCACCCGCTGCCAAAGGAACCCGCGTGTAATAAATGCTATGGGGTATGGTTTGCCAGTTTCGGGTATCCGCTTTTTCGGTAATGGCATTTACCAAACCCACAATAGCGCCCAGGTTTTGATCGGCATCGCGGGTGGTATATTCAGCGGCTTTCTTCAGGGCTACCCGAAGCAGGGAAACGGAAAATTCTTTCAGCATGCGCTGTTGCAGAGTTTTGAAGGCAATGGCATTCAGGTCTTCGGCTTTTTCCAGTGAATAGGTTGCCGAGGAGGTTTTTATTATAGCCTGATCCAGCATGAGCGGGCGTTCAACATATTTCGGGAAAGCAACCCGGATAAACTCTACCCGATTCAGCCCTTTCCGCTCATAGTCTTCTTCATTATCCAGATAAAAGGGAAAGTTCAGCCCCAGTTCTTCATTGCGGAAATTAACCAGCCCCCCTTTTCCCCTTACCAGGAAAAAGTTAATACCCCATTCAGCTTTTACAGGTCCTAATCCGGTATTCCAGAAATACACCAGGTCACCCTGACTTGTTGTGTCATGGATATATTTAATGCCAAACTGTGATTCATAACGGCGCAACTCATCGGAAAAACCCATGAGGTAAGCCGTGCGGAGCAAATCTTTTTTCAGTTGTTCGGGCATACCTACGTCAAACAATGATTGATAGGCATTTTGATAGGTTTCCACCGCATTTCGGTAAGCAATAAAGGCATTGTTATAGTCCTGATCGGCTTCATAAATAATCCCCATCAGATTTTGAATAAAAGCATCTATCTGGTATTTGGTTGCATTGCCTGGCACATGGCCCCGATATTTATCGCTTAGCTTATTGAGTTTGATATTTAACCGCCGGCACTCTACCAAAGCCGCTTCATGATTGCCCAATTGCAGATAGTTGATGGCTTTATAATAATGAATCAGGAGCAGCTCATGATCTTCGCCGGTGTAATAGGTAAAGTTTGGATTGGTAAGCAGGGCCGCTGCGGTATTCAGTAGATTATTACGGAGATCTTCGCCCAGCACATAGGCCTGCTCAAATAATTCGTTGCTACTTTCATAATTGCCCTGCATAGCGGCAATTAATCCGCGATTCAGATAGAACAGGAGTTTGGCTTTCCCTTCCTCCATCTTTTTAT
>JBGTIS010000061.1:0-7925 GCA_041745535.1 Cyclobacteriaceae bacterium | reverse complement strand
GATAAACAACATATCAAAACCACGCAACGCATCTATGGAAAGAAGCCGCCTGGACTTTGTTGCCTGTATGGGAGGCACCGTCTTTTGTGCAGCTTCTCCGGAGGTTGCGTCCGGCACTGTGCTGGGCTGCTGGGGCTGATTAGAAAAGCCTGACCAGAATGCAGAGAGATCAATTTTAGCCATAATGTGTGTATTGAATTAGCCTAACAGATGGTTGATCCCAAAAAATACAAAAGATATTTAACTTTTCAGTATCTGTTAGCACTAAATCTTAATACACGAGCTTTTTCACTTCTTCAGGTATTACTTTCTGTACAAGCGCGGGTTCTTTTATACAATCGGGCAGGCTCTCATCTTTGATGTACAGCAGTTCATGGGAATAGTCCATAATAATATTAAAGTTCTTGAGCATACCATTGCCAATGGTACCATGGTTGGCAGTTTGAAGATGTTCCTGATGGGCGTACGAACTTAACGATGGGAAAGAGGTGATTACATTGTCCAGTACAAATTTACCAAGGTACACCTGGTTTACCGTACCGCTTTTGCCGATAATCGTGCCGCCATATCCTCGGCCAATTACTACATTGCTGGCATCATTGGGTAAAATCATTGGTGAGTTCAAACCGGGCTTCAGCATCAGTTCATGGTTAAACCCTGTATCTACCAAAAGGTTGGTTTCATAGAGGTAATCGTTAATTTTTACCTGAGCCTGAATCACCGGTTTGCTGTCGTTAATCTTCATGGGCAATGCCACATACTGGGAGGTAGGTTCAAAATACCGGTCATCATACAATATCAGCTCCTGACTGCTGTAATTGATGCCTACCACGAAGCTGCGAAACAAACTGGTTCCGATAATACCGTGAATTCTTGTGTTTTTCAATTTATTGAAGGCGAGGTAATTCTTTTTAAGCACTACCATCACCATCCGCGAGGCTTCCGCTCCTGGCAATTGAAGGGAAACTTCATTGAGGGTATAACCCTGAACGACGCCACGCGGCCCTATTCCCGAAAAACTAACATCCCTGCCTCTGGGTAAATTCAAATCTTTAATGGTTTTCTCATTAAGAATTATGGGTGTTCGGGTGCCGGTATCCACAATAAAGTTAAGTTTCTCTCCACCATTGATTTGTACAGGAATCACGATCATGTCATTGACCCATTCAAACTTAATGATGGTATATTTGGCTTCATGGGTCAGGTGAAAAATTTTGCCATCGATGGCATAGGCATAACTGGAAAAAAAATAGAAGCCTAGCAGCCACGCTATTTTTCTGATGACGGCAGGGAGGATTACATTCATGTTCATGACGCAGGGGTTGATTGTTTTACTAAAGTTAACCGCCAGCCCTATATCAGAACATAACCGCAATTGTGGGATTTTTCAAATCCCGGAATTACTACATATCATCTACTAAAGAATTTTTATTATATTTTTCAAACATTAAATAATATTATTATAATTTTAATGCTCAGTTTGTCGGTAAAAACCGCTTTTTCAATTCCACCAAAACAGGGGATAACGCATGCTTAACTCCAGATAGAAAAGTGAAAAATTTTACATATTGAAATTGTAAGATTAGGAACATAATAGCATTTCTTCTGATTTTTACTATGACTTGTATCCCGACGTTTGCGGGATATGGATTTACCTCTGAAATGGAGATTATGTATCAGAAAACCCTACAGATATGCCAATATTATCTGTTTTTTCGGGGTATAATCAAGCTTTCCATCCTACATTTTTATTATTCCTGAAAAAACGGGTTTAAAACCTCGAATACCTGTTAAATTATAGCCAAAACCTTCTGCCTGAATGCCATGTAAAATCCCTTCCAATGGGGGATGTCGCGCATGCGAGAAATTCTTGACTTTTGTTAAAGGCACACTGGGAACATCGCTTTTTCATTTTTTGTACTTCTTTTTCATAGTATTAACTCACTCTCATTCGCAAGCACAGATGCCCTGTTCCCGGTTGATTGCCACACTGAAACATATTCACCACAAACCTAAATTTTTATGAAGGAAAAATTCTACAAACTACCTTTATTCCTGTGGTTGCTGGTTTTACTGCAAGGTCAGTTGCTCGCCCAGGATAAATCTGTTTCCGGAACTGTAACCTCTGCCGAAGATGGCAGCATACTACCCGGAGTGAACGTAATTGTGAAAGGTACTACCACCGGTACGGTTACCGATGTGGATGGTAATTATCGCTTAAATATTCCCGATGGTGCCACTACCCTCACTTTTTCTTTTATTGGTTTTGCCGAACAGGAAGTAACCATCGGCGACCGTACGGTTATTAATCCGCAGATGACCGGCGATATCAAACAGCTTACCGAAGTAGTGGTTACCGCGGTGGGCATTGAGCGGGAAAAACGGGCACTCGGTTATGCCGTTTCCGATGTGGATGGTAGCGAGCTGGCCCAAAAATCAGAACCTGATCCGATACGGGCGCTTTCGGGTAAGGTACCCGGCGTCAATATCATCGGCGGTGGTGGTGCGGTAGGTGCCGGAACCAACATTACCATCCGCGGCAATTCGTCGCTGCTGGGCAATAACCAACCCTTGTTTGTGGTAGATGGGGTTCCTTTCGATAACTCTACTTTCCAGACCGGAAGTTTTGCCCAGGGAAGCACCACTTCTTCTAACCGTTCTTTCGACCTCGATCCTAACAATATTGAGTCGATGACGGTGCTGAAAGGGGCAGCCGCTTCTGCCCTGTACGGGTCAAGGGCTGCCAATGGCGTCATTGTAATTACGACCAAAGCCGGACGGGTAGGCACTAAAAAAGGACTGGAAGTAGCATTAAGTTCTTCGTATTCCGTCGAACAGGTGTCTAACCTGCCTACTTACCAAACCCGATATACCCAGGGAAACAATTTCAAATATGTGGACAATAACTTTGGTACCTGGGGTGCCCCTTTTGACGTAACTACCAAAGCCTGGGAAAATCCACTGAATGCGGACCTGATCCTTGGATTTGACGACCAGGGAAGGCCCCTGGTGGCGCATCCTTACCGCAGGTATGCCGACCGGTTTCCTGAACTGGCGGATGCCACCATTCCCTTACAGGCTTACAATACCCCAAAAGATTTTTTCCGTACCGGCCATGTTATTGAAAATGCGGTTACCATATCGGCCGGAGGCGAAAAAGCCAACTTTACAGCGGGCGCTTCTTATACTGAAAATCAGGGAATTGTGCCCAACAATGAAGTTACCCGTACCAACATCAATGTGGGCGGAAACGCGCAGCTGGAAAATGGGCTGTACATTAGCGGCAACATCAATTACGTAAATACCGACCTTACCTCACCCCCCATGGCAGGATTGGGCACGGGCGGCACCAGTATTACCGAACGATTACTTTTTACCCCTCCGAACGTAAATGTAAAAGGGTATCCTTATGAAGATGCCAATGGGATCGGCGTTTTCTACCGGCCCGATAACGACAATCCGTATTGGCTGGCCAGAAGAGCGCCCCATACCAGCAAAGTAAACCGGTATTATGGCAAAATTTCCGCAGGTTATGATGTATTCGATTGGCTAAATGTTTCTTATCAGGCAGGTTTCAATGCTTATACCGACCACCGCCTGTATGTGCTCCCTGTCGGTAACAATGCGTTCCCTACCGGCCGTATCGTTTCCGATGACATTGCCCGCAGCGAAATAGATGGGAACCTGTTATTCACCATCAATAAAAATATTACCAATGATCTGGGGCTTAAAATTATAGCCGGCCACAATGCCAACCAACGCACGTTGGACCGGCAATCGTATCAGGGAACAGGAATTATTGTAAGCGGTATTAACGACCTGGACAATACCCAAACTGTAATTCCGAATGGAGGTAGCTATGAAAAACAGCGCTATCAGGCTGCTTTTGCTGATGTGGGCGTTTCTTATAAAGACTTCGCTTTTCTGAACCTTACCGGCCGGAACGACTGGCATTCAGGCTTGCCGCAGGGTGAAAGGAGTTTCTTTTACTCAGGAGCCAGCACTTCGCTGGTATTTACCGATGCCCTTGACATCGATTCCGATATCCTTAATTTTGGAAAGATCAGGGCAGGGCTGGCCACTTCCGGCAATGATATAGAAGCGTATCTTACTCAAACAGTTTTTGTAACCAATTCTTCGCTGGGCAACAACATCGCTTCGCTGGATTTTCCTTTTAAAAATACCAATGTACAAACACTAAGCAATGCCATTGGCAATAATAATCTGAAACCTGAGTTCACCACTGAATTTGAAATAGGTACCGAACTGCGCTTTTTAAAAGATCGATTGGGCCTGGAGTTTACCTATTACGACCGTTGGACAACCGACCAGATTGTGCCTGTGGAAGTAGCACCCTCTACTGGTTTTCAGTATGCGGTTTCTAATATAGGTAAAGTAACCAACAAAGGTATTGAAGCTGCCCTGGATCTTACACCTGTTCAGTTGGTCAATGGGTTTAGCTGGAATATATTCGGTGTATTTACCCGCAACAGAAATGTGGTTGAAAAAATTGGAAACGGATTAGACCAGGTGTTTGTAGGTGGATTCGGCAATGCCGTCCGGGTAATTCATCAAGAAGGCAAACCATACGGGCAATTGTACGGTTCGGTAGCCGCCCGCGCTGACGATGGGCAGTTGCTGGTAGACCCCACCACTGGCAAACTGATTCAGAAAACTGAATTTGAAATTATTGGTAACCCGAATCCTGATTTTATTCTGGGTGTCACCAACACCTTTAGGTGGAAAGGCGTTTCGCTCAGCGCGCTGGTTGACTGGCGGAAAGGCGGCGACCTATACTCCGATACCTACAACCAGGTATTTGGCAGGGGATTAACTACCGAAACTATTCCGGTAGGACCTCGCGGTAGAGAAGTGACGCTGGTGATTCCAGGTGTGCAGGGCGATCCGAGTACACAGAAAGCCGTGCTGAACGAGAACGGAAATACCATCCCCAATGGCACACAGCTTACGGTAAACGACTGGTTCTTTATCAATACTTTTGGGTCAGCCGGACCGGAAGAGTTTTCTGTATTTGATGCCTCTACCATAAGGCTCCGAGAGGTTACCCTTGCGTACGATCTGCCAAAAGGCCTGCTGGGCAACACCCCGTTTGGTGCTGCCAGTATTTCCATTACCGGACGGAACCTGTGGTTTTTGGCTTATAACTTTCCTAAAAGCTTAAATTTTGATCCGGAAACCAATTCACTGGGATCAGGGAACCTGAAAAATCTGAGCGCATCCACCGACGGATCGGGCAATGCCCAGGGTATCGATTACGGTATTGTACCCACTACCCGGCGATATGGCATAAACCTCAGATTAACTTTCTAACCACGGAAAATTCTTATTGATATGAAAATAAATACATATAAAATACTCCTAGTGGTGGTGCTGCTTTTTACCTGTGGCGCCTGTGGGGAAGACTGGCTCAATGTGAACGATGATCCTAACAACCCGAAAACGGCTACACTAAAATTACTCCTGCCTTCTGTGCAGGTTTCTACCGCTTTTAGTATGACCCGGGATATCAACAAAAATACCATGGTATTTACCCGGCAGGTTTACGATTTAACTGAAAGTCAATACCTGCAGGACGCCACCATTTATTCCAACGATTATGATGCGCTTTTTGCCGATGCCCTGAAAGACGCTCAGGAGGTAATTGACCAGGGAACTGAACAGGAAGCATGGCATTATGTAGCAGTCGGTAATATTATGAAAGCATATATTTATGGGGTAATGGTTGATATGTTCGGCGATTTACCCTTTACTGAAGCGCTCAAGGGCGACGAGTTTATCAATCCTAAATTTGACGAGGGAGCTTTTATTTATGACCAGTTGCTCACTTTGCTAGACGAAGGCATTGCCGACCTGGAAAAGGAATCTTCGCTGGCCCTGGAAAATGACCTGATTTTTAATAATAGTTTAAGTAAATGGGCCACAGCTGCCAAAACCATTCAATTGAAACTGCTGCTGAATTTACGGTTGGTCAATCCCGATAAAGCTACCGCGGGCATCAATGCCCTGATGACCAAAAACGACCTCATTAATACCAATGAAGGAGACTTCCAGTTTCAGTTTGGATCCAGCCTATCGCCGCGTAACCAGCATCCCATGTATCAGATAGAATATGCGGGATCGGGTAATAAGGATAATTATATGAGCAATTATTTCATGTATAACCTGATTAAGAAAAACGACCCCCGCCTGCCTTACTACATTTACCGGCAAGGTTCGGATAGCGATCTGAATTTTGAAACCACACCTTGCAATACCCGATCCGATTGTGTGTACGGCTTGCTCAGTGGCACCGATCTGGGTGAAGCCGCGGAAGGCTATCTTGGCCGCGACCATGGCGATCCTTCCGGTTTGCCGGGCGACGACGTGATTCGGGCTACCTATGGCGTATATCCTATTGGCGGATCATACGACAACAACACCCGCAGCGAAAGAATATTGGGCGATGGCGGGCAGGGTGCTGGCATTATTCCCTATGTAACCAATGCCATGCGGGCTTTTATGCTGGCAGAAGCAAAACTGACCATGCCGGGCATAACCGGTGGCGAAGAAGCCATTACCTATCTGGAAGAAGGCATTCGTGCCTCCATGGACAAAGTAGAAAGCCTGGGCATGAGTCTCGACGAAAATGCCGTAGCGATGCCTGATAGCCTGGTGGATGATTATGTTACCCAACGCATTGCCGAATTCAATGGGGGTACTTCCGCGGACCAGAAGCTGAATGTGATCATGAAGGAAAAATACTATGCGCAGTTTGGGAATGGCATGGAAGTATTTACCGATTACCGAAGAACAGGCTTGCCGGCCGATCTGCCAGCCAGTCTGGCGCCACTGGCGCCATTTCCGTTACGATTGCCCTATTCAACCACTGAAATAGCTGGGAATCCGAACGCGCCCAATCCTCTTCCATCGCAGGACACTCCGGTATTTTGGGATAAATAGAAAAATATCATGAAAACAACGATGAAAAATATACTACTAAAATATGGGTTAGCAGGCCTGGCAGGATTTTGCCTCCTGCTTTTAAATGCCTGCGAAGAAGAGCGTTGGGGAAAGGCGCCCAACCCGAACAATAACATAGGCGCCGTTACCCTGATCAACGTAAATCAGGATAAATCATTCTTTAACGCATTGAACAACCTGGCAACCGAAGAAGTGGAATTTACCCTGGATGTGGAAGGTTTCGAAGTAACACAGGTAGATTCGGTGGAAATTCAGGTTACCTATACAGAAACCAACGCCGCGAAAGACCTGGAAGGAAATTTCATAGACATGACCTATCCGTCGGTGCTGTTGAAAACCGTTAAAACTTTTCCTTCTACGGTAGAGGTAACCGGACAGGAAATTATAGACGCCATAGCCGATGTGGTGATGGTCCAAAAAGGAGTAACCAGTTTTACCATCGATTCGCTGGAAGTGGGCGACGGGTTCAACCTTACCTTTCCTATTCATACCGCCGATGGCCGCAGGCTGACTACTGCTTTAAACTCCGATTTGTGCCAGGAACCGATACAGCCTTCCTTTGGCGGCTGCAATGTGCAATGGTTTATTTCCTGTCCTTCAGAAATTGCAACCGGAGCATATGCCGCCTTAACTTCGGGGCAGTCTACCGACGATTGCTGTACCGCCCCGGTAGTTGATTTTGCCAGCGAAGTAAGTATTACCTCTTCTTCACCTGGCGTATACACCGTAGACGATATTTTCGCAGGGTTGTATATTAAATGGTATGCCGTATATGGGGTTGATTTCAAGGTTTCTAAAGATTTTTCAGATGTATGTAATAATCTGAGTGCCACTTTTGCCGACCCGTTTGGCGGTGCGGTAACCATGTCGGGCACCTATGATCCGGCTACCGGTGTAATCACCTTTCAGAGTTCCAATGAATATGGCGATACCTGGACTTCTAC
>JBGTIS010000060.1:0-8542 GCA_041745535.1 Cyclobacteriaceae bacterium | reverse complement strand
GGATTAGCACCGAAGAAATTTTTGCGAAAGCGAGGGCCGAAGGATTTAGTACCCTGGATGAAATTGATGCCATGGTAATGGAAACTACAGGAGATATCACTATCGTTTCCTATAGCAAAAGTGCAGGCACCGATACTTTGGAGAATGTCCGGCATTTTACCGAAATGCAAAACGAACACAGAAACCATCAAAGGATTTAGCGTATCATAATTTTTCAAATGCATGAAATGAATATCAATTTTTTAAACTAAAGTTTCATATGAAAAATCCCACAAAATTTTTAAGAAATGCTTTTTATGTGTCGATGGGCGTTTATGCTGCCAGATTAATAAAAAACGCTTTCACTAAAATTAACCTCGCCAACAAGGTAGTGCTCATTACCGGAGGTTCCCGGGGTTTGGGACTGGTTTTGGCCAGACAACTTGCCGAAGCCAGGGCAAAAGTTGTGATTTGTGCTGCCAATGAAGAGGAACTTGCCCATGCAACGCAGGAATTCGCGGGCCGCAACCAGATGGTTTTGGCTGTAACCTGCGACATCACCAACAAAAGCCAGGTTGAAAAAATGATGGGGGAGATCAGCCAAAAGCTGGGAACAGTGGACATCCTGATCAATAACGCAGGCGTGATTCAGGTGGGCCCCATGGAAAACATGACCGATCAGGATTACGAATCGGCCATGAAAGTACATTTTTTTGGTCCATTGTACACCATGAATGCCGTGATTCCTGCCATGAAAAAAGCCAGACAGGGAAATATCGTAAATATCGTTTCTATTGGTGGCAAAATCAGTGTACCCCATTTGCTACCGTATTCGGCCAGCAAATTCGCGCTGGCGGGTCTGTCAGAAGGTTTTACTACGGAACTGGCACCTTATCAGATTAAAGTAACCACGGTGTATCCCGGATTAACGCGCACCGGAAGCCCCAGAAATGTGAACGTAAAAGGCCAGCAGGATAAAGAGTTCGCCTGGTTTAAAACAGCAGATTCTTTACCGCTGCTCGCTATGGGTGCGGAAACAGCCGCAAAAAAAATAATTGCCGCGATGCGCACAGGCAAAACTACCATCACGTTGGGTTTTCCAGCCAAACTGGGAGAACTCATGCATGCCATCGCACCAGGCCTTACTCTTTCTGTTTTAGATTTGGTAAACAGATTGTTACCGGAACCTGACCCAAATAATAATAAGTCTGTCAAAGGTTATGAAACCGATCCGGATATTTCACTAACGCTGACCAAGAAAACCGATCAGGCAGCTTTAAGTAATAATGAAGTCGATTAAGTATTCATCAGGTGGCGAATCAGAGATCCGCATATTTTTTTAAATAACATTTATATAAAATTTTAACCAATCGCGTTATGAAGTTCATGGAAGAAAAAACTCGCACAATACTGCTGGGAGAAAGCTTTGATTTGAAAGGTACTTTTCTTGAGAAACCTAAGGAGAATCCTATCCCACCCATTCCGCCTGAACAACCTGCCCATCCCGATCGGCCGGAACGGACTAACCCACCCCATCCACCCGAAAAGCCCAATCAGCCCAGAGAGCCGGTGCCACCCATTCCGCCCGAACAACCCGATTCTCCGGACCGTCGTGAACCGTCAACAGATCCTACCCGGCAGTCGCGGGTAGCTATTTATTAGAAAAAGTAAAAACACGGTATTGGTGCTAAGAAATCTTAGAGCAATCAAAATTTTTATTAGTAACATGTTTTTTATTTTAAACAAAACACATAAACCCAGGTTTATCATTGAAATAATTATCATTTTTTTTATCTAAATATTTAATATATGGCATCAAATTCCAGGCACAAAGAAGGTAAAGTAGCTACTGCTATTGAGGAACAAACCGGAAAAATTCCTTCTGATGTATTTTTGTGGGCTTCCTTAGGTTCTATGGCAGCCTCCCTCGCTTTAAAAATTTTTAAAGAAGACGATAAAGCGTTGTTTGTAGGGCAATGGGCAGCACCCTTTCTACTTTTAGGAGTGTATAATAAACTAGTGAAGTTAGAAGGCCACGATTAACAGATTGCCCGTATAATTCAAAAAAAATCAGCTAAGAAATGAGGCATTTATTTGAGTGTCTCATTTCTTATGTGTTTTCCTAATCATTGTTTTTACCGCCAATTTGAAATTCACCAACAACTCACCAACAGCCTTCCCTTTTCCTGCTCTAATGCTTTTGTAATGTTATACCAACTCATTACCTTTTTCAGTAAACCTGTTTGTACTTGCGTATCGCTTGCCGCACTTTAAACAAACACGAATACCTATCCCTATCTTCCTTTAATTCGGTATTGATCGGACGATTTACTTTTATAAATATAGATATTGGGAGAATTCTTATAACATAAATCGCGAAAAGCTCAAAACCAGTCAGCCTTGGGATCAGTACCGACAGGGAGACCAATCAGCCTTTGAGCGAATTTATTATTAGCATGTTAATATGCTGTACGATTATGGAGTTCGCATCACCAGCAATACTGCCCTGGTGGAGGATTGTATTCAGGATCTGTTTTCTGACCTCTGGGAGAAGAGTGCCCAAATGAATTCAGTGCATTCTATTAAATCTTATTTGCTGGTTGCTGTTAAAAGAAGGATCATCAGAAAATTAACCAGTAAACAGAAATCCGCTGTATATACCCAAAATGCCTTCTTTTTACGAGTATCTAAATTATCAGGTAGAAGATTTTGTGGTGGACCATGCTTTTCAGCAATGGGTGCATCGTCCTGACAACACTTCTAATAAATTTTGGGAACAGTTTTTAAATACCTCTCCGCACAAACGGGAACAGGTAGAAGAAGCTTCTGAGATTGTCAGAAATATTCACTACCGATCCCATAGCCTTTCGAAGGCTCATCAGGACCGTATCCTTCAAAAAGTCTATCATCGCACGGAAAAGCCTGCTAAACGTAACCTTATCGCTTTGCGACCTATGGCCAGGAAATACCTGGCGGTAGCAGCCTCTATGTCTAGGATCATTGCTGCTTATGTTCAGCGCCTGTACGTTGCAGGCCCAGCACTTCGCCTCATCAGGTAAAAACTCCCCTGCTGTTTATCAGTTTCAGTATGGATATAGATCGCTGCGACACTTTCTGCTGGAATTAGAGCAGGAGTATGCGGTGCAATTTGCCTAC
Organism: Cyclobacteriaceae bacterium; assembly: GCA_041745535.1. Classification (GTDB taxonomy): domain Bacteria; phylum Bacteroidota; class Bacteroidia; order Cytophagales; family Cyclobacteriaceae; genus JBGTIS01. Next base: position 5,407 of record JBGTIS010000060.1, on the reverse strand, counting down.
GATGGTGAACTGGTAAATGGCATCAAGGTAAATACCAAAATTGTAAAAGGTCAGGGATTGGAAAATCTTCTCGACAAAGCACTTGAATCGCATGAATTGCAATACAAAAAAATTGGAGAAAAGCTGTACTATGGCCTGAACTCATACTTTGGCCGAATCAATTATGGCTTATTAGAAAAGTACTTAATAACCGTTACCGGACGTATCGATGGCTCTTTCAAATTTGGTGCTGCCAACCGGTATGCGGAAGTGTTGTTAATTTATGCGGAAGCTTCCAATGAATTATCCGTTCCGTCGACAGAAGCTTATGAGGCCGTCAACAAAATCAGGAGAAGGGCTGAATTTTAAATCAAAAAATCATACATTCGGAACCGCGAACAATTTTCCACCAATATCAGCACAGTTCAGGACTGTTTGCTGTGGCGAATGCTATATATTTTATTTCCTAATAAACATTCAATGAGAACAAGTATTAATATATCAATCAAAATCCTACTCAAAATTATCGCGGTAGCCGTAATTGCCTTCGGTATATTTCAGTGTACCGAACCGGAATCAAACACCCTGAAAATCAAAAAAAGTTCTCACATTGTCCTGATCGGGAATAACCTGGGGTCAAGAATGATGAACTTTGGTCATTTTGAAACAGAAATGCAACTCCGGTATCCTGATAGCTTACTCTATATCCGGAACATGTGTGACGGAGGAAATACGCCGGGATTCAGGCCACATGCCGCGCGCAACTCTCCCTGGGCTTTTCCGGGTGCCGAAAAATTCCAGACCGAACTCGCCACAAACTCCGGTAGCGAGGGTCACTTCCCCTCCCCCGACGAATGGATCACCATGCTGAAAGCGGATATCATTATCGCCTTTTTTGGTTATAATGAGTCTTTTCAGGGAGAAGCTGGCCTGGAGAATTATAAAGCAGAACTGGATGCTTTTATCAAACATACGCTGAGCCAGAAATACAATGGTACCGCGCCTCCCCAGTTGGCGATTGTATCCCCGATCGCATTCCAGGATCTTTCCGCGAAATACGACCTGCCCAATGGTAAAAAGGAAAATGAGAATCTGGCCATATACGCAGAGGCCATGAAAGAAGTGGCTGCCAGCAATAATGTACTCTTTGTCGACGTCTATCAACCTACCAAAGAATGGTTTGATGGTGGAAAACAACTTACCATTGATGGTTCACAACTGACGGATGAAGGTTACGCGAAATTCGCTCCCTTGCTGGCCGATCAGGTTTTTGGCGAGGCCGACGACAAAGCTAAGGCTCGTCGTGGCCTGGTGCATGCGGCCGTGATGGAGAAAAACTGGATGTGGCACAATGATTTTAAAATACCGAATGGGGTGCATGTGTATGGTCGTCGCTATGAACCCTTTGGCCCGGATAATTATCCTGCTGAAATCGCTAAAATCCGTGAAATGACCGCGCTAAGAGATGAGGCCATCTGGCTGGCACTGAAAGGTGAGAAAATGGACCTGAAAGCCGCTGATCAGAAAACCAAAACGCTGCCGCCTGTGCAGACTAATTTTACAGCCAGCGAGAAAAATGGTGATCCTGAATACCTGTATGGTGAAGATGCCCTGAAAAAAATTCATGTGCCCAAAGGGTATAAAATAGACCTTTTCGCTTCAGAAAAAGAGTTTGCCGATCTGGCCAATCCCGTTCAATTATCCTTCGACAACAAAGGCCGCCTCTGGATAGCCACCATGCCAAGCTATCCGCATTACAAACCAGGCGATAACAAGCCTAACGACAAAATCATCATTCTGGAAGATACTGATAATGATGGGAAAGCTGACAAAGAGATCACATTTGCCGATAGCTTACACCTACCCGTGGGATTCGAGATTGCTCCGGAAGGCGTATATATTTCTCAGGGTACGAACCTGATGTTGTTTTCCGACACCAATGGCGACGATAAGGCCGATACCAAACAAATCCTGTTGAGTGGTTTTGATGACCACGACACCCACCATGCCCACTCCGCGTATACCGGAGACCCCTCCGGGGCTATTTATATGGGAGAAGGGGTTTTTCTGCATACCAATGTAGAAACTTCTTACGGACCGGTACGAGGCACCAATGGCGGTTTCTACCGGTATAATCCGCAACGGCACCATCTGGAGCGCACCGCCCAGCTGTCTATTCCCAATCCCTGGGGCATTGCCTTTGATGACTGGGGAGAGAACTTCTTTGCGGAAACCTCCGGGCCGGATGTGCGCTGGATGATGCCCGGCACCGTAAAACCCAGGTATGGCGAAGCTACCCACAAATCGACCAACTTAATTGAAGAAGCACACCGGGTACGCCCTACTTCAGGCCTGGAGTTTGTTTCCAGCCGTCATTTTCCCGATGATGCCCAGGGCGACCTGCTGATCAACAATACCATTGGCTTTCTGGGCACCAAGCAACACACCATGGTAGACGATGGCACGGGCTACAAGAGCAAACACCACCAGGACCTGGTATGGAGCGACGACAAGAACTTTCGTCCGGTTGACATGGAGTTTGCGCCCGATGGCTCTCTTTATATCGTGGATTGGCACAATGTGCTGATTGGCCATATGCAGCATAATGCCCGTGACCCCCTGCGCGATCATGTTCACGGACGAATTTATCGCATAACCTACCCATCACGCCCATTGGTAGAACCCGCTAAGGTAGCAGGTGCCAGTATTGAAGAATTATTGAACAACCTAAAGCTGCCTGAATACAGAACCCGCTATCGCACCCGTCGGGAACTTCGAGGCAGAGACCCGAAAGAGGTACAGGCCCATTTGTGGAACTGGATTGATCATCTTGATCAGGAAGATCCGCAGTATGAACACTACCTGCTGGAAGCCCTATGGGTTACCTGGGGACTTGATCAGGTAGATGAATCCCTGCTTAAGCAGGTTCTGCAGTCAAAAGATTATCGGGCGCGGGCTGCCGCCGTACGGGTGCTGCGTTATACAGGGCATCAGGTGGCCGATCAGGCAGAATTGCTGATGCAGGCCGCCGGAGATGAGCATGGTCGGGTCCGATTGGAAGCTATTGTAGCGGCCTCCTGGCTGGATAAGGAAATCGGCTTGCCCATTGTATTGGAAGCTGGCAAAAAACCTTTGGACGAATGGATGGTGCATGCCTACGACGCTGCTGTGGCTCACCTGAATGGCCGATCAGTAAATGAGGTAAAGGAAGAGGCCATTGTAACCAATCTGAAAGGTGCCGAACGAGACCTTTTTATCAAGGGAAAAGAAATTTATGCCAGAGAAGGCTTTTGTAGTACCTGTCATCAGGCTGATGGCGCAGGGCTTTCCGCATCTGGTTTCCCACCCCTAGCCGGAACCCAATGGGTAAATGGTAATGAAGAACGCCTTATTAAAGTGGTACTAAAAGGATTGCAAGGTCCTATTGAAGTGCTTGACAAGGAATATCCCGGACAAGTACCGATGACACCTTTCGCGGGAATGCTGAAGGATGATGAAGTAGCTGCCGTTTTAACTTACGTGCGAAATTCGTTTGGCAATAATGCCTCCGCCATCTCACCAGATAAGGTAAAAGAAGTGCGTGCCGCTGTGAAAGATAAAACCGGTTTCTATGCACCGGAAGAACTGCTTAAAGCGCATCCCCTTGAGCAATAAACATTATTTATTTTACCATTGATCCCTATACATCATATAATGAAAATTAATAAAACCACAGATTTTTACGTAACCCGGGCAAAGCAGTGTATATGCTGCTTTGCTTTAGTGTTTATTTCACAAGTTGCGGGTGCGCAACAAGCGCGGGAATGGATTGGCTATGAAGGAGGTGAAGGTCCAGGAAAGGGAAAGCATATTGTGCTGGTCAGTGGCGATGAAGAATATCGGTCTGAAGAAGGACTACCTATGCTGGCTAAAATTTTATCTGAACAACATGGCTTTAAAACTACCGTCCTATTCGCTATTGACCCTAAAACGGGTGAAGTTGATCCCGAGAATCAGACCAATATTCCGGGGTTAGAGCATTTACAATCGGCAGACCTAATGGTGATGCTTACCCGTTTCAGAGAATTACCAGACGAACAAATGAAATATATTGATCAATATATACAGGCTGGCAAACCCATTGTGGGCATGCGCACCGCCACCCATGCTTTCAGGTATGAGCAAAATAAAGAAAGTCCTTATGCTAAATATGGTTTTAATAGTAAAGCGGAAAATTGGGAAGATGGGTTTGGCCGACAAATTCTGGGAGAAACCTGGATTGATCATCATGGTGAACATGGGAAAGAAGGCACCCGGGCTTTAATAGATGGGATCTCTGCGCGAATGAAACACCCGATTCTTAATGGTGTACATGATATCTGGGGTCCCACTGATGTATATGGCACCCGAAAACTTACCGGCGACCCGGAAATACTGGTATGGGGGCAACCCACCCATGGCATGACCCCGGAAACGGGCATCAACTGGAAGAAATCGATAATGCCGATAGCCTGGACCCGGGAATATACCAGCGAAAGTGGGAATACCGGAAGAGTATTCAACACCACCATGGGGGCTTCGGTAGATCTGAAAAGTGAAGATTTGCGCAGGTTGCTGGTGAATGCCTGTTACTGGGCCCTGCATCTTGAAGATCAAATTCCTGAAAAAAGTAAGGTAGACATTCAAGGCAAGTACAATCCTACCATGTTTGGCTTTGGCGCCCATCAGAAAGGCATGCATCCTGCTGATTATATGGTAAAATAAGGCAACAAATAAGCAGGCTAACCCTGGCCTGATCAGGAAACACAAGAGGCGCTTAGCCTCTTGTTTTCATTTTTTGTTCAAAACTGAGTTCAATAAATTCAGCCGGATGGGTTACCGCTACTTTCAAAATTATCCGCATCAAACCCTCCAGTAAATCTTCCGCGGTCATGGTAACTCCCAATCCGCATTCCACAGCAAAGGCTTCGGCAGGGGTGGCTCCCCGCAAACCACCCTGCTTCCAAAGGTCAGTCAGAAAGTTACCAATCATAGACTTAACATTTATCCAGGTAGTTGCGTTATTGGGTTCAAAAATATAAGCCTGAATGGCAAGTTTACAGGTTTGTTCAATATAAATAATGGTTCTTCTTACCGAAATATATCGCCAGTCCAGGCTGTTGCTATCCAGCGTTCTGGCTCCCCGAATTAAAATGCCAGTTCCTTCAAAAAAACGTATGACATTAATAGATTTGCCCGAAACCTCGTCTATGTTTAAGTCCTCTGGTTGCCTGTCCGTTAACCGAATAGGCAGAGAAACCGCACCCACGATCGACATATTCGCCGGGGTATGCCACACTCCATAATTATTATCATTCGTTGTAATTACACCTGCGATGGCGCCACTGGGCGGTAGCGAATTTACGTCAGCCAACACCTGTTTCATGATTGCCTGATAGGTCTTGCTGAC
>JBGTIS010000059.1:0-15331 GCA_041745535.1 Cyclobacteriaceae bacterium | reverse complement strand
TAACGCCCGTTTACTTCAAGCAGGTAGCGGTCGTTGAAGGCATAATTCAAACGGAAAAACCCACCCATAATATTCCATTTCTCATACCCGCCAAAAGTAGTAATAGATTGTCCCAGCGCCAGATTAATATCTTCCACACCTTCGAAGATTAATCCATTTCCGCGAACAGATAAATTTTTAAAGGTGGTTTGCTCGTAATTGTACCCCAATAAGGCTTTGAAATAATGCTTTTCGCCAAACGTATTTTCATATTCACCATACAGATTAGACGCCAGATACTGCGCTTCATCGGCAGCTTCTTCAATATCATCTTTGTCGGTGCCCACAAAATCAATCACCCCAGGTTTGGTGCTGTATGGTACGGGCACCCGAATGGTAGTTTCACGGCTATCGGTATTCTGAAAAGTAATATTTCCTTTAACCCGAAATTTATTATCGAAGAACTTTGCTGTAAAACCGGTGGTATTTCTCAGCACTCGCTCGGTCATATCAATGCCGTTTTTTCCATAATAGAAATCGCCTACTGTATAAGCAGATGAGTAAGACAATGTACCATCCGGATTTAACAAAGGAGCCATGGGATGACCTTCGTCGGCAATATTTCTCCAGATACCACCGCCTTCGCCCACATTCAGCGGATTATGGTATTTCATGTTGGAATATTGCGTGTTATTGTTAACAGTGAACCAGGGTGCCAGTTCCAGCGAACCTTTTGCCCTGAAATTATACATTGTATAATCGTCGGAGTTATAGCGAAAAAGCCCATTCTGACCAAAATAACGTCCGGTTACATACAAACTGGTTTTTTCGCCCCTGCCCGAAACAGTCACGTTATGCTCCATGGCAGAAAGCGAGTTTTTATACAGTTTGTGGTACCAGTCGGTGCTGTTGTAGTACACATACTCGCCATTGCTGCCAATATCTACCCGGGGCAAACTGGGATCTTCCGACCTTCTTTTCAGTTCTGTTAAATATTCCTGAGAAAAAGGAAGCGTTTTATTAACATTCTGTGGCGTTTGGGAATAATCATTCCACGCAGACCAGGCTTCATTGAACAAAGAAGCCCATTGGTAACCATCGGTAACCAGTTCGGGTACGGTAGTCGGTTGTTTGATTGAGAAATGGGTGGTATACGTCACACTCATTCTGTCCTGGTCAGGGTCTTTGGTGGTAATCAGTACCACACCAAAAGCAGCACGGGCTCCATAAATAGAAGCAGAAGAAGCATCTTTCAACACCGAAATGCTGGCGATATCATTGGGGTTGATCAGGCTTGGGTCGCCTTCCACACCGTCGATCAGCACCAGGGCGCTACCCCCCTGTCCGATGGAGGTGGTTCCCCGGATGTTGAACTCCGGCGATTGGATAGGTTTTCCATCCTGTAAATTGATATTCAGGTTGGGTACCACGCCCTGCAGCCCCTGCGATAAATTAGGAAGCGGACGGTTTTCGAAAGTTTCGCTGGTAACCTGATCCACAGCTCCGGTCAGGTTTACTTTTTTCTGGGTACCATAATCTACTACCACCAGGTCCTGCAGGGTTTGCACATCTATGGTCATCACCACATCTATCTGTGATTGATTGCCAATTTCAATCTCCTGCGTTTGGTAACCAATAAAAGTAAATACCAGTCGTTTGGCATCATCCGGCACCGACAGGCGGTAGGTGCCATCCACGTCTGTGGTGGTGCCCAGTGTAGTGCCATACACAATTACGTTTACGCCAGCAATACCCTCACCGGTTTCCTGGTCGGTAACCTGCCCCGTAATGGTGGCCTGGATACCAATTTCAGCTTCCGTTACTTTCGCTTGCTGATTATTTTCCAGGATTTCACTGACATGGATATTATCGCCAATGCGCTTAAAAGCCAGGCGCGTTTCCCGGGATAATTCTCGCAGAATACTGCCTATCGATCGTTTTTTGCTGGATAGATTCAGTTGAAGATGTTTGTCAATTACATGCTCGTTATAAACAAAACGAAGGTCGCTTTTTGCTTCAAGCGCGGTAAGGATTTCCCGCAAACTTGCCTGAGTTACTTCTACTTTTACGAAAATTTCTTCAATGCTTTTATCCTGTGCGTGACCGCTGCCGGCCATTAACATGCCGCAAAACCAGCACTGAAAAAATATACCCCATAGGACGTATCGGGACATAACAATGAGTTGTTGTATAAATCTATATTTCATATTTTTACATGATTTTAGGTTATTAAATCTTGAATCTGAACCTGTTCTGATGCGATCGGGCGCCAACCAGAGAGCGCATCGTACAGGTGAAAATCTGAGCCAGTATTTCTTTCGGGAGGTACTGGCTCTTTAACTGCTGTCTATTTTTTTCATGTGTGTTTTAGTTTATTGAATAATTACTTTTTTATCCTGAATGGTATAATCGAAATGCAATACAAAACTCATCCCTTCCAGTACACTTTCCAGTGAATGGTCGGTATATACGCCGCTGAATCCTTCCGCGATATGATTCCGCCGCACCACAATGTCCACACCATACCATCGCTCCAGCACAGCGGTAATTTCCTCGAATGAAGCATCGTTGAAGTACAAGGCGCCTTCCTTCCACGACAGCACCTCCTGCTGGTCGTATTTACCCTTTACCATAGTGCCACTGTCTGCTTTATACAAAGCCTGTTCTTCTGGCAACAAATAAATAACAGGTTGCTGCTTTGCTTTTTCCTGTACCCGCACTTTTCCGGTAACCACCGATACAACTACTGTTTTCTCGGTGGGGTAGGCGTGGATGTTAAAAGAAGTACCTAAAACAGTAGTATTTACATTCCCTATAAGGTGAGCATTACTTCCTGTACCATCTCTTTGGCTTCTTCATCGGAAAGGAGCAAACGGCGCGATACCCAGTAAATTTTATTGGCAAATAGGGCATATATATGGTCAAATGCTGTACGGCAACCTTGTTTTAAGGCTAGTACCGTAACATTGGGTATACTTACTGTAGCGGGTGGTATATACGACATTTGAATATGTAAATTTCAATACGCAATGAAAAATTACAGTAATTATTGAAAAAAAATAACGTTAGGTTAAAAATTTAGAATTTTCAAAAAAGATCTCAAAGAAGATTTCTGTACTATAATCGATTTTGCCTTATTTCACTGTATTTTTGGCTAATAGAAATCTTGCTTAAAAACTAAAAGCTGCCTAATCAAAAGTAGGGGAGATGCTTTATTATATCTATTTTTTACTGTTAAAGAAAGGTAAACATTTCTGGTAAGACTTAACATTTTTTTAATAGAAGAAAGGAAGGCAGGAGAATGGAATTTGGGCAATAATGAGCAACAACCGCTAATATTGCGTTAGTAGAAATAAAAAAAGGCATCACTCATTCGATTTCGATGAACAATGCCAGTTTTTATATGATAATAAGTTGATACTAGGATTTTTCTACTTCACTTTCCAGTTTCAGTACCATATCACCATTATTCTGCTTTATATACAAGGCTTTATTATCCTGCTCTCCGTTTCTTGTAATTTCCTGTCCTTTGATTTTTTTAGTCACTTTTTCCGCGAAGGTTTCCTGTACCGTGCCTGATGCTTTCCCATTTCCAGCTTACTTTTGATCCTTTTTGTATCATCCTACCTCAGCCCTATCAAAAATTTTTATAACGAATTGGGCATAATCCGGTACCGGGCTTTTACAAACATATAAATCCCGTAACATACCAATCCGATCGCCACAATGGCGAGCAAATAAGGTCCATACGGCGAACTTTCAATAAATTTAAATGCTCCTTCCGAACCTTCAGCTTCGCTGGCGTCGGCCTGTATGGCTGCTCTTAGAAACAGGAAACCAATAATTCCGATTACCACGCCTCTGGCGATATAGCCTACCATACCCGCGTTTCTTAAAATTTTCTTTACCCGGTTATCCAATCCACTGTCCTGAATTTTTTTCTTGAATTTGCCTGAAAAAGCCCGATAAAACTGATAAATAGCTTTACCAATAAAAATAGCCGCTACAATTCCTACTAAAATCTGCCCGCCAGGCTTTCCTAAAAGCTGACTCACCAGTTCCTGATTCTGATTGCCTCCACCACCGCTGGAACCACCTTTGAACAGCATGCGGACTGCTTCAAAAGTTAATATTCCATATACAACACCACTCGCTGCGTATCCTATTCTGGTGAAAATCGCTTTTTTATCGGTTCCCTTATCTTCAGGATCTTTGAAAGCCTGAATAAACCGCCAGATTACATAGCAAAGTAATCCTATGGCCAAAATCCCCAAAAGAATTTTCCCAAAAGGCTGTTCATGCAAAAATTTAAGCGTGTCCGACTTATTGGCATTTTGTCCTCCTATATTGAAAGCCGCTAAGGTGGTAAGAACGCCCAAAATACAATAAACAGCCCCTTTGGCCGCCATTCCAAAACGGGCCAGTTTCATGATCCTATCGTCTGTATTTTTAGGAATAGTTATGTTGAGAGCATTAGTCATGGTGTTTCATATTAAAAGGTTAATTATTGATAATAAACAAGATTATTTTCTCAGAACAAGCAGGGCATGAATTACACCCGGTATCCAGGCCAGAAGTGTCAGGATAAGATTGATAAAAAATTGTTTTGAAAAGCCATAACGCAAGGCTACCGCTGCTGGTGGCATCAGTATAGCCAATACAATATCAAGTGCAGACATAAGTGTAAAAAGTTAGTAGTTAAAAAGTGGTTGTTATTATTGGCTGAATACACCAGAATGCTTAATTATCTTGCCAGATGAAAAAACGCTTTATTTTCGTTTTTCTAAGGCATATTGTTTATTGATGTGTAGATGTTTTGGCACAACTTTGTAGAATATATTCGTGTAACGACAAATTTCGAAGTACTGCGTTTGGGATTGTCAGTACTTTGAATTTGTCATTTTACCAATTTGGAATTGCCGGGAAATGCTATGGCAGAAGAAACATCAACAGTATTGGGATGCGGATTAAGCTTCAAATTTTTTGAAAAGCGCAATGGCATTATGCCCACCAAATCCAAACGTATTACTCATGGCCACATTCACCGTTTTTGATTTTGCCTGATTGGGGGTTAGGTGTAAGCCTTTTGGGATTTTTTCGTCTACTTCATCTAAATTAATAGTAGGTGGAATCAGGCTGTGGTTAATGCTGAGGATACTGGTGATGGCCTCAATGACCCCGGCCGCCCCCAGCAAATGCCCTGTCATGGATTTGGTGGCACTAATGTCCAGTGTATCGAGATGGTCGGCAAAAATTCGGGAAACCGCTGTAGCTTCACTTAAATCGCCAATGGGAGTGGAAGTAGCGTGCATGTTGATATAATCTACATCAGCGGGTTGTAAGTCGGCATCTTCCAGGGCATCGGTAATACTTAAAATAGCACCGAGCCCTTCCGGATGGGTAGCGGCTACGTGGTAAGCATCGGCTGCCATGCCCCCGCCTATTACTTCCGCGTAAATTTTTACCCCTCTGTGTAACGCGTGTTCCAGTTCTTCTACCACAATGGCTCCGGCACCTTCGCCCAGTACAAATCCATCACGGTGCGCATCGAACGGCCGGGAAGCCGCCTGTGGGTTTTCATTGTTTTCTGATAAGGCTTTCATGGCATTGAATCCCCCAATGCCGGTTTCATTAATAGAAGCTTCCGAACCACCGGTAATAATTACCTGGGCTCTTCCTAAACGGATATAGTTAAATGCATCAATCAATGCATTGGTAGAAGAGGCACAGGCTGTTACGGTAGTAAAATTCAATCCCCTAAAGCCATATTTGATAGAAATTAGGCCGGCAGGCATATTGGATATCATTTTGGTAACAAAAAATGGATTGAACCGGGGCACACCATTGCCGGCATAAAAGTCGGCTAACTCATGCTGAATAGTTGTCAGACCCCCAACGCCTGATGACCAGATCACACCGGTTTTGTTATGATCCACATTATTGGCGGTAATGCCTGCATGCTGAATGGCTTCGTCGGCCGCCACCATGGCAAACTGACTAAATAAGTCCATTTTACGGCCTTCTTTCCGGTCGAAATAATCATTGGGGTCAAAATTTTTCACTTCGCAGGCGAATTTGGTTTTGAAGTTGGACGCGTCAAAACGGGTAATCAGGTTGGCGCCACTTTTCCCGGTTTTTAAACCATGCCAGAACGCATCGACAGTGTTGCCTATGGGTGTAATAGCACCAAAACCAGTTACTACTACGCGCTTTAAAGTGATATTTTTCATTATTTGGGTTTTTAAAGGCTAATGTAAACGTAATTAGCACATATTATTGATTCCTTAACGTCCAAAAATAAGGATTCAAGATGAGATAATACCTTTGTGATCTGTTTTTTCTTCTTTTTCATTTTGTGGTCGTTTACCGGTATACTTTTGCCAAACTACCAGTATAATGCCGCCAAAAATCAGTAAAAAACCCATCAGGTGAAAGTATTTAAATTTTTCGTGCAGGAACAGAATGGCCATGAGGCTGCCAAAAACGGGCATAAGATGCGAAAATAATCCGGCTATGTTAGCACCAATTTTCCGCACCGCTTCATTAAAAAATAAGTAGGCCATAATAGATGGTAAAATAGCCAGATATAACACTGCCAGTACAAAATTTAGGGTAAAAGGAACAGGTTTTACTAATATACTTTCGGTGAGGTAAACTGGCAGCAGTATGACTGTACCCATAAAAAAAGTAATCAACAAAAAGCTAAGCGGGTGTACCTTAGGCCGGTAGCGAAGCAAAATGGTGTAACCGGCATAAGAGACAACGGCCAGGCAAATCCAGAGGTCGCCCCGGTTAAAGGTGGCTGACAGCAGCATGCTTATGCTTCCTTTGGAAATCAGGAATAAAGTACCCAGCAGCGAAATACATATCCCGGCGATTTGTATGTGTTTTAATTTTTCTCTGAAAAAAACAAAAGAAAAAATAGCCACCACTACCGGAAATAACGATTGAAGCAGTAGGCTATTAATGGCGGAAGTATTTTGTAATCCTGTATAAATTAAAGTATTGAAGCAGGAAATGCCCAGCAATGAAATGGGGATCAGAATTTTCCAGTGTTGCCTGAGCATAGCAAGGTCTTTTTTTACCACTGGCCAGGCAAACAGCGATAAGAAAAAAAATGCCATACACCAGCGCCAGAACGCCAGACCTACCGGCGGTACTTCTGTAGAAATGGCCTTGCTTAACACAAAATTCCCCGACCAGAACAGATTGGCTAATACCAACAGAAAAAATGGATTTTTCATCCCGCAAAGATGGACAAAAATACGCTTTCAGAAAATAAGGCGGTTAGCAGATAAGTAAAAATGCGCCTGCAACTATTGTATTGGGTTAGCAGGTACGCTTATACGTTGACGTATGGAAACACAATGCCCTTCAGTTAAATTTATTGTTATTAAAATGAGATTGGCTACCTTTGTTCCTGCTCATAAAGTTTTTACCGCCTGAAAAGAGCATTTTATTTTATTTATTAAGAATGGCGACCGGCAGTTGATGAATACAGGAAAATTAAAAGATTTTTTACCCATCCGAAAGAATTTCAGTAAACTTTTCGGCTTGCTCTCCTTGTTTTCAGGCCCCGATAGTTTGTTGCGAAATTTGTTCAATATAACCAATTTAGCCAGACTACCCATAACCGGTGACCGGACCCAAATCAAAGGGAAAGTATATCTCAAACATCCTGAATTTATTTATCTGGGAAGCGATGTAACCCTTGAGGCTAGGGTTGCCTTGGAAGGCCGGGGTGGCATTGTGGTTTGCGATGGTGTTACTGTAAAAAAAAATACCGCCATCATTACTACTGGTTCTAGAGGAACCGGTCCGCAACCGGTTTTTCTGGACGTAAACCAGTCTGTTAATCAAAACCTGTCCCATACGCCCAGGACCCCGCTTCCGACATCCCGCTTCCGACATCCCGCTTCCTACAAAACAACGGCACTGGTCAAAGGAAAAAATATTTTTTTTATACTCAGTACCGGCCGGGCAGGCAGTACTTCCATTGCCGCTATCCTCAATCAGCACCCTGACATTACCTGTTTGCACGAACCCAACCGGTTGCTGATTCGACTTTCTACAGAATACGCGCATGGGCAAAAAACCAAAGCAGAGGCAAGAGAAGAACTGCTATATTATTATACCAAAACCAGTTTGTTTCCCGGCGTGGTATATGGCGAGTCAGACCATAAATTATTTAATCTGGTGGAGATTTTAGCCGAAATTTTGCCAGAGGCTAAATTTATCTGGCTCATTCGGCATGCCCGGAAATTTGTACCTTCCGTATATGGAAGAAAATGGTTTCAGGATTATCCTACAATTGGTGAGAAAAGTGTGATTGAACAGGATATTTATCGTTACCGGATTAATGGGTATCGGTGCGGCAGTTTTACCGAACAGGAATGGGAAAACATGGCCGTGTTTGAAAAAGTATGCTGGTACTGGGCCTATTGGAACGCGAAAATTGAAAGTCAGCTGTTGACCTTACCCAATCACCGCTGGTGTTTCGTACAACTTGAAACACTGGAAGAAAAAATTCCAGAGTTGCTTCAGTTTCTGCAGGCAACTCCGATGAAACTGGAACCTAAAAGACAAAACAAAGCCAATTACCATACGTTGAAACCGCAACATTGGGATGCTGAAAAACAGGCTGCTTATCACCAATGGTGTCAGCCATATATGAATAAATGGTATCCGGTAGCCAGCCAAAGCTTAACAAAATGAGAGCAGCAAAAAATCTGGTATGGAAAGCATTAAACCGGATGGGTTTGGGCGGTGGTGTGCAACTCACGCTGGAAAGCGGTTTGCTGGACAATGGGTGGTTCCGAAGTTTTTATACCAAAGAGTCGGTGGACGAAAAGGGTAATCCCCTTCCCTGGTATACGTATGCTTTTATCAAATTTATTACCGATCGCATACAGCCCGAATTTGAGGTATTTGAATTTGGCTGTGGCAATTCTACCCTATGGTATGCCCATCGGGTAAAATCTATTATTGCGGTGGAACACGACCGGCAGTGGTTTGAAATTATGGAAAAAAAACTTCCTGCTAATGCCACCCTTATTTTCCAGGAACTGGAAGCTGGACAGTATGCAAATGCAGTGTTACAACAGGATAAAAAATTTGATCTGGTAATTGTAGATGGCCGTAAACGAAACGATTGTGTAAAAACCGCCGTGCGGGCAGTTACCGCCAATGGCGTAATTATTTTAGATAATTCGGAACGGGAAAACTACCGGCCCTCTTTACTGTTACTAGAGCAGGAAGGATTCAAACGGCTTGATTTCTGGGGCATGGCACCCATAGCCCCCAACAATACCTGCACCAGCGTTTTTTATAAATCCGAAAATTGCTTAAACTTATAAGAATGGCTTTAACCGATTTTTACGACAAGGTATACGAAGAGGAAAAAAATCTTCAGGATATCCAACTGATTCCCTATGTTAAGCATCCGGTGAATCGTTCTGAAGCTTGTTTGAAATTTTTTATCGAGCATTTTCAGGGAGGCGATGTATTGGAATTAGCGGCTGGCAGCGGAGCTTTAGCAAAAAGCCTGCTGGCTTCCAACCTGAAAATCGATAGTTATCTGGCCAGCGACTGGTCGGTAAGCCGTTTAGAAGGCATGCGGAAGGTGCTGAATGACAAACGAATGCAGATTGCCCAGATTGACGCGGAAAATATTGATACTGAAAAACTTGGTCAGTATGACGCTATATTGATGGTAGCCCTGATCGAGCACCTCATTGATCCGATGCAGGCCATGATTACCATCGGCAAATTGTTAAAACCCGGAGGCTTTGTGTATATTGATACGCCTAATATTGCTGATTATGGCGCCCGTTTTAAACTGCTACGCGGAAAATTTCCCTCTACCGCTTCCCGGAACGAAGGACTTACCAAATACAATGGAAAACCTGTTGATTTGTACGATGAAGGGCATCTGCATTATTTTACATACCGTTCCCTGAGTGTGATGTTGCGGCAATATTGTGGCTTTAAAAAAGTTGAAAAAAATTATTTTCCCGTTGGAAAGCTGTTTTTTGGCAGGAAAATTCACTATGCCCTGGCCAAATGGAAGCCTGAACTATTTTCAGAACTTGTGCTAGTGGCCTATAAATAAGAATATTAAATAATGGTAGCACCGATAGTTTTATTTGTTTACAATCGTCCCTGGCACACCCAAAAAACAATAGAATCGTTGTTGGAAAACACACTGGCAAGCAAGAGTGATCTGTATGTTTTTTCCGATGGTCCGAAAAGAGGATCTGATGTACAGCCTATTACTGAACTCAGAAATTTTTTAAAAACGGTGAAGGGTTTTAATAGCATCACCGTTTCTGAAAAAGAGCAGAATCAGGGTATTGCCAGGTCAGTAGTTCAGGGAGTCACAGAAATTGTTAACAAGTATGGAAAAGTAATTGTGATGGAAGACGACCTGATTTCATCGCCTTATTTTTTGCAATTCATGATTGATGGACTTTCATTTTATGAAAACACTCCACAAGTTTTCTCTTTAGGAGGTTACACCCATCCGCCTTCTTTATTAAAGATGCCTGAAAACTATCCGCATGAAATGTATTTCAGCTACCGTCCCGTATCCTGCGGCTGGAGCACCTGGGCCGACCGCTGGAACAAAGCCGACTGGCAGGTAAAAGACTTTTCAACTTTCAAAAACGATCCTTTGCGGCAAAAAGCCTTTAACCGTGGTGGCGAAGACATGAGTGGCATGCTGATAGAAGCCATGGAAGGTAAAATTGATTCCTGGGCAATTCGCTGGAGTTATACCCATTTTGTACACGATGGTCTGGCAGTATATCCGGTAAATAGTTATATTGATAATATTGGTCATGATGGCACGGGTATCAACAGTTATAGAACCAGTAAATACGAGAATAATCTGGCAAAAGCGGTTCCCAAAATGAATTTTTTATCGGAAGTAAAAATAGATGAAGCTATGGCAGAAAGTTTCAGGCAGGTTTATAAAAGAAGCCTGCTTAAAAAAATAACCCGAACCATCAGAAAAACCATTTTTCAATAAATTTCCATTGAAGATATTACTGCTGAATACGTATGACAGCAAAGGGGGGGCGGCCATTGCTTCCACCCGTTTATGGAATGGACTGCATCAGGCTGGCATAGAAGCTACTTATCTGGTACAGGAGAAATTCGCCAGTGATCCTAATATTATAGGGCCGGAAAACAATTTCAAAAAAGGCTGGGGCATTTTACGGCCGCATATCGACCGCTTTCCTTTACTTTTTTATCCAAACCGGGAAAAAACTTTCTGGAGCGTACAATGGCTGTCCGGAGATATAATAGAAAGAATAAATGCCATCAATCCAGATGTTGTACATTTACATTGGATCTGTAATGGGTTTGTGCCCATTCAGGCTTTATCTAAAATCAAGCGACCCATTGTCTGGACCTTGCACGATAGCTGGGCCTTTACGGGGGGGTGCCATGTGCCTCAGGACTGTGAAAAGTTCAAAACCCACTGCCAGCAGTGTCCGCAACTTAATTCTGATAAAAAGAAAGATTTAAGTTACCGCACCTTTAATAAAAAGCAAAAATACTGGCAGAATTTGAATTTACAGTTGGTAGCACCCAGCCATTGGCTTGCCAATAATATTAAAAGCAGCACAATATTAGGGAGCTTTCCTGTCAGTATTGTTCACAACGGACTGGATTTAAGTGTTTTTAAACCCATTCATAAAAGTACTGCACGGGAAATTTTAAATCTACCAACTGATAAAAAGCTTATTTTATTTGGGGCGCTCAATCCTACCAGCGATCCTAATAAAGGCTTTCATTTGTTACAAAAAGCACTCAGGAAAGTAGCGACTCAGTTATCTTTCAATACTGAACTGGTGATATTTGGGACCAGTGAGCCTACTGATTCACCAGACTTGGGTATGAAAGCGCATTACATGGGTTGGCTTAACGACAACATTTCCTTATCAATTTTATATGCCGCCTGCGATGTAATGGTAGTTCCCTCTTTACAGGAAGTATTTCCAACTACCGCTGTGGAATCAGCAGCCTGTGGTACCCCGGTAGTAGCCTTTGATGCTACAGGTTTGAAAGATATAATAGCACACAAAGTGTCAGGATACTTGGCAAATCCTTATGATGCTGATGATTTAGGAAATGGTATTCTTTGGGTGCTTTCAGATAAAGAACGACATACTCAGTTAGGATTAAATGCCAGAAACGCGGCTGTTGCAAAATTTGGTATCCAACATATGGCCGCAAACTACATTTCTGTTTATCAAAGTCTTCTTGTGTAACAAGACTTACAACTTAATAGAGATAAGTATTTGTACTTTTTTGCTGAAAAATATTTTTTTATTAATAATTTAATTGCATTTATTTGTTTTTTAATATTAATATAAACATAATTCAGCAAAAATTTATGAAACAAAAGACAAAGTATTTTATCATGTTTTTCTTAACCTCTGGAATATTTGTGTCCTGTCAGAAAGATGATGAACCCACAGTAAAGAAACAGGGACAACTTGAATTTTCCTTTAGCAACTCAGATTTTGGGCAATCTGGTTCGCGAACTTTAGAGGACGAAGATATCTTTGGAATTCTGGTGACTCTGGAAGATTCCGAGGGAAACAAAATTTATTCGTTGGAAGAAATAGCATTGTATAAGCTAGTCGGGAATTTTATAAGCAAGCCCATTTCGCTTGAAGTAGGTAATTATCAGCTTACAGAGTTTTTTGTAATAAACAGTGCCAAAGAAATTGTGTATGCCACTCCGCTCAAAAATTCTAAAAAAGGATACTTGGTAAAGGCTACCCTTCCTATAAGCGTTGTGGTAAACAAAGATCAGGTACAAAAAATCAGCAATGAAGTGTTGAGCATCGCGGAAAGTAATCCTGCTGATTTTGGATATTCCACCTTTTTTGACTTTGATATAGTAAAAACTTTTGATTTTCTGATAGGCACATTTGTTTTCGACGAAACAAAAGAAAATTATGCGCTAACAGAATCAAAGATAACCATAACCAGTAGCAGCTTTACTGTATTTGAAGGCGAATTAGCGGCAATTACCAATACCATAAGTTTACGGGAAGATCAGGATAATTTTGAAGTAGTTATTTCAAAATCAGGTTATGAGGATTACTACCGGTCTTTTTCAAGAGAGGAATTGAAGTTGCATTTCGACAGCGCAGGTCAAGGACCTTTGGTTGTTATATTACATAAGCCAGGTGCGGCGCAGGCTTTGGTACTGCAGCCTGATTCTGCTAAAGGTAAGGATGCCATGATTAGTTACCTTAGGCCTGATAATAATTATGGCAGTATTCCTGATTTATTTGTTTATGCAGGCACAGTTAATGGTGCTAGTAATAAAAATAGAGTTTTACTAGAATTTGACTTATCTAATATTCCTGAAAGGGCAGAAATTGAAAGTGCCAAAATATCTCTGTTCTATAATCCTACTTCAACCATTCCAAATCCTAATAATGAATATGTGCACTATGGAGACAATGAACTAGTTATCCAGAGAGTAACCGCTGCCTGGGACGAAGATGCTGTTACGTATAATAATCAGCCTTCTACTTCAATATCTAACCAGGTAGTAGTTCCTAAATTTACTTCTTCTACCCAGAATTATGAAGATTTGAATGTAACAGCCCTGGTAAAAGATATGTTGGGCGATCCAGGTCATAGTTTTGGTTTTATGGTAAAGCAGTACAACGAACAACCTTACAGGTTTACTTATTTTGCTTCCAGCGATCATCCTAATGCTGAATTACATCCAAAACTGATGATTACCTTCAAATAGAAGTGCGATATTATTAAATTAAAGAATTCTGGCTTAAATTATTTTAGGCCAGATTTTTTTGTTTAGTCTTTTCCAGATATTAAGTAGTGGAGCAATAGTTTTAGGGTATTCTCCCCGGATTAATTCCGGGGTCCCATGAATGGGATGCCGGAATTCGGCAAAGCCTCATCCGGCAAGGAATACCTTATTACTTTTGCTTACCTGCTTATGAGGAAAAGTTTCCAGGAGAGTAGGTTGACAAAAATCTTCCTGCTAGCAATTTTTTCATTTCTTATCGCATAACTTAGTAATACGTAAGCATTCAATAATTACGCTTGCCGGAAAGTTTGAATTTGAGATAGCGGAAGATAATATGGACATGGGCTGCTAAAGTTTTTCCCAATCCGTAATGGTTTTTATAAATGGTAAACCGTTCTTTCCAACAGTTTTTTTTGTTTCTGATAGAATAACCCCCTACCAGATATTTGGCGATAATGGTTTGCGCATGATGGATGCTTTTTCCTTTTCGCAGGCAACGAATCACCCAGTCAATATCAGCGCTGCATTTGTATTGTAAATCGTAAAACGGAGTGATTTTCCGTTTCACCATAAACGACTGATGGGAAACTACCATGCCGTAAAGCATATGGCTTTTGTTTAGTTTCTCAGGAAGTTTTCGGGTAGTCAACTGGCTTCTTGTTCCTAAAATTTCTCCCCGCGCATCAATCAAATTGGTTTCACCATAAATAATATCAGGATTTTTTAACTTACTATTAAAAATACTGCTGAGCGTGATGGTACTGTTAAGCTGGTCGCCGGCATTGATAAAGAGCACATAGTTGCCGCGTGCTGCTTTCAACCCTTTGTTCATGGCATCGTAAATACCCTGATCAGGTTCGCTGATCCAGTAACTTAGCTGGGAGGCATATTTTCTGATGATGGCAATAGTGCCATCTGTAGAATCTCCATCAATGATTATATATTCCAAATCCTGGTAAGCTTGATTCAGAATACTATTTATCGTGGTTTCAATAAGTGAGGCACCATTGAAAACCACAGTAATAATACTGAGAACAGGTTGATTAGATTTATTTTTATTAGCCACCGATCAGACTTCAAAATTTGCATCAACATGCTTTTTTACCAGGTACCGTAATTGCGTTATATTTAGCCATTGCTGGTTACTGGCAGAATTGTATACAAAATTTTGCGGAACCTTGTTTCCCAAAGGAAGAATATGGGCAATTGTGTACCCAGAAGGATAAATCACATAATGCTGCTCATATTCAAGGGTACGCTGGGCCTCTGTTTCAGAAATTAACGTTTCATGGATTTTTTCGCCTGGCCGGAGTCCCATAATTTTTCGTTTGCAGGAAGGCGCCAGTGCTTCTGCCAGTTCTATAATTGAAATGGAAGGCATTTTGGGTATAAATATTTCGCCACCTGTGCTGGTTTCCATCGCCTTTAATATAAAATCGGTAGCCTCTTCCAGGGTAATATTGAATCGGGTGGTATCAGGATGCATAATAGGGAGCACTCCCTTGTTTTTTGCTTTTAAAAAAGTGGGCACCACTGATCCTCTCGATC
>JBGTIS010000058.1:0-91591 GCA_041745535.1 Cyclobacteriaceae bacterium | reverse complement strand
ATTAATGTAGCCAAAAGTAGCTGAAAGAACGATCAGAATGGTAATAATGCCAAATAGATCCATGGTGTATAAATTTTGATTCAACAAGTATAAAACAAATAAAGCCTCCACAAGAAGGCTTTACTAATTATTTATAAGACAAACTGATATATTATTTTACTTTTACCAGTTGGTTTGTCTTAACTTCTGTTTTTATCTCCTTTTTAATTTCATGCCGTATGTTCAGCTTTTGCATAGCCTCACCATCAGCATGGGGCTTCACAGAAATGTGAGGAGCAATTACCAGCGCAACAATGGACATTAATTTAATTAAAATATTCATAGAAGGGCCAGACGTATCTTTAAAAGGATCGCCTACCGTATCGCCTGTTACAGAAGCTTTGTGCGACTTAGATCCTTTGTACTCCATTACGCCATTAATGGAAACCCCTTTTTCAAACGATTTTTTCGCGTTATCCCAGGCACCGCCGGCATTGTTCTGGAACATGCCCATCAGTACACCGGAAACAGTTACGCCAGCCAGCAGACCACCCAGAATTTCTGCTGAAGAAACATGCGGGAATACACCTTTCAGTCCAAAACCAACTAACACAGGAACCACCAGCGCAATAGCTCCTGGTTTGATCATTTCACGGATAGACGCCTTGGTAGAAATCGCAATACATTTTTCATACTCAGGTTTGGCTTTGTATTCCATAATGCCCGGAATTTCTTTAAACTGCCTTCTTACCTCGTTTACCATATCCATAGCAGCCCTTCCCACAGCAGCGATGGCTAGTGATGAAAAGATGAAAGGAATCATGGCACCGACGAATAAGGCACTCAGTACAGGGGCTTTATAAAGGTCAATAGATTCAATACCGGCAACGCCTACAAAAGCCGCAAACAATGCCAGTGCGGTTAATGCGGCAGAAGCAATGGCAAAACCTTTTCCGGTAGCAGCGGTGGTGTTACCAACGGCATCTAAATTATCAGTTCTTTCTCTTACTTCTTTGGGTAAACCACTCATTTCGGCAATTCCACCCGCATTGTCGGCAATGGGTCCGAAAGCGTCAATGGCCAATTGCATGGCGGTAGTGGCCATCATACCGGCAGCAGCAATGGCCACACCATATAGTCCGGCAAAAGAATAAGAACCAACAATACCGCCGGCCAGCACTAAGATAGGCAATGCGGTAGACTCCATACCTACTGACAGGCCAGCAATGATGTTGGTAGCATGACCGGTAGACGATTGCTGCACAATGGAATTCACAGGCTTTTTACCCATGGCTGTATAATATTCAGTGATATAGCTCATCAACGCACCGACTATCAAGCCAATGGTGATGGCCCAGAATACATCCATAGAAGAAAAAGCAAAACCCCTGATTTCAAGGTTTTCCGGTAAAATCCAGGTTACAATAAAAAACGAAGCAATAACCGTAAGGATTATGGATGACCAGTTACCAATGTTTAATGCGTTCTGTACGCTGTCGGTTTCTTTGCTGATGCGTACGAAAAAAGTTCCTATTATGGAAAAGACAAGACCAACACCTGCAATCATCATGGGCAGTAAGATAGGACCTAATCCCTGGAAATTATCTACAGAAACAATTTCTCTTCCCAATATCATGGTAGCCAGAATAGTGGCTACATAAGAACCGAACAGGTCGGCACCCATGCCAGCTACGTCGCCTACGTTATCGCCCACATTATCAGCAATAGTAGCTGGATTTCTTACATCATCTTCCGGAATACCCGCTTCTACTTTACCCACCAGGTCGGCACCTACATCGGCTGCTTTGGTATAAATACCACCGCCAACCCGGGCAAACAGGGCAATACTCTCCGCGCCCAATGAAAATCCGGCCAGCACTTCAAGCGTTTTTTCCATTTCAATGCCATGCGCAGTGGCGCCCACACTCACTACATATATATAATAAAAAAGAATAAATAAACCACTTAAGCCTAATACAGCCAGTCCGGCTACGCCTAATCCCATTACAGAACCACCCGCAAACGAAACACGCAAGGCTTTTGAAAGGCTGGTACGGGCTGCCTGTGTGGTTCTTACATTGGCCTTGGTGGCTACGCTCATACCAATATATCCGGCAGAAGCAGAGAAAACAGCACCAATAAGAAAAGATATGGCTATCACCGGACTGGATGTTTCAATCAAAGTGCCTGACCAGGCCAGTAGCGCCCCTGTAATGATGGCAAAATATGTCATTACTTTCCATTCAGCTTTCAGAAATGCCATTGCACCATCTGCTATGTACTTGGAAAGTTCTTTCATATTATCGTCTCCGGCATCCTGTTTGGATATCCAGGAAGAACGAATTATCGTAAAAATCAGGGCTAAAATTCCAAAAGCGGGTATTAAAAAAAGAATACTTTGCATGTACGCAGAATTAATTAGATTATGTTTGAATTAAATTGAACAATCAGTTGCTGATTAGTAAAGTTAGGATTTTATAGATATGATACTTTGCTGAGTTTATTAGCATAAAGCCTAAATTTAAATCTACAAATGAGTTTTATAATAGCCGTGCAAATATAGAATAACCATAAAAATTAAAAAACTTTTTTTTTATTCATACCTTATGGCATTTCTCACATTGTCAGGCTTTTGCGATTTGACTGTTTGTAAGTGGTAATCAGGAAGAAAATAACTTCGCGGAATTAAATGCCTAAGAAAGTCAATACTCTGGTTTTAAGTCTTTGAGAATCTTATGGGAATAAGCTGATTTAGCCCAAGAAAACTACTTTGCTACCATTTAAAATTCTAACCGGTAGGCAATTGAAGGAATAATAGGGAACAATGTGTACTTCTTCAATGTACCGTTAGACTCATCCAAAAAATATGGATTGAGCCTATTGTAGGCATTGTAGAGTGAAAATATCCACGTACGGTGCCTCTCTTTCAGTTTAGTTTTCTCTGCCTGATATCTAACCGGTGGTAGGCGGGCATCCTGTAATTGTCGCGGTTACTGATATAATTTCTGTCCCAAAAACCATTATTATAAAAGGTGCTAAAGTCCCAGTTCCCCGGTACTATCCCCTGGTAACGGCCTGTCGCCAGCGTAACCACATTACCAGTACTAAAAACAAACGCTGCTGACAGGGTTCGCTCTTTTGGTAGCTGATAACCGATTAGCAAAGAAATATCATGTCTGCGGTCGTAGGTAAAAGGAAACTTATTACCTTGATCGATAGCATCAAACCATCGATTAGCCCAGGAAAGTGTAGACCTAACCCACCCAGTCCATGTCCCGGTTTTCTTCTGAATAAACAATTCCACCCCGTAAGCTTCCCCATCTCCACTTATTACTTTGTCTTCCCAGGTTTCTCCCCGTTCATACAGGAAATTAGTTTCATCAGCGTATTCAATTTCTGAATCTGTTTGTAATAGCCTTCCAGCGTGACCAAGTACGTTTGCTGTAGCATTTCCTGGGCTATGCCTATTGTATACTGAGTAGCGCTTTGTGGAGAAATATTTTTGGTAGAAGCATAGGTCGGTGGGTTGTCCTAAAGATGAATTAGTTAGCAAATGAAGATATTGGCTCACATGGGTATAGGAAGCTTTTATCGTGGTAGCATCATTGAGCGCGTATCCTGTGGAAAAACGAGGTTGAAGACTGGTATACGTTTTTTTCTCTACCCGATAGAGTGATCCTCTCAATCCGGCATTGATGGTCCATCGATCAGTTATTTGTATTTCATCCTCTACATAAGTCAGGGCCTTGCAATGAAATGACCAGGCTCAGATAAACACGAACCAGGCTATCCGGGCTAAGAAAGCCATTAAGTACCACTACTTCTTCGATCAGGCAACGGATATCGCACCTCTTCAATACAAGATGATACGGCAACTGATAAGAATATAAGTAGTAAGAAATTCTTTCGGTTCATGCATATATAGTATTATCATAAAACGATAATTCCTTCATATATTGGGTTTTCTACCTAAAAGAATGCAATTATCAGTAGTGATTTTTCAGTATGCTGACTCGCTTTTTCTAGCACGTTCTTTCTTAGAAAAGCATACTATCACTACATTTTGATATATTTCCCATTAATAACGATATGATCCTTTAGAACGGGATAGATTTTTCAATCCCCACCATTAATCCTCTCAGTTCTGCCAAACCTCTTAATCGTCCGATTGCCGAATAACCAGGATTGGTTTTTTTATGCAGATCGTCCAGCATCTGATGCCCGTGGTCGGGGCGCATGGGTATTTGATAATCAGGCAGGTTGTTTTCTTTTCTGCGGTGCTGTTCTTTTAAAATAGCTTTAATAACATCATACATATTGGCATTTCCTTCCAGGTGATTGGCTTCATAAAAACTCAATTGGTCGATTTCTCTTTGTACACTGCGCAAGTGAATGAAATGCATTTTGTGGCCTAAGCGCTCAATCATGCCGGGCAGGTCGTTGTCTGCCCTTGCCCCATAAGAACCTGTACACATGGTAAAACCATTGGAGGGGGAATCTACTACATTCAGTAATTCGGTTAAATCCTGTTCGGTGCTTACCACGCGGGGAAGGCCTAGAATGCCTCTCGGTGGATCGTCCGGATGGATGGCCATTTTTACCCCTGTCTGTTCGGCTACCGGAATAATTTCCTGCAGGAAGTAAGCAAGGTTCTTTCTCAGTTGCTGGCCATCCACATCCTGGTAAGTATCAAGTACCTGCTGAAATTCCTGTAAACTGTAGTTTTTGTCAGATCCAGGTAAGCCAGCTACTATGTTTTGCTGAAGTTGTTGCTTTTCGACGTCATTCAGATTTTTAAAATAAGCTTCCGCTTCCTTAATTTGCTCCGGAGTATATCTGCTTTCCGCACCAGGTTGCTTCAGTATAAAAAGTTCGAAGGCCGCCAATGCGACAGCATGAAAGCGCAAAGCCTTTGAACCATCCTCTACTTCAAAAGCCAGATCGGTACGGGTCCAGTCCAGCACAGGCATAAAATTATAGCAAACGGTGGTAATACCGCAGGCGCCCAGATTCCGGATACTCACTTTATAGTTATCGATGTGTGCCTGGTAGTTTCCTTTTCCTGTTTTGATATCTTCAGTAACGGGTATGCTTTCTACTACTGCCCAGTTCAGTTTTATGCCGTTTTTATTACCAGTTTGATGGTTTTCAATCAGGTTGATTCTTTCTCGGATTGCTTCAACCGACCATACATCGCCGGGAGGAATTTCATGCAGGGCGTTCACAATGCCGGTAGCCCCGGCCTGTTTAATATCGGAAAGAGAAACCGGATCATTGGGTCCGTACCAGCGCCATGTTTGTTGCATTTTTTATTCAGGTTTGTTAATGTAAAAAATTACCAGACCAAAATTAGGGTTATTTTCCAGAATAGGAAAGCTTCAGTGAAACTGGAATGAAAAGGAAGAGATTAAAATTGGTAATAAGATTTTCAGCAAAAAAAATCTCTGCCGGTAAGGCAGAGATTTGAAAATGACCTTAACAGGAATGAAGCTTTTTATACGTTTCCAGCATACTCATAGCCCTCTGTACCTGAACTACGGTTGATGATCCATCTGAATTGAAAACTTTTATCACTTTCTCTTTGCGATCAATTGCTCGCTGAATCCCTTCTTCGTAAGCCTTCACTACAGAGGTAGCTACATCTTCATCCAATGGTCTGTATGGATTGTTTAAATCAAGACAGCTTTTCATTGTTTTTTCTAAATTTTCTTACATATTTGAAATATATGGAAAATTTGATAAAAATTAAACAAAAAAGATAATTATTTATAGGCTGTCCTTGATATTTTATATAATTATATCTATAACAGAGAGTTTCCGGTCATTTCATTTGGGTTTTTTATGCCCATTAATTCTAATATGGTAGGTGCGATATCGCCTAATTTCCCATTTTTTATAGGCTTCTGGTAGTCACTGTCTACCAGTATGCAAGGCACCAGGCTGGTGGTGTGGGCTGTATTGGGGCTGCCATCTTCGTTAATCATAATATCCGCGTTACCATGATCGGCGATCACAATAGTAGAATAACTATTTTCAAGGGCAGTGGTAATTACAGCTTTGGCACATCTATCCACCGTTTCGCAGGCTTTTACAGCTGCTTCGAATACACCGGTGTGCCCTACCATATCAGGATTGGCAAAATTTAAGCAAACAAAATCTGCCTCTTGTTTTTTCAGTTCAGGAATAATTTTATCGCGGATATCCCCGGCACTCATTTCGGGTTGCAGGTCGTAAGTAGCTACTTTGGGCGAAGGGCACAACAGTCGGCTTTCACCTTTAAAAGGGTCTTCTCTGCCCCCGGAAAAGAAAAAAGTTACATGGGGATACTTCTCTGTTTCCGCGATTCTGATCTGTTTTTTTTCATTTTTTTCTAAAACCTCACCCAGGGTTTCTTCAATATTTTTATTATCGAAAAGAATTTTTATCCCTTTAAAGGTATTGTCGTACATCGTCATGGTGAGGTAATACAGGTCAAGCTTTTTCATGTCCTGTTCAGGGAAATCTTTCTGATTTAAAGCCAGCGTAATTTCCCGGCCACGGTCGGTACGAAAGTTAAAGCACAGTACTACATCGCCTTCTGCTATGGTGGCTACCGGTTTCCCGTCTTTGGTAGCGATAATGGGTTTGATAAACTCATCGGTAACGTCATCGTCATATGAAGCCTTGATGGCATCCAGTACATTATCTGCTTTTTTGCCTTCACCTTTTACCAGGGCATCGTAAGCAAGTTTTACCCTTTCCCAGCGCTTATCACGGTCCATTGCGTAATATCTGCCGATTACGGAAGCAATGTAGCCATTGGTTTTTTCAAGATGTTCCTGTACTTCTTTAACAAAGCTATAACCCGATTTTGGGTCGGTATCGCGGCCGTCAGTAAAAGCATGTACAAATACATCTTTTACATCATTTTCGTAAGCTGCTGAAATAAGTCCTTTTATATGGTTTACATGAGAATGCACACCGCCATCGGAAACCAGGCCAATAAAGTGCACTTTTTTTCCTTTGTCTTTCGCGTAGTCAAAAGCTTTTAAAAGCTCCTTGTTTTTATTAATGGATTTATCTTCCACAGCGATGTTAACTTTTTCCAGCATTTGGTATACTATCCGACCGGCTCCTAAGTTCATGTGACCTACTTCAGAATTGCCCATTTGGCCTTCCGGTAAACCTACAGCCTTTCCGGAAGCCTCCAGGGTGCTGTGCGGATAGTTTTTAAACAGTGAGTCCACAAAAGGGGTATCTGCTTTTTCAATGGCAGAAACTTTAGGATTGGTAGTCATGCCCCATCCGTCTAATATCATTAAAATTACTTTTTTGTTCATAAGTTGTTTCTGGTTTGTATGCTTTGTAAAATTTTATCAGTAAGTCTTATAAATGCTTCCTGCTGCTGTAACATATCAGTGCGATCCAGGTTCACAGTAATTACCGGGCATTCATTAAAAGTGGCTATCCATTGTTCGTAAAGGGCATTCAGGTTATTCAGATAATCTGACGGAATTTTGTTTTCATATGTTCTTTCCTGTGTGCTCCTTTGTTTTATTCTTTCTGAAAGTAAGGTAACACTACCTTTCAGGTATACAAGTACTGAAGGAGGTGTAACAAAGGTAAGCATTGAATGATACAACCCTAAATAGTTTTCGTAGTCTCTTTTATTCAGAAGTCCCGATTGAAATAAATTAGCCGCAAAAATATGCGCGTCTTCGTAAATTGTACGATCCATTACCACATGATTTTTCTGCTGCTGTAAAGAAATCGCCTGTTTAAAACGGCTGTTCAGAAAATAAACCTGATTGGGGAAAGCCCACCTTTTCATGTTCCGATAAAAATCTGCCAGATATGGGTTATCGTTGGCAGATTCAAAAAACGGTATCCAATTCAGGTATTGCGCTAAATTTTTTACCAGTGTGGTTTTGCCCGCGCCAATATTTCCTGCTATTCCAATGTACATTATTGAGGAGTTAACGTAAATTATAGTAACAACTAAAATCTGTAAACCCTGTTATCAAAATAACTGCTTACAAGTGTACTGCATTATGTTTTAATAACCATTCTGTAACTATGCTGCTTCCGTATTATTATTAAAATCAGGCTTTTTACTTAAAAAGGGCATGGCGCATTCCTGTTGATGATAATTTTTTAGATCTGTACCAAACAAAGGGTCGTTGATTTTGTATAATGATAAAGCCTGAAATGCTTTTACTTTTAAAAGGAAATGTGTAATTTTTATTAAAATAAACTACCTGACATGAACCGAATTTTTATTAAATGGCCTATTGCCAAAAACTTTGTGCTGGTACTCTTTTTCTTATTGGCAGCAGGTTGCTCTTCAAAAGATGCGGCACAGGAAACAGAAAAAGAAAATTTAGGTGAAATTACTTTTCCAAACTCTGGTTCTCAGGAGGCACAGCCTTACTTCGAAAGGGGAGTACTTGCCCTGCATAGTTTCTGGTATCCGGAAGCACTGGAAGCATTTAAAAAAGCGCGTGAATTAGATCCGAAGTTCGCGATGGCTTACTGGGGTGAGGCCATGAGTTATAACCAGACCTTCTGGCAAAATCAGAATAAAGAAGCTGCGCTGGAAACATTAACTGCCTTGGGAGAAACTCCTGAAGACTGGTTAAAAGCAGCTAAAACCGATAAAGAAAAGCTTTTTTTACAATCGCTGGATATATTATACAGCGATAAAACTGATAAACTGGAGCGGGATATAGATTATATGAATTTTATGAAAAACTTTCATACTGCTTATCCTGACGACCATGAAGTTTCTGCTTTTTACGCACTTTCTATTTTAGGTATCCTGAGAAACAATCAGGGGAACGAGAAAGAAAAAATGCAGGCGGCGGCTATTGCGCAGCAAATTCTTAGTGAAAACCCCAAACATCCTGGCGCGGTGCATTATCTTATCCATGCGGTTGACGACCCTACCCATGCCGCATTGGGATTGAATGCCGCGCGTACCTATGCTGAAATCGCTCCGGAAGCCAACCATGCGTTACACATGCCCTCTCATATTTTTGTGCAGTTGGGTATGTGGGATGATGTAATTGCCTCTAATATTGATGCCTATGCCGCATCTGAAAATTGGGTAAAAGCAAAAGGACTACCTGCTGATAGCAAAGATCATCATAGTTTATCCTGGCTGGCTTATGGCCTTGAACAATCAGGCAGATTTTTAGAAGCCGCGGAAAAAATTAAAGTTATTGAAAGTAATATGGCGGGGCAGGAAACTGACAGCAGGGGGTACTACTACCTGCCTGATATGAAAGCCCGTTATACGGTTGAGTCACAAGATTGGAAAATAATAGATTTTCCCACAAAAGCGAATAGCAGCGGTTCTAAAAGTTATACAGAATGTATTCAGTTGTTTGCATTAGGATTAAGTGCGGTGCATCTGGAAAATACTGAAGTAGCCGAACAGGCACTTCTGCGTATAAAAGCCATTCGGAAAATAAATGCGGCCGCCAAGGAGGCTTTTTATGCTAAACTAATCGAAGTGAATGAAAATGCTTTGGCTGGCTTAATAGCAAAAGTTAATAATGAAGCCAATAAGTGTATCGCATTTTTTGAAAAAGGAGTAAATGTGGAAGAAAGTTTAAATCCACCCACAGGCCCTCCGGATGTTATTAAACCCATTCACGAGTTGTATGGTGAAGTTTTGCTCATGATGGGCCAGAACGAAAAAGCTTTGGCACAATTTGAAAAAAGCCTGGAACGTACGCCAAATCGTAGCTTATCAGTTTTAGGGGCGGCCCGTTCAGCACGCGCCATGAGCAATCAGGTGTTGGCTTATTCCTATTACCAGGCCTTTATGAAAAATTGGAAAAATGCTGATCCTGATCCTGTGCTTGAAGAGGCCAGATTTTTTCTGGATCAACATACTGATTTAGATACTGAAGCTCAGATTGTATCTGTCTATCCTGCTTCATCCGAAAAACAAGCTGTCCAACTGGTAGATCAGAAATTAGGAATTACACAATGCTTACCAGATCAGAAGGTAATTAATTGATGAGTTGTAGGATTAACCACAAAACATTGGTTGGTTTTTAAGAATCTATGTTTGATTTTCTCTCAAAACAACAACATTTACCCACTTAGGATCAATACAGGAATAATATTATTCTTGTTGACCAGATAATAAAATAAGGTTATAATTAATATTATGATAAATATTTGCACTTTTTAACTTAAAATATTATTAAGTACTATAAAAAATATGATATGTACTAATTTTAATAAAAAATTGCCAACATCATAAATATACTGTATAGTATTTGAATCTAATAATAATTCAAAATTTATTGAATTTTATTCAAATACGATATGGCTTCACTAAATCCACTGGCAGGCACTTTAGGTAAAAAGCTGGCAACTCATCTTTTGCGAAGAGCAACCTTCGGGCCTGCAAAAAACGATATTGACATTTGGGCGGGTAATACAGTATCGCAGGGAGTAAAGGATTTGTTTAAAGCGTTACCTGCCTATGATCCTCCCAAAGATCCAGCCACAGGCGCTGACTGGATTAATCCGAAACCTACCGAAGCCAACAGTCCGCAGGAAGACCTGAAAGAGCACCTGAACGTCTGGTGGATTGATAAAATGTGCCATTCAGGAATTTCAATAGGCGAAAAGATGGCTTTCTTTTACCATACCCATTTCACAACTATAAAGTCGCGTATCCGCTTCGCTCCGGCTATCTATTATCAGATTGCCTTATTTCGTTATTATGCGCTGGGCAATTTCAAAGAAATTACAAAAAAAATCTGCATGGATAATGCCATGCTTATGCATTTGGATGGCCAACTCAATGAGGTAGGACGTCCTAATGAGAATTTTGG
Organism: Cyclobacteriaceae bacterium; assembly: GCA_041745535.1. Classification (GTDB taxonomy): domain Bacteria; phylum Bacteroidota; class Bacteroidia; order Cytophagales; family Cyclobacteriaceae; genus JBGTIS01. Next base: position 80,777 of record JBGTIS010000058.1, on the reverse strand, counting down.
GCGGGAATTTCTGGAGCTCTATTCTATTGGAAAGGGCGTGCAGAAAGGACCCAGCGATTACACCAACTATACAGAAGAAGATGTGGTGGAAGCAGCCAGGGTATTTTCAGGGTTTGGAATTGATGAAGATTTTACGGGCACCGACCCCGAATCAGGCCTGGTGAGGGGCAGGGTAAAAACCGGCAATGGTACCCTAGCTGCAAGGCACGATGCAGGCGCCAAAATCTTTAGCAAGGCTTTTCAGAATACGGTAATTGAACCTAAAGAAATGATTGACGGGAAAGCCACCGAAGCAGCGGCTTTGGATGAAATCAGTCAACTGGTAGATATGGTGTTTGACCAGGAAGAAACCGCCCGGCATATCTGTCGGAAACTGTATCGGTTTTTTGTATATTATAAAATTTCTGAAGAAATAGAACAGGATATTATTATCCCATTAGCTGGTACTTTCCGCGATAATAATTTTGAAATTCAGCCAGTTCTCGAGCAATTACTTTCCAGCCAGCATTTTTACGATCAGGATAACTCAGTTAATACCGATGATATTGTGGGTGCTGTTATAAAATCACCACTCGAATTGGTATTAGGCACTTTACGGTTTTTTAAAGTGGAAATAACTACGGATGCAGACTTAGAAAAATATTATGAAACTTATTACCGTGCGGTAATCCGGGAATTGAAGTTTCATGGCATGGATTTTTACGAGCCCTTTGAGGTGGCGGGTTATACAGCTTACCACCAGGCACCCAGCTACAACCGCAACTGGATCAGCGCTAATTACCTGGCCGAACGGTATAAATATGCCGAGAATCTGCTGAATGGCTTTTACGGGGAAAATGATAATCTTTTGTGTAAGCTGAATGTTATGGAATATGTAGCTGATCCTAAAAATATCTCTGATCCTTCCAATCCGGAAAAGTTAACCCGCGAACTAACAGAATACCTCCTTCCTCAGGAAATTACCGAAGAACGATTTAATTATTTTATGAATACCATATTGCTGGACGATCTTTCTATTATGAACTGGAAAAGTGAATGGCAGCAATATCAACTCACTGGCGACGATACCAATGTGCGCGTTCAGTTAGAACGTTTGGTAAAAGCCATCATGCAATCCCCTGAGTATCAACTGTCCTGACAATATTCTAAAAAATTAAAATTTTGAATTTCAATAATCTGCTATGAACAGAAGATCCTTTTTAAAGAAAATCCCGATAGCTGCTTCGGCGCCTATTATACTCAATGGTTTGCCTCTTAATGCCCTTGCCCGTGGCAGTGCTTTGTACAAAATGGCTGCTGAAAGCGACAACGACCGGATTATTGTGCTGATCCAGCTTCATGGCGGAAACGACGGCCTGAACATGCTGGTACCAGTTGATCAGTATAGCAATTACTACAATTTGCGACCAAACATAGCTATTCCTGATCATGGTGCCAGGCGTTTTATTAATCTGGACAGTACGCTGCCTGTGAAAGATCAAATGGGCTTGCACCCTGATATGAAAGGAGTGAAAGAATTATACGACCAGGGAAAAGTTGCCGTGGTGCAGGGAGTAGGATATGAAAATATGAATGGCTCACATTTCAGAAGCCGCGACATCTGGTTTATGGGTGGCGATTATAACGACGATTATGGATCTGGCTGGATGGGGCGGTATCTGGATCACCTTTATCCTGGATATCCGGATGCTTTTCCTTCCGAAAGTATGCCTGATCCTTTAGGGTTAGAAATAGGTACGGCAGTTTCTTTAGCTTTCCATCGGGCCAATGGTATCCCAACTGCTGTTTCAGTTGATAATCCTGACCAGTTCTATAACCTGATTAACAGTGTAGGAGGATTGCCCCCCGAATCGGTTGCCAATACCCATTATGGCGACGAATTACAGTGGATTATGGATATTGAGAAAAAATCAAATCAGTATGCGGGTAGGTTGAAAGAGGTGTATGAGCAGGGTAGAAATAGCCCGGGCGTAACCTATCCGGAAAAATATCCATTTAATGCTCCCGGCGGTGCGGTGAATAATCCTTTATCCGCACAGTTAAAAATGATTGCCCGATTGCTAAATGGCGGCGTGAAAACCAAAATTTTTCTGGCCAGGATTGGCGGCTTCGATACCCATGCCGATCAGGTGGAAAGTTATGACCCTACCATGGGCAAACATGCTGCGTTATTGTACCACATTTCCTCCGCGGTTAAAGCTTTTCAGGACGATCTGAAAGGATTGGGATTGGAACACCGGGTATTAACTATGACCTTTTCTGAGTTTGGTCGCCGTCCAGCCTCTAACGGAAGTTGGGGTACCGACCATGGTACTTCGGCACCCATGCTCATATTCGGTAAAGAGGTAAATGCCGGAGTTGTGGGTACTAATCCTGATTTAAATAATCTGGAAAGAAATAATCTGAAAAGCCAGTTCGATTACCGGCAGGTATTTGGCTCTGTTTTACAAGATTGGATGGGGGCTTCTGATCCAGACATGGAAAAAACGATGCTGGAAGATTTTGTAACCCCTCAAACCAAATTGCCCCTGATAAGCGATGGGCTGATTACAGCTGTTGAAAAACAGGATTTTATAGAAAAGAGATTCAGATTAGAAAACTGTTATCCAAATCCGGCCAATAGCATTGCGGTTTTTAGTTATTTTATCAACCGGCATTCTTTTGTAAGCTTGAATATTTTAGATACAAATGGCAAAATAATAAAAGAGGTTGTAAAAGAACAGCAAAGTGTGGGAAGCCATGAAGTAATGGTTGATGTTTCACAATTTAAGCCTGGAGCTTATATCTATCGTATTAAAGCAGGCGAATGGGAAGTGGCGAAAAGGTTTGTAGTAGTTCGGTAAAATTAGAACCGAAACTGAAAATTAAACCTAAAAAGAAGAATTTTTTTTTACACTTACCACGAACAACTTGTAACTTGCGTACTAAACCGAAATAGTTACAGCTTGTGGAAAACCAATTAACTACCCTTGAAACGGCTCAGGACCTGGGCCTCTTACCTGAAGAGTTTGAAAAAATAAAAGAAATCCTCAACCGAACCCCAAATTTTACCGAACTGGCTATTTTTTCGGTAATGTGGTCTGAACACTGTTCTTACAAAAATTCCATTGCCTGGTTGAAAAAATTACCCAGAGAATCGGAAAGAATGCTGGCCAAGGCAGGTGAAGAGAATGCCGGCTTGGTAGACATTGGCAACGGGCTGGCCTGCTGCTTTAAAATAGAATCCCACAACCACCCTTCTGCTATTGAACCTTATCAGGGAGCAGCCACAGGGGTAGGCGGCATTAATCGCGATATTTTTACCATGGGTGCCAGGCCTATCGCGCAACTTAATTCGTTGCGTTTTGGCAACATCAGTTCTGAAAAAACCAAATGGCTTTTAAAAGGAGTAGTGAAAGGAATTGGCGATTATGGCAATGCTTTTGGCATACCAACTGTTGGTGGCGAACTATATTTTGATAATTGCTACCAGGTAAATCCACTGGTTAACGCTTTTTCTGCCGGTATTGTCGAAACTGATAAAGTAGCCAAGGCAATTTCGTATGGAGTGGGAAACCCTGTATTTATAGTAGGTTCTGCTACAGGGAAAGACGGTATTCATGGGGCTGCTTTTGCTTCTAAGGATATTTCAGAAGATTCCGCCAAAGATTTACCTTCCGTACAGGTGGGCGATCCTTTCCAGGAAAAGCTTTTGTTGGAAGCATCGCTGGAAGTAATTGCAACTCAGTACATCGTTGGTATGCAAGATATGGGTGCGGCAGGAATTATCTGCTCTACTTCCGAAATGAGCGCGAAAGGCGAGCATGGTATGGATATATGGCTGGATAAGGTGCCGCTGCGCCAAACCCATATGCTTCCTTTCGAGATTCTGTTGTCTGAATCGCAGGAAAGGATGCTAATAGTAGTGAAAAAAGGATTCGAAAAAGAAATTGAAGATATTTTTAAGAAGTGGGATCTGAACTGTGTTCAAATTGGGGTAGTTACTGATACCAAACGTCTTCATTTTTATGAAAAAGATGAAGTGGTAGCTGATGTCCCTGCTAATGATTTGGTTTTGGGCGGAGGAGCACCTGTTTATTACCGTACCTATAAAGAGCCGGCTTATTATCAGGAATTTAAAAAGTTTAATCCGGATTCCATTTCACAACCTGACAGCTATGCGGAGGTGGCCAGATTCTTACTCTCACACGCCAATATTGCCTCGCGCGCCTGGGTGGCAGAGCAGTATGATTCTATGATTGGAACCAGCACATTGGTAACAAACAGTCCGTCTGATGCGGCTGTAGTGCGTATAAAAGGTTCACAAAAAGCCATCAGCATTACAGTTGACTGTAATGGTAGATACGTACATGCCGATCCTGAGCAAGGTTGTATGATTGCCGTGGCCGAAGCAGCCCGGAATATTGTGTGTTCGGGTGGAGAACCCGTTGCTATTACCAATTGCCTTAATTTTGGTAACCCATACAATCCGGAAGTTTACTGGCAGTTTGTAGGCGCCATCCAGGGCATGAAAAAGGCTTGTGAGGCATTTCATACTCCGGTAACAGGTGGTAATGTCAGTTTCTATAATCAGTCGGACGATGGCGGTGCTGTATTTCCAACACCTGTAATAGGAATGTTGGGCCTGTTAGATAATTTGGCTAATAAGATGACACTGGATTTTAAGAAATCGGGAGATTTAATCTACCTGCTGGGTACTCCTAAAAACGACATTGCCTGTTCTGAATACCTCTATAGTTATTGTAATGTCAAAAAATCACCGGCTCCCGCATTTGACCTGGATGAAGAATTAACACTTCATAATACGATCAAAGGTTTGCTGAAAGAAGAATTGGTGCAATCGGGGCACGATATATCTGATGGGGGATTATTTGTGACGCTGGCCGAGAGTGCTATGCCCCGAAAATTAGGATTTGATATCAAAACAGATGCTACCATCCGAAAAGATGCCTACCTGTTTGGCGAAAGCCAGAGTAGAGCTATTGTTTCCGTTTTGCCTGAAAATAAGGAAAGTTTTGAAAATTATTTAGAATCTTCAGCTACTAAATACACACCGCTTGGAAAAGTTACAGATTCCGATTTTGTGGTCGATGGTGAACGGTATTTTAGTTGCGATGAGGCAGAAAAAATGTATACGAGTACACTTCCCAATTTCCTAAATTAAGAGTATGTATAAATAACCCTAATCAAAATTGGAATAAACCAAGAATGTATGTTTTATTATGTTTATGAATTTTTTGTGGTATAAATTGAGCTTTAATATAACTTTTTCAAGGTTTTTTTTTCACGCCTTTATAATAAACCAAAATATCGTAATATTGTAAGTGATATAATGATATTTATTAGTTTTTTACAATTTTTTATTATAATACTTTTATTATATGTCATTTATCACTAATTTTACGGTAGTTTAGAATTAAACAAAATAAACTGTTATTATAATCAGCTCTCTTGTTAGACTTAATAGGTATGAATAAAATCTTAATCTTTATTACTTTTGTAATTTTTGCTTCTTCCTGTTACTCCAGTAAGGATTTAGTATATTTACAAGACGGAAGTTACTCAGAGAAAATTCCGAAAGCAATCAATAATAAAAGGCCAGTTTACAAAATACAGCCTAATGATATCCTATCCATAGAAATCAAAAGCCCTAATCCGGAGACCTCAGCACTTTTTAATGATGAATCCAGTGTGCGAGGAGCTTTTCAGGCTAATCCTGCTTTATTGTATTTGCGGGGTTATTCAGTTGACGATATGGGGAATATCAACATTCCTCTTATCGGCAAATTGGAAGTAAAAGATCAAAGTGTAGATGAAATAAAACGTTTGGTGCAAGCCCAGGTAGACAAACTTTTAGTAAATTCAAGTGTTGAGGTGAAACTGGTAAGCTTCAAAATTTCTGTTTTGGGACAAGTGAATAATCCCGGATATTATTATATTTATAACGGACAGGCCACTTTGCTTGAAGGTTTGGCGCTAGCCGGTGATATTACTGATTATGGAAGCAGAACTAAAATTAAGCTGATTAGGCAGACACAATCAGGTTCCGAAGTTATTTTACTTGATTTAACTGATCCGGGTGTAATTCAGTCGCCTTACTATTACTTATTGCCTAATGATGTAATTTATGTGCAACCTTCGCCCAGGCAAGTATCCAGAGAAAATACAAGAACCCTGGGGCTTATATTTGGAGGTATTAGTGCTGCCGTTTTGTTAGCTAATTTCATTCTTGATGTTAATAAATAAATTTATAATATGGAAAATTTGCATAGCGAAGATACTTTTGATCTAAGGCCCTTATTGCTTAAAGTAAAGGACCATTGGTACTATTTCGTTATAAGTATAGTTTTACTATTGCTTTTGGCTTTCTTTTACAATCAATATAGCCAGCGGGAATATAAAATGGACGCTACCATAATTCTGGAAAATAGAGATATCGGATCGTCAAATGCTAACGAATTATTAAGCAATAATGTGGAAAGACAAAACGGAGCTGGTGAAGTAGTAAGTTTGACAAATGAAATCAGCAAACTTACTTCTTACAACCTTATACTGGATGTTATCAATCGGCTAGATTTTGATGCAAGCTATTATACGGTTGAAAAGTTTTGGCCAAAAGCTGTGCGTGAATCCTGGTTGAATGAGCAGTATGGAAGTTTTCCATTTAAAGTAAGAATAGATTCTGCTCATGTGCAGGCAATCAACCTGCCCATTTTTATAGAAATACTGCCTGACAATCAGGTACATATTTCAGCAAAGGGCGAAGAGGTAAATGTACATAATTACGCCACGGGAAGAGTATCTGTGGTGCCTGAAATAGATATTGATCAGGTAATCAATATTAATGAATCTTTCAATAGCGATTTTCTAAGCTTTAAATTATTACCAAATAAAAATGGTGTAATTAACCAGAGCGAAGATCTTTGTTTTATGTTGCACAGGAATTCCGATCTGGTAGGAAGATATCGTGCTAATTTAACGGTTGAACCTTTAGAAACGCAGGATAAAAACGCAGGCACCCTTTCCCTTCAGTTAACGGACAAAGTACCATCAAAAGGGCAGTTATTTTTAAACACCCTGATCGAAACCTATGCCGATGAACAATTGCAAAAGAAAAATCAGAAAGGAATAAGCTCGATAAACTTTCTTGACATGCAGATTGCTGCTATTAGTGACTCTCTTAAAGATGCTCAGCTGGCTTTACAGTCTTTCAAAACCTCAAATAATATTTTGGATATTGGCTACGCTAAAAGTGCGGTAGTTGACCAATTGGGTAGGCTAGACCAGGAAAGATCTATGCTTGAGGATAAGCTTGACTACTATAAAAATACTTTAAATTATTTACGCAGTGGTGAGACTTCAAATAGAATTATAGCGCCGGCAGCTGCAGGTATTAATGATCCGGTATTTAACGACCTGATTCCAAAGTATATTGATTTGTACACCCGCTACGAATCGTTGCGAATGAATGCAAAAGAAGGAAATCCATTGCTTCAGCAAAGGGAAGCAGAATTGGATAATCTTAAAGAGGTATTGGTAGAGAATCTTACCAATTCTATTTCCGCGATCAATAGCAGTATAGGGAGTGTTAATCAGCGAACTTATCGGTTAAATGGTGATATAAAGTCATTGCCGCAAGATGAACGGAAATTAGCTGTGTTAGAACGGGGATTTGAATATTTTACGCAAAAATATAATTACCTGGTTGATAAAAGAGCAGAAGCGGAAATGTCATTGGCAACTAATATTGCCAATATTGACGTCATTGACGATGCCCGTTTGTTAGGCGGTGGTCCGGCATGGCCCAACCAGGGCTTAATTTATGCCCTTTCTATCCTGATTGGCTTTATGATGCCACTAGCGTTTATTATGCTTAAAGATACTGCCAATAACAACATTACCGATAAAGTTGAATTGGAAAAACGGACGCAGGTTCCTTTGTTAGGGATGATTTCAAATGGCGCGAAAGATGCTAAACTGGTAAGCAGGCAATATCCTAATTCGGCCGTTTCTGAATCGTTCAAATTTGCGCGTATTAATCTTCAGTATTTTCATCAGGCAGACACCAGTCAGATAATTGGTGTTACTTCTTCAATTTCGGGAGAGGGAAAAACTTTCTGTTCCTCCAATATAAGTGTGGCCTTTGCCGAATCAGGTAAAAGGACCTTATTAATTGGTGGCGATTTAAGGAAGCCTAAGCTTTTGGAATACTTTAATGTGCACGAAACGGGGTTGGCTGATTTTATGGAAGGCCAGGCTTCTCTGGAAAATATTATTCAGCCTACCAGCATTAAAAACCTGCATGTAATTACCCCTGGAGTGATACACAGCGATCCGGTACATTTATTTGAAAATCCGAATATGGATCGCCTGATGGCTGAATTGAAAATGCGGTACGACGTAATTATTGTAGATACACCTCCGGTAGCCTATGTGGCCGATTATTACGTGTTGTTAAAATATTTTGATATCAACATTTTTGTGGTCAGGTTTAACTATACCAGCAAAAACGCATTGGATGGCATAAAAGATTTACGCAAAAATAGCAAGGTAAAAAATCTGAATATACTCTTCAATGATGTAAGGCGCACTTCAAGCTACGGATATGGCTATCTGGATAATGCGCATAGCTATTATAAAAGCGGAAAAGAAGAAGAAGTTAGCCAGAAGGTGAAAAAATTGTTTTCTTAGAACTAATGGTCAAAATGTAGAAAAGCTCCTTAATTGGAGCTTTTTTTATGACCGAATTGCTTCTACGGGATCAAGCCGTGAGGCCATCAGTGCTGGTAAAATTCCGGATACAATACCGATAACACTGGAAATGCTTAATCCTAATATTACGTTTTTGAGTGTAAGTTCTAATTCAAGACTTCCTAAATGAATGAAAGTAATAATATAAACCATAAAAAGGCCGAACACCCCACCCAACAAACTTAAAAATACCGATTCAAACAAAAACTGAAAAAGGATAAAGTAGCTTTTGGCACCCAATGATTTCTGAATACCTATGATTGATGTTCTTTCTTTTACAGAAACGAACATAATATTAGCAATGCCAAACCCTCCGACTAAAATTGAAAAACTTCCGATTACCCCGCCAGCAATCCCAATAATGCCAAAAATATTATCCAATACTTTCTCAAATGCTTCTGTTCGGTTAATTGCGAAATTATTTTCCTCCATAGGACGCAAGGCTCTTTTCTTTCGCATCAAACCTTCCAGTTCATATTCTAATTGTCGGCCTCCTTTGTCTTCCTGAAAGGCCTTCAGGGCGATCGCTGAACCTAATCCTCCTTGTGCGTTATTGGCTTCATAAAGTTTCAAAAAGCTTCCGTAAGGAATAAAGCAGTTGTCATCAATACTGGGAGCATCAATGAAATTCTCACCCTGTTGTTCAAGTATGCCTATCACCCTGAATTTTAAACCGTTAATTTTAAGCTCTTTTCCCATCGGTTCACCGTTAAGGAATAACGACTGGGCTATGTTAGTGCCGATAATGGCTACATTAGAAGCTCTTTCTACTTCCTGAACAGAAAAATACCGACCAACCTGAACAGGAACATCAAATACTTTATTGTAAGGTAAAGAAATACCAGTAAGGTTTACTTCACTTTTAGTATTGTTCCTGTATTGCACCAAAGAATTTGATTTTTCCGCGAAAATGCAGATACCAGAGGCGAATTTTACATTTCCACTCAGGTATTCATATTCGCTTATGGTAACATTTGGCCTTTTGAAATATTTCCACCACGGATAATTATCCTCAAACAGCCAGGGCCACTTTTCTATTCTGATCACTTTGTCACCCAAAAATGACATACTATCTTTAATGCTTCTTTCCAGCGAATCAACAATAGTAAAAACGCTGATAATGGCAAAAATGCCTACAGTAACTCCTAACAAAGATAATATGGTTCTCAGTGAATTTTCCTGTAATGAGCGGCCGGCAAATAAGAAACTTTCCACAACTAATCTTAAAAAGATCATAGGCTAAGAATTAATAGAATGAATGCTGTTAAACTGGTATACCCTTTAGAAATTTTATAAATATGGCTTAGTATAATCCTGAATTGAAAACAATTGCTTAAATTCGCAATTTTAATTGTAAAACTAGTGACAAAAAGGTAAAAAACCTTTTTACTCATATCATACCCTTTGAACTTCAATTTATGAAACTATCTGCTTTTAAGATCGATTTACCTTCCGACTTAATTGCCCAACACCCTGCCGAGAATAGAGATGAATCACGCCTAATGGTAATTCACAGAGACAGCGGCAAAATAGAGCACAAAGTATTTAAGAATGTAATTGATTACTTTAATGAAGATGACGTTTTGGTGGTTAACGATACCAAAGTATTTCCTGCCAGGCTGTATGGAAATAAAGAAAAAACAGGGGCAAAAATTGAAGTTTTTCTGTTACGCGAACTGAATAGAGAAATGCATCTTTGGGATGTACTGGTGGATCCTGCCCGTAAAATCAGGGTTGGAAATAAGTTGTATTTTGGCGATGGCGAACTGGTTGCTGAAGTAATTGATAATACAACTTCCCGTGGGCGAACCATTCGGTTTTTATACGATAGTGAAGAGGTTGATTTTTATAAAATGATTGATCAACTTGGGGAAACTCCTTTGCCTAAATACATTCGCCGGAAAGTAGAACCTGACGATAAAGAAAGGTTTCAAACCATATATGCCAAGCATGTAGGTGCTGTAGCTGCCCCTACCGCTGGGTTACACTTCACGATGCAATTGTTGAAGCGCCTTGAGATTAAAGGTGTACACGTATCTCCAATTACACTGCATGTGGGCTTAGGTACTTTCAGGTCGGTTGATGTAGAAGACCTTACAAAGCACAAAATGGATTCTGAGAATTTCAGAATTGAGCCAAAAACAGCTAATTACGTCAACCAAGCACTAGATGAAAAAAAGCGAATTTGTGCCGTAGGAACCACTACTATGCGCACGCTGGAATCTTCCGTTTCTGCCAATGGCAGGCTAAAAGCTAACAGCGGATGGACCGATAAGTTTATCTTTCCTCCTTATGAATTCAAAATTTGTAATTCATTAATTACCAATTTTCATTTACCAGAGTCTACTTTACTGATGATGGCCTGTGCTTTTGGAGGTTACGACCTGGTAATGGAAGCTTACCAAATCGCGATCAAGGAAAAATACCGTTTTTTCAGTTATGGCGATGCCATGCTTATAATTTAGTAAGTGGGCGTTTTGAGCCGATTCTGTTTTGCCTGATGAATTAATATGACAAAGCAAGATATGGAACGATATGCTATTATTATGGCAGGGGGAACAGGGTCGCGAATGAACCAAAGTTTACCTAAGCAATTCATATTAGTTGACGGTAAACCTATCTTAATGCACACCATTAGTGCATTCCATAACTTTTCAAGCTCAGTCAGAATAATTTTGGTTTTACCTGCAATGGAACTTAACCGCTGGAATCGCCTGTGCGAGCAACATTTGTTTACTATTCCTCACCAATGTGTTTCGGGAGGGGAAACGCGGAGTGCTTCTGTAAGAAACGGGTTAGATGCTATTACTTCCCACAAGGGTTTGGTAGCTATCCACGATGGTGTACGGCCATTAGTTAGTGGTGAAATTATTGAAGAGTCATTTATGGTAGCCGCAAAATCAGGATCTGCGATTGCCACGGTAAAGTTAAAAGACTCTATCAGAAAAATTAATAACCACGGAACCATGTCGCTGAACAGAGACGAATACAGATTAGTGCAAACCCCCCAAACGTTTAACGTTTCGCTAATAAAACATGCTTATCAAAAAGTTGAGAAAGAATATTCAGATGATGCCACAGTTGCTGAAATGGCAGGTTATCCCATCTACTTGATCGAAGGAGATTACAGAAATATCAAAATAACCACACAAGAAGATTTAAAAATCGCGGAAGCTCTTTTACAATCTAAAAGAGCGATTTCTGCTAAAGAAGATTAACCTTTTTATATATTAAGAAAAAGATTAGAACTAATATTCATCCTCGTTAAAGAAAAAATCTTCTTTAGTAGGATAATCAGGCCAAATTTCTTCAATATTTTCATAAGGTTGTCCGTCATCTTCTAACTCTTGCAAATTTTCAACAACCTCAAGCGGTGCCCCTGAACGAATAGAGAAGTCTATTAATTCTTCTTTAGTAGCTGGCCAGGGTGCATCTTCTAAATATGAAGCTAATTCTAATGTCCAATACATTTTTTATCTTTTTAAAAATATTACTAATCAAAATAATTACAATAAATATAGAAACAATTTTATCACGACAAAATTCTTACCAACTTCATTGATAAAAAGGCAGTAAATATTTAGTTATGTGGTTAATACGAATCTTAAAAAAAAAGTTCACAGGATAGTAAATTTTTTTAAAATAACAATGTCAATTATCTTAATTTTCCTTTCAATTCCAGTAAAAGGGTTTTCTTAACCATCACTTTTCTTTGTTGAATCTTGATTTTATCCGACAATTGTTTGTCGAGATAGGCGGGTTTGTTGAATTTTTCAGAATTTTCCAGAATAATATTTAATTCTCTCTCATCTCTGACCAATAAGTTATTCAGAATTTCAATTTTTATTTCTAATTTTTCTTTTTCTTCCTTTTGGTCAAAAGACTGGTGTTTTGCTTTGGCAATCCGGTTCAGAAAACTCTTTTCAATAGCAAGATCGCATGCTTTGTTAAAATTAATAGTTAATTCGCGTGCTTTATCTTTAGGCACCATTCCTGAATTTTTCCATTCGTATTTCAGCCTTTTTACCTCTTCAATGGAATCACCCTCATCATCATTGGCAAGTTTCTGTGCTTTCTCAATAATTCTTTGCTTTATCTGAATACTATCTTCAGGGCTATTTCCTCCTGATCTTTCATTTTTTAATTCTCTAAAGAAAATATTGCCAAGCATCTGAAATCGCTTGAAAAGAAATTTTTTAGTTTTCATGGGAATGGGTCCCAAGCTTTTCCATTCTACCTGTAATTGTTTTACTTCATTCACTGCTGCGCTTTTGTCTGCCCTGTTCACGTAGATCTGCATCTGGCTAACTACTCTTTCATACTTCGCCACCCGGTCTCTGATCATATTCTTTTTCTGCAAAAAGAATTCATTTCTTCTCTCGAAAAAAGAATTCATGATTCCATTAAACCTGGATTCTATAGCTTCGTGCTGGTCTTCGTCCACATTCCCGGTCTTGATCCACTTCGTTTTAATTTCTTTCAGCTTCTCGAAAGCTTCCTTCCAGTCAGAGCTATGCTCATAAGGTTCTGCTTCGGCGATTAATGCCTGCTTGATTTCCAGATTTTTCGCCCGGTTATCAGTTATAATCGTACGCAGGTTTTCTTCCTGTTTATCTAATTTCTGAAAAAGAATTTCATAATCGCCAAGCGCATCGAAATTAGCCAGCTTTTCACGCAAGTGAATAAGCTTCATCAGATAGGAACCTTTATTTTCAGATTCTTCTATAGCTACTTCCAGATTTTCTACCTTAGATTTTGCCAGTAAGAACCTGTTTTCAAAATATTTCACGGTTTCTTCTTCGCTTCCTCGAACCTCGCCGATCTCACGGTCAGGGTAATTAAGGAAACCTTTACGAAATATTTTGCCGTTCTGTATAAAACCAAATGAATTTTTTTGCTCCATAGCAAAAAACAATATTTATATATTAACTTACTTAAGGGGCGCAAAATTATAAAAATGAAAGTTAAGATGAACTAGAACACTTCAATTTTCACTTAAACTTTTTTTAATTTATTTTTCCACCCTAAAATTTAAATACTTTTTGCTCATTAAAGAGCTTTTTTTACAACATTGCAAACTATATAATAAATTATAATAAAATGAGCAACGAAAAAATTATTTTTTCTATGTCGGGTGTAGGTAAAATATACCCTCCTAAAAAGCAAGTACTTAAAAATATTTATTTATCTTTTTTCTATGGCGCAAAAATCGGAGTTATTGGTCTTAATGGATCAGGGAAATCTTCGTTGCTGAAAATTATTGCCGGAATAGAAAAAGATTATTTAGGTGAAGTAGCCTTTTCCTCAGGTTACACAGTTGAAATGCTGGAACAGGAGCCGCGATTAGATCCTGATAAAACCGTGAGAGAGATCGTGGAAGAGGGTGTACAAGAAGTAGTTGACTTGCTCAAAGAATACGAAGATATTAATAATAAATTCGCTGATCCGGAAATACTGGAAAACCCGGACTCGATGGAGAAACTGATAGAAAAGCAGGGAGCCGTACAGGAAAAAATTGAGCAGTTGGGCGGCTGGGAACTGGACAGTCGACTGGATAAGGCAATGGATGCGCTCAGAACGCCACCTGCTGATGCAAAAATTGGTGTCCTTTCTGGTGGTGAGAAAAGGAGAGTAGCCTTATGCCGGTTGTTATTAAGGCAACCTGATGTACTGTTGCTGGATGAACCTACCAACCATTTGGATGCCGAATCTGTATTATGGCTCGAACAGTATTTGCAACAGTATCCGGGAACTGTGATTGCCGTAACCCACGACCGCTATTTCCTGGATAATGTGGCTGGTTGGATTTTAGAACTCGATCGGGGCGAAGGAATTCCATGGAAAGGCAATTACTCCTCCTGGTTAGAGCAAAAGCAACAACGATTGGCTAAGGAAGAAAAATCAGAATCGAAAAGGCAAAAAACACTGCAAAGGGAACTGGAGTGGATACGCATGTCTCCAAAAGCTCGTCAGGCAAAGGGAAAAGCTCGTTTGAATGCCTATGATAAACTGGTTGGCGAAGAAGCAAAAGAAAAAGAAGCAAAGCTAGAATTATTTATTCCACCCGGACCACGCCTAGGAACAAAAGTAATTGAAGCGAATCAGGTATCGAAAGCTTTTGATGGAAAGTTATTGTTCGAAAATATGGACTTTTCTTTGCCTCAGGGGGGTATTATAGGAGTAATAGGGCCGAATGGTGCCGGCAAAACTACCCTTTTTAAATTAATTACAAAAAAAGAAAAAGCTGATGCCGGAGAACTGATTGTTGGGCCAACCGTGGAAATTGCCTACGTGGATCAGGAACATGATAATTTAATTCCTGAAAAAACTGTTTGGGAAGCTATTTCAGATGGTAATGAGTTAATCAATTTGGGTGGAAGAGAAATTAACTCCAGGGCTTATGTAAGCCGGTTTAATTTTAGTGGCACTGACCAGGAAAAGAAAATAGGTGCCTTGTCAGGTGGAGAACGAAATCGTGTACATTTGGCAATGGCCTTAAAACAAAGTGCCAACTTGTTGCTGCTCGACGAACCCACCAACGATTTAGATGTAAATACGCTACGAGCGTTAGAAGACGCACTGGAAAATTTTGGCGGATGCGCGGTTATTATATCACACGATCGTTGGTTTTTAGACCGGATCGCTACTCATATTCTGGCCTTTGAAGGCGATTCTCAGGTATATTGGTTTGAAGGCAATTTCTCTGATTATGAGGAAAATAGAAAAAAGCGGTTGGGTGATATTGCGCCTAAAAGGGTAAAATACAAAAAACTTGTCTGAGTTTCGAAAAATACAATCAGAAAAACTTAATAGACTGTAGTAATTTGGGTCAATCATTATTTGAATTAAACTCAAATACACTGATATTTAAAATTTAATATCTAATTTAAAGTTTTATTAAACGCATCTTTACCAAATTTTATTTTAATAATTATTAAAATAAAATTTAATAACTTAAATTGATTGCGGGAATTGGCTTGCTAAAAAATTCAACCTCCTGATTGGGAGATCAGGAGGATATGATTATTAGCAAAATTTCATTAACCGTCTTTCTTGGGAATTATTAACTTACTCTTGTCAGGTGTACCAAGTTTATGGTCTGGTTGTATAATATCGCTTTCACATGCGGCTAGGAGAATAGTAGTTGCCGCAAACGCGAATAATGCTTTTGAAAATTTCTGGACAAATGCTTTCATAATTATATATATTAAAGGGTGATAAATAAATTTTTACTTAATGATTTAGTCAAATTTATATAATTTTATCTAAAAAATTACATGTGTAATATTATTCGCGACAAAAGCTTGAGTATTTGGTAGTAATGTTTTGGTTTTTTTATTATTTTTCAATTTGATAAGCTAATGAGAGGAGATGATTCTTACTTGAGCAAGGTATTTTATAACATAAGGCATTCGTTTTAAATAGATTTGTGTTAATTTTGAGAAATACTAATATTATTTATACCATTTTAAATAGTGTTTCTTTCTCTGTGTATGGTAAAATCAAGAAAACTGATGATTTATATTGTATGTAATATTAATGTGCCAATTATGCGCAAAACTCTACTATAAAGTTTTATGTAGATGTAAGTTTTTGCTAGAAAAATATAGATTTGCGAAAAAAATATGCGACTTTTAAGGTTTTCTACAGGATGTAACTTTATTGCAAAAGAATACATGCTTCCACCACTAAATAATCCATTTAATTTGAGATATGGTAAAAGTAAGTGAATCAAAAGACACAATAAACGGAAATAGAACTATCATCAATCAACCCAAAATTAGATACACCGACAAAAGTTTTGAGTTTTTGCTTAAAGACCGCCGGAAAGTAACGAGTATGATTTTGGTATTGGCAATTCCGATTATCAATAATGCTTGGCGATTCATTCCGGAAGGCATTGAACTTCCACCCTATTACGATCTGAGCATTTTCGTTTACCACTTTGGGACTAGTTTTATTTCTGTTATATTAACTATCGCCTGGTTTTTTACCATTCCTAGAAAGGATTATGCGTTACAAATTATTTCATTAACAGTACTATTTTATTGTTTGTATCTGGCTTATATGACTTTACCTTTCTATAATGAGACGCCAGTTATATTCGATATCTTTGCTTCTTTAATAGTATTTTTGTTTTTCTTCTTATGCATCCGATATATCAGAAACTATTACCTGGATAAACCTGTCGATTATAAAGTACTGCACGATGGACTAGTACACGACATACATCATCAGCGCTTCCTGGGTGATATTAATCGGGTTGAAGGTTTGATACAGGTTTCCCGAATGGAAGAGCCTTATAAATCATTATGCGAAAAAGAGTTGAATGAGTTAAAAGAATCTGTTGCTTATATTGCTCAAAAATACAGTGAATTGCGCTAATCTATTTTTTATCCAAATAGATATTCAAATCCGAAATAGAACTGATATGAAGCGCTTCCGCGTCTTTTTCCCGCATCATTAGGGCCGTTGTGTTGTTGAATCCGTGAGGGCGTAACCAGGTTACATTAAATTCCTCTTTCGAATTTTGTTTTACATATTCATAAACCTTTTCCTCATCTCGTATAATTTCCCGCATCACAGCGGGCTGGGGTTTGAGAAGAACCAGCAAAGCAGTACCCGTATATTCAGGATATATATCAATACTGCCATTTTTCATTGCATCAAAAATTAATTTTGTTCCTCCAAAGCCTTCTTTCAACTCAATAGTTAGGTCTGAGTAGCTTTCAATCAAAATGGCATAAAGCTCAGCCAGGATAAAACTCTCCGTAAAATTTTTTGAACCTATTGTGATATCAGGCGTGTGATTTTTTTTCGCCACTACTTTAAGATTTGCTTTTTTAAGAAAGGCTTCAGCGACTTTCCGGGGTGAACTTTTACCAACATCTACCTCATAATTCATTTGCCGCATTTCGTTTTCAGATATTTTTCCTGCTGTTTTTTCTAATATCTCTTTAATTTCAGGGTACTTTCGCAAAGTATGTGTTCTGATAATCGGTGCCGCATAATAAGGCGGAAAGTATGCCTTGTCGTCATCAAGTACGCGTAAATTATAGGCTTTAATTCGGCCATCGGTAGAAAACCCACTTATTAAATCCACTTTTTTACTGTTAATGGCTTCATACATTAAACCAATATCCATTTCTTCAATATTTAAAGAAAATGGGTAAGCTTTTCTAAGTCCCTGGTAGCCATCTTCCCGCTCTAAAAATTCTGAATTAAATCCGGCAATAAACTGGTCCTGATTTTTAATCTCACCAATAAATGAATATGCAATAGCCAGTAAACCCATACATGAAAAAACAACAAGTACTGGTTTAATAATCCGCGTAATATGTTTTTGTATAATGCTTAAGAGAAAATCAAAAGTGATGGCGAGCAAGGAGGCAGGAATGGCTCCTGCCAGAATCATGGTTACATTATTGAGCGCGATCCCTCTAAAAATAAATTCACCTAAACCGCCTGCGGCGATAAGCGCGCAAAGTGTAGCAATTCCAATATTAATCACCATGGCAGTTCGAATGCCCGCGAAAATTGTAGGAATCGCCAGGGGTAGTTCAACTTTCGTAAGCCTTTGCATGTCAGAAAGTCCCATGCCTCTGGCTGCCTCAGTTACCGATGGGTTGATTTCTTTTATACCGGTATACGTGTTTCTTACGATAGGTAATAAAGCATATAAAAAAAGCGCAATAATGGCTGGAAGGGCTCCAATTCCAAAAATGGGCAACAAAAATCCTAATAATGCCAAACTGGGTATAGTTTGAATAATATTTACAAAGCCCAATACCGGGGAAGTAAACTTTTTAAATCGGGTAAGCAAAATACCTATTGTAACACCTATTAGCGTTGCAATAATCAGTGAAATAAGCGTTATCCAAATATGTTCAATGGTTTGCTCAAAAATTTCTTTTTTGCGGGTTATAAAAAAGTTGAGTAATTCACGAAAGAAGGTCACAAACAATATTTGTTAGGATTTTTTTGCAATGTAAAGGAATATGTAATAAATATTAAAATTGTAAGCACAAACCCAGAAATTTTTGCATTATATTGCCAGGGTGTAATTTTCTTACCGAATAAGAGATCAATTTTAATGTTTTACTGCATTTTTCGCCAAGCGTTATTTTTAGCTTTCGCTACTTTTTTTTTATTGATACAACCAATGATGACCACAAATGTTGAGGACCATCGTTTTTCACATAAGACCACCTTATCTGACCATACTTTTACTATTGTTGAAAAAAACAATAAAAAAGGTATGTTTGACGAAGAGGGTCAGGTCATTATTCCAATTGCTTACGACGACCTGGGGTGGAGCAAAGGATTGCCCGAAGTGTTTAACAAAGTAATTGGTTACCGAGAGGGATATCATTGGGGATTACTCAACCTGAAAAATGAAAAAGTTACGGGGGCTGAATTCACAAGCTTGCTTCCTTATAATGATAACTATATTATAGCTTCTCGTGGAAAGAAAGGGAGAAATGGTCGGGAATTTGGTGTGATTGATACCAATGGCAAAGAAATTCTACCTTTCCGTTACCATTCCCTACAACCGAGTGGTAACTTTCTGGTTGCTTCTACCTTGCAAAGCGAAGGCCCCCTTTACGGATTAATTAATTTGAAAGGGAATGCATTTATTGAATTTAAATACTCGGGGATGAGCCAGCTTTCGCGGCAAACATATGCTGTTAAGAATGCCGCCGGGAAAGCAGGAATTTTTACAGTAGAAGGGAAACCTTTAACTTCTTTTGTTTATGACAGCATTTCTGTCTTTCAAAATCGGCTTGCAGTTGTTTTTGTGGGTGGGCGACAAGGTCTGATCCGGGAAGATGGGGTTATGCTGGTGCGACCCGAATACGATAGAATCAGGGTTAATCCGGATAATACGGTAAGCGCTTTACCTTTCAACAAATGGTATCTTATCAATAAAGAAAATCAAATTACCGGTCATTTGAATTATGATAGCATCCAGCCAGCAGGAAAAGGTATTTTTAAAATATTTATTGATGATAAAATAGAGAATTTCGTCAACTTGAAAGGCAACATGCTGGTTTCTGACCAATGGCAAATCCATGCCCTGGAAAATGATTTTGCTATTCTTAAAAGAAATGGGAAATATGGTGTGATGTTGTTAGAAAAGGCTGATGAGCAACGGGTTATTCTTGAGCCTGTATATGATTCTCTGTTTGTCGATAATGGCTATGTAGTTGCCTGCAAAGATATAGGAACTTCTCAGGGTGAAAAAGCATGGGCGGTATTCGATAAGGAAGGTCGAAAACTGACCTATTATTCGTATCAGAAAATTGAAAAGAGCAGTGACGGATTTTTCGTGGTAAAACGAAAAAATCACTGGGGTTTTATTAATGCCAAAGGGGAAGAGATAGTACCCTGCCAGTACATTGAGGCGGCGCCCTTCCGGGAGGGCAAAGCAAGAGTGGATTTTATTGAAGGACAGGGCATTATTGATACCACCGGAGCGTGGCTGGTGAAACCGTTTAAAAAAAATGGAGTAAAGCTACAGCTTCAGTATATTAACGATAACCTTTACATTTTCCGGACTGATAAGCAATACGCTACCACCGCTTACGGATTAATCAACAGCAATGAGGATGAAGTGTACAGTACCTATGCCGAACTAATTGATAATGGCAATACAGTTTGGGAAAAAGACGCAAACGGAAACTATGGTTTGGTAAGTTATGAAGGAAAACGCATGCTCGAAACCAAGCATGATAGTATTTCCCAGTTGCAGGAAGACACCGTTTATATTTTTAATAAAGAAGATAAGTGGGGAATTTTAAGTAAAACCGGAAAAATACTGAAAAATACCAATAACACCTTCCAAGAACTGCAACCAATGAGTGATGAATATATGGGCGTTAAAATTAACAATAAATTTGGTTTTGTTGATGCGTTGGGGCGGTTACGGATTGCCAACCGGTACGATTCAATTACAAGCTTTCAGAGTGGTTTGTCTGCTGTAAAAATTATGGGAAAATGGGGGTACATCAATAAAAGCGAAAAACTGGTGGTTCAGCCCCAGTTTGATAGGGCTTACTCCTTTAAAGGGCAACTGGCCATAGTTGAATTAAATGGTAAATTCGGACTGGTTAACAAGTCAGGGGAAACCATTCTGCCTTTGGTGTATAGCAAAATAAACCGTACTGTTACTGGTAACTATATAGTAGAACGCGCCAAGACCAGTGATTCTGATATAAAAAATGTGGGTTTGGTAAGCAGCGAAGGAAAGCTTTTAATTTACCCAAAATACGACAAATTACAGGATTTGGGTAACAATTATGTAATTATTACCAGAGATGATAACTATGGGTTGGTAACTAAATTTGGTGAAAACAAGATTCCTCTTAAATACGATACGCTGATTTATGATGCGTATAATGAAATTTATCTAGGATTGGAAAAAGCTACCTGGGAAACCAAACCAATACCAAACTAATCAGTTAGGCGATTGATGAAATTTTATTCATCAACTTTACTTCCTTTTTTGTCCGTTTCCCCTTCATCGGAAATCGATTTTCTCATATCGGTATCAGCTTGGATGTTTTGCATGCGATAATAATCCATAATCCCTAGTTTCCCACTGTTAAAGGCTTCGGCTATGGCTTTTGGAATTTCAGCTTCCGCCTCTATCACCTTGGCCCTTGCTTCCTGAGACTTGGCTTTCATTTCCTGCTCAAACGCAAGTGCCATCGCGCGTCTTTCTTCAGCTTTTGCCTCGGCTACTTTTAAATCGGCATTGGCCTGGTCAATCTGTAGTTTTGCGCCAATGTTGGTACCAACATTAACATCTGCTATATCAATAGAAAGAATAGTAAAAGCAGTGCCTGCATCAAGGCCACGCTCCAGCACCAGTTTTGAAATTTTATCAGGATTTTCTAGTACCTGGGCGTATTCTAAGGCCGAGCCAATAGAGGTGACAATACCTTCCCCAACCCTGGCCAGAATGGTTTCTTCACCGGCGCCACCAACCAATTGCTCAATATTAGCTCTTACGGTTACCCTTGCCTTGGCCATCAATTGGATGCCATCCTGTGCTACTGCCGATACTTCGGGCGTATTGATTACTTTAGGGTTTACGGAAATCTGAACCGCTTCAAACACATCACGACCGGCCAGATCAATAGCAGTGGCTTGTTGAAAGGTGAGTCTAATATTAGCTTTATCCGCTGAAATTAAGGCTTTAATTACTGTAGGAACATTTCCGCCAGCCAGGTAATGGGTTTCCAGTTCAGCAATGGTAACATTTAAACCTGCTTTGGTGGCTGTTATCATTTCTCGAACGATAATACCCGGTGGAACTTTCCTGATTCTCATAAATACAAGTTCCAGCAAGCCAACTTTTACGCCCGAAAAAATAGCGGTTATCCATAGATTTATGGGAATAAAGTAGAGGAATACAAAGAACAGAATAATTCCCCCGATAATAATTGCTAAAAGCAAGAGTTGATCCATAGTGTGGTTAAGGTTTAAATTGCTGCTGGTATTTATTTAAAGTTTCTACAAATATAGTTTTATCACGAATTTCAATAATACGAACTGTATGCCCGGCATCCACATATTCACCATGGGTACTAGCTTCTACTAACTGCTCTTTGAATTCAACCTTACCAGATGGCCGCAAGGCAGAAATAGTTTTACCAATGTCACCTTCATTTAAATTATAAATAATGTTATCGTTAACCCTGCCTACGCTGGTGTTTTTAAGCCCCAACTTCTCCCATGTATTTGATTTCAGGGCAACTAACAGGGCAACAAAATTCACTAATATGGTTAGGCCGGTAATTATAAGTCCCCAAGTTACCCCAAAATCCCGGAAAGAAAAAAAGATACCGGTTAGGGTTAAAATGACCCCGATAATACCTACCACAGTTGTACCGGGTACAAATATTAATTCCAGCACAAAGAACAAAAGCCCTAATGATAAGAGGGCACTTATTAATAACCAACTCATAACAATTGTTTTGTTATTAAGGGTTTCTGTTTTATTACTTCATAATAGTTTTCTAAAATCGGGATTTATTTTGTGAATATCTAATTTAATAGGCCTTTGCGAAAAGCACTCTTTGAGAGGATGGTTTTCCAGAGTAGATGCATTTGCCTGCTTCCTGCTCACTATCAAGTAAAATACACCGGATAGTGGCTTTGGTCTCTTCTTTTATTTTTTCTTCTGTTTCGCTGCTCCCATCCCAGTGTGCCAATAAAAAACCTCCTTTTTCTTCCAATATCTTTTTAAACTCATCGTAAGTGTCAACCTTTACAGTGCTTTCAACAAGGTGTTTTTTGGCTACATCAAATATGTTTTTTTGCATTTTATCCAGTAAGTCAGCTACTACATCGCTTAAACCTTCATTAACTTCATAAATGGATTTTTCACGGGTATCTCTTCGGGTAATTTCCACGGTTCCATTTTCGAGGTCGCGTGGACCAATAGCAATTCGAATAGGAACACCTTTTAATTCGTATTCAGCGAATTTCCATCCTGGTTTCTGTGTATCTCTGTTATCAAACTTTACGGTAATACCTTTTGCGGAAAAATTCTTTTTGATCTCATCCACTTTTGCTGAAATTGCGGACAGTTCTTCTTCGGTTCGGAAAATAGGCACAATAACTACCTGAACAGGCGCTAGTTTAGGAGGTAATACCAGTCCCTGGTCGTCGGAGTGCGACATAATAAGCGCTCCCATTAACCGGGTGCTTACTCCCCAGGAAGTACCCCATACGTAATCCATAGTGCCTTCTCTATTAGCAAATTGCACATTAAATGCCTTAGAAAAATTCTGACCCAGAAAATGGGATGTACCAGCCTGCAAAGCTTTTCCATCCTGCATTAGGGTTTCTATACAGTAGGTTTCTTCAGCACCGGCAAAACGCTCATTGGCAGTTTTAATGCCGCGGATAACCGGCACAGCCATAAATTCTTCTACAAATTCCGCATAAACGTTCATCATTTGTTCTGCCTCCGAAATGGCTTCAGCCTTAGTGGCATGGGCCGTATGGCCTTCCTGCCATAAAAACTCTGAAGTTCGGAGAAAAAGCCGGGTTCGCATTTCCCATCGTACCACATTGGCCCACTGATTGAGCAACAAAGGCAGGTCGCGGTACGACTGTATCCAATTTTTGTATGAATTCCAGATTACCGTTTCAGAAGTGGGCCTCACAATAAGTTCCTCATCCAGTTTTGAGTCAGGATCTACCACCACGCTACCATCCTCAGCTTGTTTTAACCTGTGGTGGGTAACAATGGCACATTCTTTTGCGAATCCTTCTACGTGCTTGGCTTCTTTACTCAAATATGATTTAGGGATAAAAATAGGGAAATATGCATTCTGGTGCCCTGTTTCTTTAAACATTCTATCCAGTTCTGACTGCATTTTTTCCCATATTGAATATCCGTACGGTTTAATAATCATACAGCCACGTACTGGTGAATTTTCGGCTAAATCAGCTCTTTTAACCAACTCATTGTACCATAAAGAATAATCGTCACTTCTTGTAGGGAGTCCTTTACTCATTGTAAGTTTTTTGTTTATTTGGTATAAATTTTGTACCTTTTTATTACAAAATGGATATTATAATTGACAGAACAAAGTTATTTATTCTAAATCTATTTTGTTAATTTGCCGTATAAATTTAGTAAATAACCCATTAGGAGGATTATCATATGAAAACTAGTATTATCTCGTCAACATTTTTATTAACGATCGTTATTGGATTGGGAGCTTGTGTTTCATCTGAACGGATGGCACAGTCTACTGAAAATGATCCCCTTTATTTTAATGCTTCAGATCGTAAGGCCATCAGTTACAAAGAGTTAAACAAGCCTGCGGAAGCTAATTACTCTTCAAAAGGTAATTATGTATACGAAGATCAAAGTGTTTCTTCCAAAAATGTGAACCCTGATATTGTTAATAGTTATAAAGCTGATAACAATACCAAGGAAAACAATGAAGAATATTACGTAGAAGATTTTGAAAGGGAAGATACACAGTATAATGACGCTTATGGCAACAACCGTGTAAGAAATAACGGAAATTTCTACGGGAATAGCCTCATGTATTCTTCTCCCTATTATTCTAGTTTCGGAAGTCCTTTCTATGATCCTTATTTTAGTGGATACTCACCTTATGGTTTTGGATATGATCCGTTTTATTACAATTCGTTCCGTTACAGATCTCCATGGCGTTTAAGACCTTACATTGGGTTAAGCTTTGGCTTTGGAAATAGCTGGGGTTCACCTTACGGTTTTGGATACGATCCGTTTTATTCTAATAGTTTCCATAACCCTTGGGGTGGAGGTTTCTATAATGGTTATTACAGCGGTTTGTACAACGGATTTTATCCCGGCTATCGTAACAATATAATTATAGTAAATAACGGTGAATCTGTAAACAATCGCAGGTACTCATATGGCAGGTCTTCTTCACGAGGATCTCTGGTAGGTACCTCTGTGAATACTGGGGATCGGTATACAAGAACCAGCCGGGTAAGCCAGAGTGCTAATTCTACTTCTAAGGGAAGTTCCAATAACGGTAGCAGAGTATCTACTTCGGGAAGAAGGTTTGACAACCGTGATTTTAATGCTAGTCAGAACGAATATTATTCCAGATCAAGCAGAAATTCTTCCAGGTATAGTAACAGTAACACTACTAGAGATGCAAACAGCAGCCGTTACAGTACTACCCCTGCTACCAGAAGCAGAGATAATTACAGTAACAGCAACAGCAGGAATACTTATAGCAGACCAAGCCCTCCCAGTAACCGGTCTAACTCAGATTATTCACGCCCAAGCAGGAGTAATAACAGTTATTCAAGTCCTAGCCCAAGCAGGAGTAATAGCAATAGCTACTCCAGTCCAAGCAGAAGCAATAACAGCTATTCAAGCCCAAGCCCGAGCAGGAGTAACAATAGTTATTCAAGTCCCAGCCCAAGCAGAAGCAGTGGTTCTTCCGGAGGCAGACGTGGCAATAACTAATTAAAGAGTTTCGTTGGTAGTGTAGTGAACCTTAGCCAATAGGGTTTATTACACTATTTTTTTGTCCATAAAATTAAAACTAATGAATAAAGCAGTAATATTCTTAAGTGCTGTTTTTACCTTTTTGGGCTTACAGGTAAAAGCTCAATATGTAGAAGATGCACTTAGATTCAGTCAGACTTCCATTGGTGGAAGTACCCGCATGTGGAGCATCGGCGGTGCCCAAACTTCTTTGGGGGGAGATATAAGCGCGGCTTCTGGTAATCCGGCAGGCTTAGGCTTTTATAATCAGTCAGAGTTTACCATTAGCCCTTCGTTGCAGTTCTTTAATGCCAAAGCAACTTATTTCGGCGCTAACGCTGAAAATGACGATGCCGGGTTTGGTATCGGGAATGTAGGGATTGTATTTAATAATTCGAAAGATGATATTGTGCCCGGTAAATGGCGGGGTGGTTCTTTTGCCATTAGCCTGAACCGAATCAATAATTTTAACAGCGACATTACGTACGAAGGCCGTAATGGTACTGATGACTTTGTAGATTACGCGATTGAGAAAGGTAATAATGAGCTTGATAATGGAATTGGAATTAATAACGCAAGTAGCATTACCCAGGCCTTTTTCAATGCATACCTGATTGATCTTGTTCCTTGGTTTGATGATAATGGTGTTCCAGTAACAGATAATGCAACAGGTGATACTTTAGATATATATAAAACTCAATTAAACCCGGTAAGTCCAAATGACCCTGCTATCCAAAGAGAGAGAATAACGCGAAATGGAGGACAAACGCAATGGAATTTTGCCTATGGGGGTAACTTTGACGATAAGGTTTATCTGGGAGCATCCATTGGATTTGTAACCCTTGATTACGAAGAGAAACGCGTTTATACCGAAACAAGACCTGCTGCCGATGATGCTATAATTGATGATTATACGTATAATGAAACCAGGCAGCTTACTGGTGCAGGCATTAACGCGAACTTAGGCATAATTTACCGCCCCATTAATGAGTTGACATTTGGGCTTTCATATAGTAGTCCAACAATCTACAGCCTGAATGAAAGATTTTCTAACAATATTGTAGCTAACTGGAATAATTACCTACATCCCTATTCACAAGATGGTAGACCCCTAAATCAGGAAGTAACAGATGTACTTATCAATGATTATGATTTTCGTTTGAAAACTCCACAGCGGGTAAATGGTGGCGCTACCTACTTTTTTGGTAAAAATGGATTTATCACCGGTGATGTAGAATGGGTTGATTTTGCGACTAATAACCTTCGTTCTGATAATAATGAGTTCTCATCTGACAATGATGTGATCCGGGGAGCTTACGCTTCAGCGATAAATGTAAGAGTAGGAGGAGAATTTCGTTACGACAAATTTCGGCTAAGAGCAGGCTATGCGCAAATGGGAAATCCTTATGAGAATAATGAGTTTGACGGCTCAGTAACTTCTATTACCGGTGGGGTAGGGTTCCGGCTCAATAACTTTTTTATGGATCTGAGTTTGGTACACCAAACTTCAAAGGATTCTATCAGTCCATATGTGTTTAGCGATGGTTTCGGACCAGTGGCCAATATCGACAAAAAGAATAACTATATTAACTTAACTTTAGGATTTGCTTTTTAATTAAAGCAGTTGGCTTATAATTTCATGAATCGTTTGCTTTTCATTAATAATAAGGTGAGCCTGCTGGTAAATTTCCAGGCGTTTGCGAAATTTCTGATTGAATTCTTCTTCAAAGCTTTGCAGACTTAATCCTTTCAGGAGGGGTCGTTTTTCTATTTCACTGTCAATAAGCCTTTTTTTTATGGTTTGTAAATCGGTGTTCATAAAAGCGACTCTTCCTGTTGCTTTCATTATTTTCAAATTATCAAAAAAACACGGCGTTCCCCCGCCGGTAGCCATTACAAAATCGGGATGTTGATTAATAGATTCCTTCAATAACCTATGTTCAAGTTCGCGAAAATAAGGTTCACCAGATTGGTCAAAAATATCCGCGATACTCATTCCGGCAGCATTTACAATTTCTTCATCCAGATCAATAAAAAGTTTATTTAATTTTTTGCTCAACTGCTTTCCCAAAGTGCTTTTGCCCGAACCTGGCATACCAATTAAAAATACTTTCATAAACTGCCGGATATTAAATAAAGGTTATTGCTCATACGAAACAGGGATGTTTACCAAATCTTTGATAGTTTCTGCCTGAGGAATATCATTGTGATGCCACTTACCTTTCACTACACCGTCCTGGATCAGCATTAGTCCTGGATTAGCACGGATCATGGCTTTCAATACGGTGGCATCGGTATAATAATAAGGCACAGAAAGCTGCCACTCGTGCCGATACTGTTCAAAAATCTTTTCCCCGGACGCGGTGAGTACCATTGCCTCAATATTAGTTGGGATATTTTTCAGCAAATTGACGATTTTTTCCGCGCCTTCGACATCAGCCTTTTGCACATCCACAATAATTATGAATAATTTATTACCCTGCATGGCTTGGTCAGTAAAATCATCTCCTTCAATACTGCTCACCTGAAAATCAGTGATTTTAGGAATAGATTTATCTTCATTAATTGTTCTTGAATTTTTGTATTCATACCCGTCATCCGCAGAAAGATATTTTTGCGATCGTACTTCCTTGCCGTCTTTAATAAAAACGTATTCAATAATAGGCGCTTCCTCTGGCATCATCTGTTGCGGGATACTATTGCCAATTTTATAAGGTCTGAAATCAATAAAAGGAAGGTGTCTGATGGCATAAACGGCCAACACAATATTGAGCACCGTAACCACACCGATGGCGATATCTGCCTTTTTTAATGACAAAGCAGGTTTAAATTTGTCCTTCCAGATGAATATGATAACCGTAAACACCAGTAAAACAATGTCCTTAATAAATGATTGCCAGGGAGTTAGCTTAATGGCATCTCCAAAACAACCACAATCGGTTACTTTATTAAAGTAGGCTGAATAAAAAGTGAGAAAAGTAAAAAAAACGATCAGCCCAAGCAAAACCCACGCAGTAATGCGCATTCTGTAATTAAGCAAAACGGCTACGCCCAATACTACCTCTAACACGCTCAACACAACGGAAAGAAAAAGGGCAATCGGGACGAAGATGGTAAAAAATGAAGCAAAATCAGTAGCAAATACTTCAAAATATTCTTCCAGTTTAATGGCAGTGCCCTCAGGATCGTTGATTTTGATAAGTCCTGAAAAAATAAATAGAATACCCACCATAAAACGGGCAATTTGTGCGATAATGTTCATAAAAATAATTTTAGAATGGCCTAATTCTTTGCGAAATCCAATTTGATTAAAGCGAAAACCGAGTAATTGATAATGTCCTGATAATTTGCCTGTACACCTTCAGAAATAAGGGTTTTTCCCTGATTATCCTCTATTTGCTTTACCCGCAGCAGCTTCATTAGTATAATGTCGGTAATAGAACTAACCCGCATTTCGCGCCAGGCTTCTCCATAGTCATGATTTTTATTCTTGAGCAGGGCCAGGGTTTCCTCCGCTACTGTATTGTACATAGGTTCCAGCACCTCATAGCTCATATCCAGGTTATCAGTGTTTTGTAACTTCATTTGTAAAATCGCGATGATGCAATAATTAATCATGCCTACAAACTCATCAGAAATACTGTCGTTGATTTGCTGATTACCCTTTTCCTGAATGGAACGGATGCGTTGTGCCTTGATATAAATTTGATCAGTTACGGAGGGAAGCCGGAGGATGCGCCAGGCCGTACCGTAATCTGTGGTTTTCTTTTTAAAAACCTCCTGGCAGGATGCGATTACCTGCTTATATTCGTGATAAGTTTGATTATTCAAAATATATTTGTTATAGTTAATTGAACAGGAACGATAATTGACTTGAAAATTACAGAAAAGACACTTTACGAAAAAAAATATCTGAATTTAAAAGGTCATTTATTTGATTTAACTTCCCCAAAGGTAATGGGGATTATTAATATTACTCCTGATTCTTTTCACGAAGGTAGCAGATTTGTAAAAGAAAAGAATATTTTGGATCAGGTAGAAAAAATGGTGAAGGAAGGCGCTGATTTTATAGATATTGGTGGGTATTCTTCAAGGCCGGGAGCAACCGATATATCAGCAGAGGAGGAAAAGACCAGAGTTGTAAATAATATTAATCTAATATCAAAAACGTTTCCGAAGACGTATCTATCAATAGACACCTTCAGGGCGTCGGTAGCCAAAGAAGCAGTTGAAGCGGGAGCCTGTTTGGTAAATGATATTTCGGGTGGCGAACTGGATGCCGATATGTTCAGTACAGTTGCCAGGTTAAAGGTACCCTACATTATGATGCATATGCGGGGAACACCTCAAACTATGAATCAATTGACTCAATATGAAAATCTGACTGTAGAAATTTTAGATTTTTTTCAAAAAAGACTAAAAAAACTGCGAGATTTGGGAATAATAGATGTAATTGTCGATCCAGGTTTCGGATTTGCTAAAAATATTGAGCAGAACTATGAATTGCTGAAAAATTTAAGCGTGCTTCAAATGCTGGAGCTTCCTGTTTTGGTGGGGTTATCGCGTAAAGGGATGATTTACAAGCAGCTTGGAGTACAAGTGGAAGAAGCCCTGAATGGTACGACAGTGTTAAACACAATTGCGCTTATGAATGGGGCATCTATATTGAGAGTGCACGACGTAAAAGAGGCAATACAGGCGGTAAGACTTTTTAAATTAACATACAGTTGATATATCTTTTTAAAATTGGATTCCTTGAAATTAGCTGGGTAGATGTGATAGACATTCTCGCTGTAAGCGTGTTGCTTTATCAGGTATACAAACTAATGAAGGGAAGTGTCGCGCTTAGTATTTTTATTGGTTTTTTGTCGTTGTACCTGGTGTATCTGGTAGTAAAGGCTGCCCAAATGGAATTGTTAAGTGGAATATTGGGGCAGTTTATGGGTGTGGGAGTGCTGGCAGCGATCATTCTGTTTCAACAGGAAATCAGAAAATTTCTATTGCTTGTTGGGAAAACCACCTCTTTTAACAGAGATTATTTTTTTCGGGGCTTCTGGCG
Source organism: Cyclobacteriaceae bacterium (assembly GCA_041745535.1). Taxonomy (GTDB): domain Bacteria; phylum Bacteroidota; class Bacteroidia; order Cytophagales; family Cyclobacteriaceae; genus JBGTIS01. The sequence goes on along the minus strand of JBGTIS010000058.1, from coordinate 49,953 downwards.
GAAGCGAAGCCAGACCAACCAGATGAATATTACTCCTATTATTGATGCTGCCAAAAGTATGAGCGGCTCTAATACGGGTGCGCTGATCGTGTTTTCTAAATATTCGCCGCTGAAGTTTTATGCCGAATCAGGCGACCCGATCGACGCGGTTATATCCAAAAGAATTCTGCTTTCTATTTTTAATAAATATAGTCCGCTGCACGATGGCGCGGTTATTATCAACAATGGACGAATAATCGCTGCGCGTTGCATTTTGCCTGTTACAGAAAAAGAAGACCTGCCTGCTGAGTTTGGCCTGCGCCATCGGGCTGCCATTGGTATGTCGGAATCTACTGATACCTTGATATTGATAGTTTCAGAAGAAACCGGACAAATGTCGGTAGTCAGAAATGGTAAAATTTTTCATAATTTGTCAGTGAAGGAAATCAGGGGAAAGATTAATGAATATCTGTATGAAGATTTTATTAGTGGACCCGAAGAAACTACTGCCGCTGAGCCAGACGAGGAAACGCCTCAAAAAACTATCAAGCCCAAGAAAAGTGAAAAAGCTGAACTGAGCAAAGGAGAAAGTATTGAAACCAACTGATTAATCTTCTTTTGGCTTTCTTATCGGAATTTTAAACTTCGGTTTTACGGCACCGGTTTTAGGTTTTTGTGCTACCGGTTTTCCCTCCGTTCTAACATCAGCAGGCTCTTTTGTTATTACTTCGGGCAAAAATTCTTCAGCAAGGATGTATTTCCTGCGGATACCATTGATGAGAAAGAGCTTTTGTGCTGTAAAACTATTGGGATGCACCTGTTGAAACAAATCTTTTAATTCCTGCCATAAACCCGGTTCCGATTTTTTAAATGCTGTCGAATCTATCCTTTTGTTTGCCAAAAACTGCTCAAAATCAGTAAGAACTTCCATAGTTTTAAAGATAAAATTGAAAATTTATCCAGAATTAAAATTAGGAAATATTTTTGCTAGTTTACACCTTTTACCACTTTAAACTTATATGGAATCGCAACGAAATATCTCCTTAAAACCTTATAACACTTTCGGTATTGAAGCCAAAGCGAATTATTTTCTTAAAATAAAAACGGTTAACGAATTAAGGAGTTTCTTAAGCAACCATGCTGCTCAAACACCACTGCTGGTACTGGGCGGTGGGAGCAACCTGTTGTTTACCCGTGATTTTCCTGGTGTAGTGCTGAAAATTAATATAGAAGGCATTCAGGTTATCAGAAAAGATAACGACTATGTATGGGTGAAGGCAGGAGCGGGTGAAAACTGGCATCAGTTTGTTTTGTATTGTATCGAAAAAGAACTGGGAGGTATTGAAAATCTTTCATTAATTCCCGGCACAGTGGGCGCTGCCCCCATGCAGAATATTGGAGCCTATGGTGTTGAAATTAAAGATGTGTTTGAGTCGTTGGAAGCCGTAGAAATTTTAACAGGTAAAGTACATACATTTGACAATAAAGCCTGCCGGTTTGGTTACAGAGAAAGCGTGTTTAAACTGGAGTTAAAAGATCAGTTTATAATTACTTCAGTAGTATTTAAACTATCAAAAACGCATCAGGTAAACACATCCTACGGCGCCATAGAGGCTACCTTACAGGAAAAAGGAATAGCCCAACCCACTATTCGTGATGTAAGCGACGCGGTAATCTCTGTCCGGCAGAGCAAACTGCCCGATCCGGCTGTTATTGGCAATGCAGGCAGTTTTTTTAAGAATCCCGTAATAACAGCTTCACAATATGCGCACATACAGGCCGAATATGAAAATGTACCCGGCTACGAACTCCCTGATGGTGGCGTAAAGGTGCCTGCTGGCTGGCTTATCGAAAAATGTGGCTGGAAAGGAAAAAAAATAGGAGAAGTAGGCGTGCACAAAATGCAGGCTTTGGTGCTGGTAAATTACGGAAACGCAAAAGGAGAAGATGTAAAAAAGCTGGCTTTTGATATTCTGAAATCGGTGACCGATAAGTTTAATATTGAACTGACACCCGAGGTAAATTTAATCTGATAGGTTAGGTTTATTTTGCTAAATACGCTGAATAAGCTATCTTTACTGTATGCGGTTTTAAAACTTAACTTAACTCTAAAATTATGAAAAGAAATATTATTTACTTGTTTCTAAGTGCTGTATTGGTATTCTCCGTATCCGCGGCTTTTGCCCAAGATGTAGCCGTAACCCCCGATCCTTCTAAAATTGATGGATCTGCCACCAAAGCCCGGCCTAGTCCGATGGCAGTGGCTACCATGAAAAAGGGGGATGCGTATGTAAAAGTGGTATACGGTCAGCCACAATTAAAAGGACGGAACATGATTGGAGGTACTGAGGCGTATGGCAAAGTATGGCGTTTAGGGGCTAATGAAGCTACAGAAATTACTACCACCAAAGATATTATGGTTGGCGACGAAACGTTGGCTGCCGGTACTTACTCTATGTTCGCCGTTCCGGAAAAAGACAAGTGGACTATTATTTTCAATAGCGGATTGGGGCAGTGGGGAGCTTATAGCTACGACGAAAGCAAAGATGTGTTGCGAGTAGATGTGCCTGTGGAAAAGGCAGAAAAAACTTTTGAGTCATTTACCATCTGGTTCAGTGCCGATGGCAGCACCATGCATATGGCCTGGGGTGAAACCCAGATATCCGTTCCTGTGCAGGTAACTGCCAGTTAGGTTATCAGCATTTGTTTAAATAATAAGCCGGTAAATCAACTTTTACCGGCTTTTTGATTTTGAAAGAACCCGTTTCTGCTGAAAGAGAATGAAAATACAGGTTAGCTTTGAGGAAATTTTCATCTCTTTTTGCATTACCTTAAAGAATAATTATATTGGATTGATGTAGGCAAAGAGGCAGCCCAACCGTGCTGTTGTCTGCTTTAATGAAAATCCTGTCATGATATTACGCTACATAATAAGAACTTCAGGGGCCATACTCCTTTTCTCGCTATTTATAATCAGTAAGGTTTTTTCGGCAGATGATGAAATCGAAATATTAAGGCAACGCCTGATAGATGATGCTTTGCGGAAAAAAGGATTTATTATTAGAACCGAGCGGTACACGCAAACAGATTTCAGTAAAGCGGGCACCTACCTGTCCAACCTGCAGGCCAATGGCAGTTGGTCGGATGTAGATTATACCGATCGGGATAACGAATGGAATCCGCTGCTTGCTTTAGACCGGATATTGGTGATGACCTATGCCTACCGGAACTCAGCAGATAATTTATATCACCAGAAAAACCTGCTTAATGGAATTGAAAGCGCCCTTCGGTATTGGTATCAGGTAAATCCTATCTGTAAAAACTGGTATAAAAATGATATTGCCAAGCAGTTTTATTTTAATGTAATCGCCCTTCTGCTACAAAATACTATTGATAATACACTCCTTGATAAAATGATTGCGGATCTGACCGCGGCACCCTCCATGACCGGATCAAACCGGACACTGGTTTCAGTTTCGGTATTATATCGGGGCGTACTGGAAAAAAACGCGGAACGCATCGCCAGTGGCGTTGCCGGAGTAATGCAGCAGGTCCAAATTACACCCCAGGAAGGTATTCAGGCTGATTATAGCTTTCATCAGCATGGTCCGTTTTTGTATAATGGCAGTTATGGGAGTAACTTTTTGCGAGAAACTATCTGGCTGGCTTCTATAGTACAGGGCACCAGTTTTGCTTTTACCGAGGCACACATGCGGATTTTGAGAGATTATTATCTGGAGGGAACCCGGTGGATGATAAGGAACGGAACTTTGGATTATAACGTAAGAGGCCGACAAGTAGGCCGGTCTTCAGGCTTTGAACCGGATGCTGCTACCATTGTTCCCCAACTCGATAACTTTATCATATCCGATCCGGCGTACCGTAAACAATATCAGGTTTCCAGGGAGCGTATATTGCACAAAGCTCCTCAGGATATAAAAGGAAACCGCCATTTCTGGCGTTCTGATTATACGGCACACCACCGAAATGCTTATTTTACTTCACTGAAAATGTGCTCACAGCGTACTGTAGGAATGGAGATGGACGTGAACACAGAAAATTTGTATGGTTATTATCTTCCTTACGGTTTTACCTACCTCTACCGGCGAGGCGATGAGTATGTGGATATCTTCCCGGTATGGGATTGGGCGCGGTTGCCCGGCGTTACCAGTCCGCACCATGCATTCAGCGGTAAGGGGCGGTCATCCCAGCCAACTTCTTTTGTGGGCGGGGTTAGCGATAGTATATATGGCGTTTCTACCATGGACCTGGATATAAAAGATACCCAGGCAAAAAAATCATGGTTCTGGTTCGACCGGGAATGGGTAGCGCTTGGAGCAGGCATTCAGGCTGAGAACGAAAACCCCATTGTTACAGGCGTTAACCAAACCCTTTTAAAAGGAAATGTAGTGATAGATGGCACTACTTTTACCCAGGAAGAAAAAACGTTGGAAAACCCATCCTGGGTGTGGCACGACAGTGTGGCTTATGTGTTTCCTGCACAGCAAACTGTAGCCATCAAAGCAGCAGCACAAAGCGGGCATCTGCAACGGATTTTTGGTCTGGGCGCCGACTCTGTCTATCAGTCCAATGTGTTTTCTCTGTGGTTTGAACATGGTTTAAATCCTAAGGAGGGATCTTACCAATACATTGTTGTCCCCGGCTGTGGCCCATCCGACATGGCTGCTTATACCCAGAATGCCTCCGTTACGGTACTTGCTAATACTGTTCAGATTCAGGCGGTAACTCACCGGGAATTACAAATTACCGGAATCGTATTTCATAAAGCTGGCAGTTTCGCGTTCAGTAATAATTTAATGGTAGAGGTAAGCGACCCCTGCCTGGTACTGATTAATCATACTACAAAAGCAATTACAGTAAGTGACCCAACAGCCAGCTTAAAAAAAATTGACATTACCCTCAGCATTGACTCGAAAGAGAGTGAAACAAAATCAGCATCATTACCTACTGGCCAATTTGCAGGAAAAAGTATAAAGCTAAACACCCTATTTAAGATATGGGCTAACTGATAAACAATGACTCGACCGCGCTATTTCGACAGGGACCTAAGCTGGTTATCTTTCAACTACCGGGTGTTGATGGAAGCCAAAAACCCAGAGGTCCCCTTGTACGACCGCATTAAATTTCTGGGTATTTTTTCTTCTAATCTGGATGAGTTTTTCAGGGTAAGGGTGGCTGCCCTGAAAAGTTTATCGGCAATCAATAAATATAAAATCAGGAAAAAACTAAATCTGGAGCCAGAGGTACTATTAGCGCAAATCATGAAAATAGTAGACCGGCACCAACAGGAATTTGGTAATATTTACCAAAAATCCATTATTCCGGCGCTTCGGAAAAATAAAATTGTATTATATCAGGACCAAATGCTTACCAAATCCCAGCAGAAATTTGTCAGCGATTACTTTTTCAGCCGGGTGCTTTCTTATCTGCAACCTGTGCTCATTTATACCGGAAATGAATATTTTTTGAATAACCGGCAACTTTACTTTATTATAGAACTTTCATCACTACAGGATGGAAAGTGTTCCGAAATCGCTTTTCTTAATTTACCTTCCGATGCGCTGCCCCGATTTGTAGAATTGCCTGGCAGCCGGGGCAGGCATTTTTACATGTATCTGGATGATATCATCCGGGCGAATCTGAACCATATATTTCCCGGATATGTAGTAAAAGGTTGTTACAGTGTAAAGCTAAACCGGGATGCCGATTTGCATATCGACGATGAGTTTGAGGGTAATTTAGTGGAAAAGATCAAAAAGAACTTATCGAAAAGAATGGTAGGGACGCCATCCCGGTTTTTGTATGACCAGGCCATGCCTGAAGTATTGTTGGAAAAAATTATAAAGGCCTTCGATATCGACCGGCAAGATGTGGTAAAAGGCGGGCGTTTTCATAATATGCACGATCTGATGAAACTACCCAATCCTTTCCACCCCGCTTTGGAGAGCGAAAAATTATTGCCATTACCCAACGTAAAAATTGATGCCCACGATAGTATATTTTCTGCCATTGATCAGGCCGATCAGATGTTGCATTTTCCTTATCATTCGTACGATTATGTATTGCGCTTTTTTAATGAAGCGGCCATTCATCCCAATGTAAAGGAAATTAAAGTTACTTTATATCGGATTGCTACCCAGTCTTTTATTGCCAATGCGTTGATCAGTGCGGCCCGTAATGGAAAAAAGGTATGCGTATTTCTGGAAGTAAAAGCCCGGTTTGACGAAGAAAACAACCTGCGATGGGCTCAGGAAATGCAGGAAGCCGGCATCAAAATACTGTACAGCATACCCGGATTAAAGGTACATGCTAAAGTGGCTTACATCCGAATGAAAAAAGATGGTAAAAACCAGGAATACGGATATTTTGGCACCGGCAATTTTAATGAGGTTACGGCCGATATTTATGCCGATCATGCCCTGCTTACGGCCCGCCAGGATGTACTTAAGGAATTAAAAGCTGTATTCAGATTTTTGGAAGAAGGGAAAGCGATTCCTCCGCTTCAGCACTTACTGGTGGCACAAAGTAACATGATCGGTGTGTTTCTGGAATTAATCGATTTCGAAATTGCTGCGGCGAAAGCCGGCAAAGCAGCAGGCATTACCATTAAACTCAATAATCTGGAAGAGCATACCATGATTGATAAACTGTATGAAGCCAGTAGGGCAGGGGTGCCGGTTAATCTTATTATCCGTGGTATTTGTTGTTTGGTACCCGGGGTAAAAGGGCTTAGCGAAAACATTCGGGTAATCCGGATTGTAGACCGGTTTCTGGAGCATGCCAGGATATTTATTTTTCACCATGATGGTGATGAATTGATTTATCTGGCTTCTGCCGACTGGATGAAACGGAATTTGTATCACCGGATTGAAGTTGGCTTCCCGCTGTACCACGAAACCATTCGCCACGAAATCAAAAAATTTATCCAGCTCCAACTTCAGGACAATCGCAAATCCTGTTACCTGGATAGTAAAATGAATAATAAACCGGTAAAAGATTCGTCTGGTAAAAGGGTAAGGGCGCAGGAAGATTTTTATGCCTGGTTAAAGAAACATACATAAATGCGATGGCTGCATTAAAAATGCGGCTCTGTTTTAAATAAAAAAAGGCGCGCATTTTAAATATGCACCTGACAATTTCTATTCTACCGTCACCGATTTTGCCAGATTCCTGGGCTGGTCTACATTGGTACCCCGCATAACCGCGATGTGATACGAAAGCAACTGTAAGGGAATTACAGAAATTAATGGCATTAGCAGGTCCAGGGTGGCGGGCACTTCCAGTACGAATTCAGCCATGTTGGCAATTAAAGTATCACCTTCGGTAACTATGGCGATTACCTTTCCGTGCCGTGCTTTTACCTCCTGGATGTTAGATACTATTTTTTGATAGGAATTATCCTGGGTAGCTACCACAATCACAGGCATTTCGTCATCAATCAGAGCAATGGGACCGTGCTTCATTTCAGCAGCCGGATAACCTTCGGCATGGATGTAGGAAATTTCTTTTAGTTTCAGTGCCCCTTCCAGAGCTACCGGGAAATTAAATCCTCTGCCCAGATATATGGCATTGGAAGCATCTTTATATATGCCTGAAATATATTTAATCTTATCATTGAGCTTGAGTGCTTTTTCTACTTTGGCAGGAATGGCTTCCATTTCTTTTAGAATTTCATGAAATTTTCGCGCGTCCACTGTTCCTCTTGCTTTTCCTACCATCAGGGCCATCATGGTAAGAACAGTAAGCTGGGCGGTAAAGGCCTTGGTGCTGGCTACTCCGATTTCTGGTCCGGCATGGGTATACGAGCCTTCGTGTGAGGCCCGGGCAATGGAGGAACCTACAACATTACATACGCCAATAATAATAGCGCCCTTGCTTTTGGCAAGTTCAATAGCCGCCAGCGTATCGGCCGTTTCGCCCGACTGAGAAATGGCAATCACCACATCACCTTTACCAATAATTGGGTTGCGATACCGGAATTCAGAAGCATATTCAACTTCCACCGGAATGCGACATACATCTTCAAAAATATACTCTGCTACCAGTCCGGCATGCCACGAAGTTCCGCAGGCTACAATCACGATCCGGTTGGCTTTTATTAAATTTTCCGCATACTGATTAATTCCACCCAGTACTACCTGACCCAAGGCCGCATTTATCCTGCCCCGCATACAATCGCTGATGGATTTGGGCTGCTCAAAAATTTCTTTCAACATAAAGTGTTCAAATCCTCCTTTTTCAATAGCCTCCAATTCCAGGGTGAGGGTATGGATAAAGGGAGTAGCAGGCGTATCTTCCAGATCTTTAATCTGTAGTTTATTGTCCCTGATCACAGCAATATCGTTGTCATTCAGGTATATTACTTCTTTGGTATATTCCACAATAGGTGTGGCATCGGAGGCGATGAAGAATTCGTCTTTCCCCAAACCAATTACTAACGGACTACTTTTACGGGCAGCTACCAGGGTATCCGGTTCATCGGCCGACATTACCACAATGGCATAAGCACCTACCACTTCCGTAAGGGCTAAGCGTACGGCTTCTTCCAGCAGGCATTTTTCGTTTTTCTGAATTTCTTCTATTAGGTGTACCAGTACTTCGGTATCGGTTTCGCTTTCAAACACATGTCCTTTATTGCTTAGCTCCTGTTTGATAGAAGCATAGTTTTCAATGATGCCATTGTGAACCAGGGTAATCTTTTTGTTTCCGGAAACGTGAGGGTGGGCATTTACGTCGTTGGGTTCGCCATGGGTAGCCCAGCGGGTATGACCAATGCCGAAATGACTGATATGGTCAGTATCTTCTAACCTTTCTTTCAGTACTTTTTCCAGATCGGCTACTTTGCCTTTCTTTTTGTATACATTAAGTTCTCCGTTTAACAGGGCAATACCTGCGCTGTCGTATCCTCTGTATTCTAATCGCTTCAATCCTTGCAGGATGATTTGAGGCGCTGAGTTTTTACCAATGTAAGCTACTATACCACACATAATAATCAGTTTTAAAAGTGAACAAAAATAAAAAAACGCAAAAGCATAAGATGAATTTCCGCGAATTCAGTTAAAAAAATATTAAGTACCTAAATTATTTTTCATTAAAAACCATTGGTTTGGATCTATCACAACCGATTTGGGGCTTTTATCCAGTTTCAAAGTGAAGGTGTTTTCTTTTCCCTTTAGCTGGATAGTTTTGATATCAGGTTCCTGCTTTCCTTTGTAGTACACACCTATTTCTAAAGTGGCCTGAAAAGCCGATTCATTCTGTAGCTGATTTACGGTAACTTCCAGTTTTTTCCCCATTACTTTATAATCCCAGCTGATATTAAGTTCGGGAATACCAGGTTGATAAATCCACTGTTTAAAAAACCATGCCAGATCCTGGCCGGAGGCCTGTTCCATTTCCAGTTGAAAATCCTTAGTGAGCGCATTGCTATTCTGATATTTTTGGTAGTAATTCTGAATTCCTTTCCAGAAGTGCTCATCACCTACCTGGTAGCGCAGCATGTGTAACACCCAGGCACCTTTCTGGTAAGCGTTGGCGTTCAGCAATTTGTTCAGATTTTGTACCGTGGTATCTACAATGGGCGACTGTGGGAAGTCTGCGTAAAACCGAAGCACTTTCTGTTTGGCATCGGCCATTCTGTAGTTCATACTATCGCGCCCATAGGTAGACTCAAAGTAAAGTTCGGTCATATAAGAGGCAAAACCCTCGCTGAGCCATACATGGTGCCAGTCGGCTTCAGAAACCGAATTGCCAAACCACTGGTGGGCAATTTCATGGGCCATCAGCGCTTCGCTGTTTCTGGTACCATTTACGGTAAGCTCACTGTAAAAAATATTGCTGGCATTTTCCATGCCTCCGTATTTTGTTTTCGATTGTACGTTGGCCAGCTTTTCGTAAGCATATTTGCCAACTTTATCAATCATATAACCCAATATTTCCGGTGCGATTTCGTAATCGTAAAAACCTGCTTCCCGGTCTTCCGGATATACCCAGCTTTCTATGGGAAATGATAAATTACTATCCACATACTGTATGGCAAAACGGGCTGCGCCAATTACCATTACTTTGGTAGGAATGGGCACGCTGGTAACCCAATGGGTAAGCTTCATGCGCTCCTCGGCAAGCCCCTGGGGCAATGCGGTTTCCTCTACTTTTCTGCCATTGGCAATTACCTGATAGTATTCAGGTGCCGTAACAATAAATTCACAGGTGGCTTTATCTGACGGATGGTCGATGGTAGGAAGCCAGTAATGTGCCCGGTTTGGCCAGTTGTCGCCAAAAAAAGTACGGTCGCCAAATTTGTTTTCCGCGATAATAAGCCCGTCATCCGGTATGCCTTTGTATTTTATTTCAAAAGTGTGTACTTCGTCTTTGGTAGCCTTTTCGGAAACAGAAATGTTAATTCGATCATTGGTATGTGTAAAACTTATTGGTACATGGTTCTGGCTCACGGCCAGCACCTCCATACCTGTATTATCAGCCTTTTTTCCTACCAGATCCAGAGAAAAATCGTTGATGTTATCAGCTAAAAAACGAATGCTTACGTTAGCGGTTCCTTCAATCTCATCGGAATTGTTCCCGATTTTGAGCGCAAAGGAGTAATGTTGTACATCAATGGCAGCATTAACAGGATAAGAATCGCGGGCCTGTACTACCGAATAATGCAGCAGCAAACAAAATATGAAGAAGTACGTTTTTGTATGAAATGATTTTACGGCTGGTCTGATAATAAAAATATTCATTCGTTAAGTCGATATTAAAAAGTTAGCTTTAAGCAACTAAGTTATTGGGCTGGAAAAAATAAGGCGAAATAATGCTGGCTAATTTATAAATTATTGTTGTGTGTGCCGGTATTTTTATGCCTTTAAAGTTACATCAAAAAATATGCTTAAAAAGCGAACCGTAATTGAATGGATGGTTATTTTATCGATAATTGGAATAATTTATCTGGGTGGGTGGCAGGCAGAAGTAATAGGAACCTTACAAAGAGGTCTTTTATTTACCGGTGTCATGAATCCGGATGTAGAAAAGAATGAGGGAATCAGCCCCGCTAATTATCAGTTTTCTGTTGTATCATCCGAAGGAGAGTTAATAGATTTTTCCGATTTAAAAAACAAAGTAGTCTTTCTTAATTTCTGGGCTACCTGGTGCCCGCCCTGCGTGGCTGAAATGCCTGGGATTCAGCAGTTGTACGAATCTGTTGATAGGGAAGATATTGTGTTCGTGATGGTTTCGGCAGATCAGGAACCTGAAAAAGCTGTTGATTTTATAAAAAGGAAAGGTTATACCTTTCCTGTCTATTTTGTGGATGGGGCGGTACCCCCGGCTTATCAGACTACTTCTATTCCCACCACTTTTGTAATTTCACCCAAAGGTAAAATTGTTTATAAAAAAGAAGGCCTGGCCAATTATAATACAGAGGCTTTTCAGCAGTTTTTGCAGGCGCAAAAGGAACCGTAGTAGGCTGAATTTATTACAATTCATTCTTTCTTTAAAGTGTAATTGATGCCAATTCTGCCGCTGAGATTTTTATTCAAATAAGGATTTCCAATGTGCCATCCTTCTGTTTTTCCGGTTACTGAAACAGAAGCTGAAAATCTTTCAGAGAAAGGGAATTCAGATGTTACTTCCATCGCGCCACCTAACTTGCCCTCACTATCATTAAAATTCTGATTTTCAGGCTGCAGCCAGGTGCCGATTAGTTTGTAGTTTCTTGGTAAGGTCCTGAATAGTCAGTTCGCTGTTCAGATACAATTTTTCAGTATCCATGACCTCTTTTAGCTGAAGCGCTAGTATTTCCAGGGTAGCCTCATCCAGCGTCGACCGTTTTGTTGTTTTTTCAGGATTGCTATTCGCTGTAACGATTACATTTTCCTGAACCGTGTTTTGTGCGATATTTTCTGTTATTTCAGGCTGCCCCATCTGGTCTGAGCCGAACAGAGCAGGTTGTGCCATGGCTTTATAGCCTGTCCAATAAATCAAAATAACAATACCCAAAAAATGAAAAGGATAAAGTTTTGATACATAAGGCCACTCGTATTTACGGGCATAAAAAACAAAAATGGAAATAATAATTATAATTAGTGCCTCATACAAAAACTGTCGCAGCCAAACCATTCTCACTTTTTTCAGATCAGAGTAATAATGTAAAATGCGTGCTTCGTGCTTATGATACACATGAATACACAGGCTGAAAAAGAACAGGTGTACAAAATTGGTAAGTTGATTCAACAGCCCAAAATCATCTTTCACCGATAGTTCATAATTATCCAGATAAGCTAATTTGTAGGAAGCCGGTTGCAGGTAATAGGGAAGTTGAATGGCAAGCCAAACCAGAAAAGGGATAAAATACAAAAGTTCCTGTAACTGAAAGGTAGGGGAGATTAAGGTTATGCGGCGCACATACAATAAAATAAGTGGACCATATAAGAGCGGAATAAGCCAGGTAAGGTGGCTAAGATGGGGAAACCGGATGAAAAATTCCCGTTCATCAAAAGCTACCACCACAATGTGAATGGAAAGTAAAAATAATAATACAGAAAAAATCCGGTTCGCCTTTGGGTTGCTTTTGCGGCTCATCAGTACCAACCCAAGCAACGTACCTTGTAAGGCGCCTGCGATTAAAATCAGTTTGAGCATATAAAAATCATTTCTGTACTTTTATACTCACAAATTAAATAGAAATTTCTAAAGAAAACATCAACTATTTTATTGTGTAATGGAAATTTGATGGCGAATTAATTATCCATTTTTATTAGCCTGTAAAGGCATTACGCCATATCCGGATAATTTTTATGTGGGTATGATTTCTTTCTTTTCCAATTAAGTAATTAGTTTACAATTGGATTGATATCAGCGATCTTTTAGTAAAAAAGAAAATTGAGTTTTAGATAAATTATGAACTGGACAGAAAAAATAAAAGAAGCAGCCACATTTATACAGCAGCAGGGCGCAACGCACCCCAGCATTGGTGTGGTTTTAGGAACCGGATTGGGTAATTTATTTATAAAAACCATGGAAGTGCTGCAAACCATCGATTATAGCGAAATTCCTCATTTTCCAGCTGCTACCGTTGAATTTCATCAGGGCAAACTCCTGTACGGTAAAATTGGCGAAAAGCATATATTAGCCATGCAGGGCCGTTTTCATTATTATGAAGGTTATTCATTGCAGCAAATTACTTTTCCCATCCGCGTAATGAAACAACTGGGTATTCAATACCTGCTGATGTCGAATGCGGCAGGCAATATGAACCTGCAATGGCACAAAGGCGATCTGATGCTGATTGACGATCATATCAACCTGCAACCTGATAACCCGCTTCGGGGTGCTAATCTGGATGAGTTTGGGCCCCGTTTTCCGGATATGAGCCAGCCTTATTCCAGGCAGTTGAATCAATTGCTTGAGAAAGTAGCTCAGGAGAAAAATATCAGTCTGAAAAAAGGCGTGTATGTAGCGGTAATTGGCCCTAACCTGGAAACCAGAGCGGAATATCGGTTTTTACGACAAATTGGTGTCGATGCTGTGGGCATGTCTACTGTGCCCGAATGTATTGTAGCCAATCATATGGGATTGCCCTGCTGTGCGGTTTCTGTGCTCACCGACGATTGTGATCCGGATCATCTGGAGCCAGCCAATATTGAAGAGATTATCGCTATTGCCGGAAAAGCTGAAGTGAAGCTGACCGAATTGTTTACGGAAATGATAAAGCGGCTGTAGTCTTTTTGTTCCTCGTTATTAGTTAATTGTTATTCGTTATTTGTTAATGGTTGTTTTAACGAATAACGAACTACGAGTAACCCAAAAACCCAGAAATTAAAAATATTCCAAAATTAGTAATATCCACCAATTGGAAATCCGCTAAATACTTTTAACTTTGTAATTCAAAGTACTTTCAATATGCAAGAAAAAACCGATTATCTTAAGGATATTTCCGAAATCAGGTCTATGATGGAACGATCGTCTCGTTTTATCTCACTCAGTGGTCTTTCCGGCGTACTGGCTGGTATTTATGCCTTGTTGGGTGCCTATCTGGCCAGTTTGGTGTTATACCGCCCCGATATACTTCAACAGCTTACCGGTATTCAGATTAATGTGCAATACGCACTCTTCTGGTTGTTTGGTATTGCTTTTTTGATTTTAATTCTGGCTATTGGCACCGGTATTCTGCTTACCACCAAAAGGGCAAAAAACCAGGGACTGAAAGTGTGGGATACCACCGTCAGGCGCCTGATGATTAACCTGATGATTCCTTTGGTAGCGGGCGGAATTTTCTCCCTTATTCTGGTATACCGAGGCTTTGGGATGATGGTAGCCCCTGTAACGATGATCTTTTATGGACTTGCATTGGTAAATGCCAGTAAATATACTTTAACCGATATTCGTTATCTGGGTTTGGCGGAAATCGCGGTAGGTTTGCTGGCGGCAGGTATCGGGAAATACTATCTGTTGTGTTGGGCCATTGGTTTTGGCGTGTTGCATATTGTGTATGGTACAATAATGTATTTTAAGTACGAAAAGTGAAATACTTACTCAATAATTTTGATAAAGCGTTTGAAAGCAAAATTCGATTGGGCGTGATGTCGGCCCTGATGGTCAATGAATATCTGGACTTCAATGCCCTGAAAGAACTGATGGACGTAACCGACGGTAACCTGGCCAGCCATGTGAAAGCCCTGGAAAAGGCAGGGTATGTAATGGTAAAAAAGCAGTTTGTTGGCCGGAAACCCAATACCAAATATAAAGCTACCGCCCAGGGAAAAAAAGCTTTCGAAGATCATTTGAATGCGCTTGAAAAGCTGTTGAAAGAAAGGAAAAATAACTGATTTTCTTTCCATATTTACTTTGAAACACAAAGTACTTTTAATATAACTATCAGCAATGAAAAACAAATTTGAAAAGGAACTAAAAAACCCGCTTGTATTCTTCGTTTACGCCTTTAAAGGAATAAACTATGCCATCCGAAATGAAAGAAACTTTGTGGTGCATATGCTGGCTACCATCGCTGTACTGATAGGCGGCATCTGGCTGGAAATAAGTTGGGTCGAATGGATGATTCTCATTCTGGTAGTTGGACTTGTGTACGCAGCTGAAATTTTCAATACCGCTATCGAGCAACTTGTTAATAAAGTTTCGCCTGAGTATGACCCGCAGGCTGGATTGGTAAAAGATCTGTCTGCCGGCGCGGTGCTTGTTATTTCAATTGCGGCGGTGCTGGTCGGACTCTGTATTTTCTTTAATCACATTTAATTTATGGAAATGAAAACAAAATTCTTAAAACTAATAAAAAAGTATGGCATAACCGGATTGGTGGCGCTTTCTACCTTGTTAATTATGCATCCATCGCACTGGTACCTGCCGGACCTGGCCCAATCGTTTGCCCCCCAGTTTATGCTTGGGTTTATAGGGTTAGGGATTGTTTTGTACTGGTGGAGAAAAGATAAACTGGCCATTACCCTATTGCTGGCCGGACTTTCTCTATTTGTATTTTTGCGGCCTTACCTGCATCTGGGCAAACAGGAAAAAGGAGGTAGTGAAATTGACCTGAAGGTGGCCCATTTTAATATTTTTACAATTAACACTTTTTATCAGGAAACTATTGACAAAGCCCTGGCTACCCAGGCCGACCTGCTTTCGTTTCAGGAAGTAACTGCTGGGTGGGCCAGGCACCTGGAAAATGAGCTTTGCGAAAAATATCCTTATTACAGTATTATTCCCTCTGATGACTCCAGCTTTGGCATTGCCATCTTTTCCAGGCATCCTTTGCGAAATTTAAAAACCATTTACTGGGAAGCCGTACCCAATATTGCCGGCGATATTGAACTGCCCGACAGCAGCATCCACTTTCTGGCATCCCATACGCCTTCGCCCATAACCTCACAACGATATAAAACCCGGGCGAAACATATTCAGCATATTGCCGACTACCTGAAAAATTTTGATAAACCGGTGCTGGCCATTGGCGACTACAATGTGGTTCCCTGGAATCCAAGTATTACCGCTCTGAAAAAAGAAGCTAATCTGACCGATAGCCGAATTGGTATTACCGCTACTAATCCCTCTTTTCTCAGAGCAATCGGTATTCCGATCGACTATATTTTCCATTCGCCGGAGTTGAAATGTGTGGATTTTCGCGCCATTCGCGCCACTGGTTCAGACCATCTGGGCATTGTAGGTACCTATCAGATTGCCAAACCAATTTCATCAATTTAAACACTTTACTGTTATGGAAGAAAATAACCCCAATCTCTTTGAGCGAATCAACCAATGGATTAGTGATTCGGCTACCATTAAATTAATTTCTATCGGTTTTCTGATTCTGATTTTACTCATTCCGGCCTCTATGATCAGTGGGTTGATTCGTGAACGTGAAATTACCCGCAATGAGGTAATGAATGAGGTAAGCGATAAATGGAGCAGAGAGCAAACCCTTTGTGGCCCTATTCTGACCATTCCTTATAAAAAGTATGAAAAAGATGCAAAGGGCGATTTGATTGAAACTACAGCGTACAGTCATTTTTTACCCAATCAACTAAAAATAAATGGCGATGTTTTGTCAGAAGTGCGGTACAGGAGCATATATAAAGTAGTGGTGTACAACACCCAGCTTAATTTTTCAGGAAATTTTGATTTGCCAGAGTTTAAAGAATGGAACATCGCGGATACGGATATTTTATGGGACGATGCTTTTGTTTCAGTAGGGATTCCTGATATGCGGGGAATTAATGAAAATATTAATTTGGAATGGGACGGCAGTAACATGGTATTTAATCCGGGCCTGCAAACCAATGATTTTGTAACCCATCGCGTAGTCAATACTTATCAGGTTGCTCCTCAGATTGAAAGTGCTTCTAAAGCGATAAACAGTTCCGGTATCAGCACACCAGTTCCATTTTCCGATCGTACAAAAACAGCTTATTCTTTTTTGTTTAATCTGGATCTGAATGGCAGCAGGTTTCTGAATTTTATCCCATTGGGAAAAGAAACTACCCTAAACCTGAAGTCTGACTGGAGCAACCCCAGCTTTGATGGGGCTTTCCTGCCTGATAACCGTACCGTAACCGACAGCGGATTTGTAGCCAGTTGGAAAGTGCTGCACCTCAACCGGAATTATCCGCAGCAATGGCTGGGCGCCCAATACCAGGTTGGCGATTCGGAATTTGGCATCAATCTTCCGGTTCCGGTTGATGAATACCAGAAAAATATGCGTTCGGCTAAATATGCCGCTATGATTATCGCGTTTACTTTTCTGATGTTCTTTTTTGTAGAAATATTGAACAAGAAAAGAATTCATCCTTTTCAGTATATTCTGGTAGGGCTGGCCCTGTGTATTTTCTATACCCTGTTGCTGTCGCTTTCCGAACATATTAGTTTTAATATGGCTTATGCTATTTCCTGCATCGTCATTATCAGCATGATTGTGCTGTATGCCAAAACAATTTTTAAAAGCCAACTGCTCACAGGTATTCTGGCAGGCATGCTGTTGGTGGTGTACGGATTTATTTTTGTGATTCTTCAGCTTCAGGATTTAGCCTTGCTCATCGGCAGCATCGGGTTGGTAATTGTGTTAGGTGTTCTCATGTACCTGTCAAGAAATATAGATTGGTATAATTTTAAGAAAGTTCCCGATATAAAACAGGCAGGCATTTGAGCCATATAAATAAAACTAAAGATTGCAATGCAAAATGCAATATATTGAATGGTTGGCTGTAATTTTAAAATACCACTTTGAAAGTAAAACTGATTTTACCAGCATTAGCCGAAGCGGAAAGTCCCTTTTGGAGACCGATCAAACACTATCAACCCATGCAAATAAAATATTGCGAGTTGTTGAGCTCCTTTAAACGGGTACTTTTGCGGGATAGTACTACCCTGTCATTACCCGATCATTTGGTAGAGGCATTTTCGGGTAATGTAAGCAAGGGGGTAAAAAAAGCAGTGGGGCGGGTACAACATATCTATGAACTACTTTCCGGGTGTTGTTTACATCTACACCTAACAGCCTACACAGACAAGGATCAGAAAGCGGCTGACTTGCCCTTACCTTATTTACAAGCAGGGGACTTACTCATGCGGGACTTAGGCTATTTTTCTTTACCTGTTTTACAGGAAGTTATTACCCAAAAGGCTTTCTTTTTAACCCGCCTACCCTATGGGGTGAATCTCTATGAATCCTGTGACAAAGCCCTGGATTTATTGCAACAGCTTAAAGGGCAATGTAGTATAGATTTACCTTGTCTAGTGGGCAGCCAGGCTCAATTACCTTTACGATTAATCGCCCTGCGGCTACCTGAACCCTTAGCCAGTGAACGGCGCGGTAAAGCCAAACAAAACCATGATGGACGATGGCAGCGTAGTCAAGCATATCTGGACCGCCTCGATTATGCTATTTTATTACTAACATTCCTGCTACTATATGGGGGATAGAGCAAGTGGTACAAGTTTATCGATTACGATGGCGCATAGAAATCTTGTTTAAACGCTGGAAAAGTCATTTTCGTTTAGCCTACCTACTCAAACAACATAGGATGAATAAGCATATGGTCAAGATTGCTATCTACTATACTTTACTCTTTATTACTTTATTTCTTTTACACTGGTACAGGGCTATACTGTGGCAAAGTGCTCAGCCGATAAGCATAGTGAAATTAGCCGCTTTTCCGCAGGAAAACTTGGCTTTAGTTGTACAAGAAGATTCCATTATAGAAAGATTATACCCACAAATAAGCTACTATTGTAAGTATGAAAAGCGCAGAAAAAGGAAAATTTTTATCAATTACTTTATCAGTCTTAACTTAAAGTTGACGCCTATGGGAATAAATCCGGTCGGCGCCCCGACGGGGAGAATGCCCTAAAACTATTACTCATCTACTTAATTGCAATCACTTACAATAGATTTAAGTTTTAATAAAAGTTTTTCTATTTTTATGAAACCTTTTCAACCTTAAAACAGTTGTATATACAACAGTTGTATATGTAATTATGAAATTAGAAGACGAAATAAAACAAACAAAACCGATGGACGACTTTGCGTTGGCAATGTTAAACATCCGGTTTACAGAAAGTTGGCTTTCGGGAAAATTCCATCGATTGCTTAAGCCGTTTGGTATTTCCCAGCAGCAATACAATGTATTGCGGATTTTACGTGGTCAGTATCCCAATCCTTCGCCCTTACAGTTAATTACAGAGCGCATGATTGATAAAATGTCTAACGCAACGCGGTTGGTAGAAAAGCTTCGAAAAAGTGGTTTGGTGAAGCGAAGGGTTTGCCCATCGAACCGTAGAAAAGTAGATATTACTATTACTGACGAAGGGTTGTTGGTACTTGAAAAACTGGATGTGCTGATAGAAAAACTATATAAGGAAATCAAAAATTTAACTAAAGAAGAAGTACAGGAGTTAAACAGAGTGTTAGATAAATTAAGAAACTAAATTTTTTTGTAATAACATTTGTATATACAAATAATGTTTATACAAAAATAAATTGAATCAAAAATGGAAAATATAAAACCTTTGAAAAAAACAGACTATTCAGTGCACCAGTTGATAGCCAACCGGTGGAGTGGAAGGTCGTTTGATAGCCGTGCGGTAGAGGACGAAAAATTATTTTCATTGCTGGAGGCAGCCCGGTGGGCATCATCCAGCATGAATGAACAACCCTGGCATTTTATTGTCACAAAAAAAGGAAACAAAGCATTTGACGACCTGTTCAGCACGTTGATGCCTGGTAACCAGCTTTGGGCAGATAAGGCTCCTATCCTGATACTTACCGTAGTAAAAACCGTATTTTCGGCCAACGGCCGCGATAATTATTACGCGGAACATGATTTAGGTCTGGCCGTTGGTAATTTTTCTTTGCAGGCTACGCACCTGGAATTGAATCTGCACCAGATGGGAGGTTTTGACCGGGAAAAAGCGAAGGAACTGTTTCAGCTTCCTGAAAATTACCGACCTGTTTCGGTAATAGCGCTGGGGTACCTGGGGAAGCCGGATACACTACCCGAAAAATATCAGCAATCGGAGGTCGCGCCTCAGAACAGAAGATCAATTCAGGATTTTACATTTAACGGTAAGTGGAATAATCCAATAACCAACAATTAATTTTAATAAAAACTATAAAAAACAACGATTATGAGTGCAACAGCAGTAAAAACCAAATGGGTGATAGACCCCACACATTCTGAAATCCAGTTTAAGGTAAAACATATGTTAATATCTACCGTAACTGGTCAGTTCAATTCTTTCAATGGACATGTGGAAACCAATGGTGATGATTTTGAAAATGCAAGCGCCTATTTTGAAGCAGACATTAACAGTTTGGATACCAATCAGCCTGACCGCGACGGTCATCTGAAATCTGACGATTTCTTTAACGCTGAAAAATATCCAAAATTAACCTTCAAGTCTGATGCTGTTACAAAAAAAGGAGACGGCCAGTATGTAATCACGGGTGAGTTGACCATCAGAGACATTACCAAAAAAGTTACGTTGGATGTGAATTATGGAGGAACCATTAAAGATGCTTATGGAAACATTAAGGCGGGATTTGAGGTGGCTGGTAAAATTAACCGAAAAGAGTATGGATTAAAGTGGAATGGTTTAACTGAAGCGGGACAAGTGGTAGTGAGCGATGAGGTGAAGTTGTTGCTGAATGTGCAGTTGGTTAAATCAGAGTAGGGGGGAAAGAAAGGGTAGCTTCGGCTACCTTTTTTATTTGTATTTCCTGTATAAAATAAAACTTTTGTTCAGGAAACAGGTTATTGCATAAAGATAATTTCAGAAATATTAATCCGTATAGATTGGTCCTGCTAGATTCTTTTTTCAGAAACTTTCGCTGCTTTTTCAAGGCTTTATTTTTATACCATGAATATACCTGCTTATCTCAAATACACGATCATCTTACTAGGACTAATGATGATCTTTTACATTATTATTATAGCTCAGTCGCTGCTAGCACCTGTTTTAACAGCCCTGATATTCGCGCTTTTATTACGCCCGGTTTCCGGGTGGATGGAAAAATATAAAATACCCAGAGGCATCAGTTCCATTGTCTCTATGATATTAATTATTGCCGTGCTTTTCGGTATATCTTACTTTATCTCTTTTCAGGTAAGAAACATTTCAAACGATTTTAATGAAATCGGTTCCCGATTTGATGACCTGGTGGACAAAGCCCATGAGATGTTGGAGGAAAATTTTGGAATTGCTGAACAACAGCAGACTAAGTATTTTAAAGATTCCATAAAAAACTTTGCCCAAAACAGCTCCCAGGTATTTTCCTCAACGCTGTTAGCCACAGCTGGATTTTTTACGGCTTTTGTGCTGGTATTGCTGTCGTTGTTTTTCTTTTTATACTATCGCGGTTTTCTGGTCAGGTTTCTTCATAAAGCCATTCACGAAAAACACCATCCTACTGTAGATACGGTGTTACCCAAAATCGAAAAGGTGGTCAGGAGTTACATCCTCGGATTGTTTACCGTAATCCTGATTATAGCAGCCTTGAATACGATTGGTTTGATGATCATTGGGGTAGAATATGCCATATTTTTCGGATTATTGGCTGCATTGCTTACTATTATTCCTTATCTGGGTATATTTATCGGTTCCCTATTGCCTATCTTGTATGTGCTCATTACCAAAGATTCATTATGGTATCCGGTAGGCGTAGCAGGTATTTTTTGGTTTGTACAATTTTTAGAGGGTAATTTTATTACTCCCAATGTAATTGGCAATCAGGTAAGTGTAAACCCTTTTGCGGCTATTGTGGCCTTGTTTATAGGGGGTATGGTGTGGGGACCCATCGGGATGATATTGTCTATACCGCTTGTAGCTATTATTAAAGTAATTATGGACCACATCGAACCTTTGCAACCCTATGGATTCTTACTGGGAAATCCCCCTTCGGACGATACGCGAGATTCCTATACTAAAATTAAAAAACTGGTAAAAAGAGTAAAACAGAAGGCCTGATAGCTTGTTATCCAGCCGTTTTATATTGCCTGCAAAAAACAGCCTGCTTTTCAGGATTTTTTCTAAAACATTGGTAAGTTTGTTACCGACCTAACCTACAACCACTATGATCGAAGAAAAGCCTGTTCTGGAAAGCAGCGACGATGATATCGAAAAGCCATACATCAGCGCTGAAACCAACTTACCCGAACTCACTATAAAAGCCGTTATTTTAGGGGCGCTTTTATCAATTATCCTTTCAGCCGCTAATGCTTATTTTGGCTTATTTGCGGGTCTCACGGTTTCTGCTTCCATCCCTGCTGCCGTCATATCCATGGCCGTATTAAAAGCTTTCAAAAATTCAAATATTCTGGAAAATAACCTGGTGCAAACGGCCGCCTCTGCCGGCGAATCGTTGGCGGCTGGTATTATTTTTACCATTCCTGCCCTGATTATTATGGGTTATTGGGAAAAGTTCAACTACTGGGATACCACGCTGATTGGCATTACTGGCGGTGTGCTGGGTGTGCTTTTCACCATTCCCCTGCGCAATGCCCTTATCGTTAAAGAAAAACTTAAATTCCCTGAAGGTGTGGCTACCTCAGAAGTGTTGAAATCAGGAGAAGCCGGAGGAAAATCTGTCAGGCACCTGATTGTAGGTGGTTTAATAGGAGGTGTATTCAAATTATGCGATTCAGCACTTAACCTTTGGACAGGCTTGTTTGAAAGGGCTACCCTCGTTAATAGTAAAATCTATCTGTATTTTGGCCTTAACCTGTCGCCCGCACTGGTGGCAGTAGGTTACATTGTGGGTTTGAATATCGCTTTTCTGGTATTTTTGGGTGGAGCAATCAGCTGGTATGCCGCCATTCCTGCTTACATTGCCATCTACGGTCCGCCCGAAGGCATTACCGACCCCGCCGCGATAGGCACTACTATCTGGAATGATGAAATACGATACCTGGGCGTAGGCGCCATGGTAGTAGGTGGATTATGGGCGCTTATCAGCTTAAGAAAATCATTGGCCTATGCCTTCCAGTCAGGAATTACAGCATTTAAAGAGGGGGGTAAAAATCTGGCCAATGTAGCCCGGACAGAAATGGATACACCCATGCCCTGGGTAATTATTGGCATCGGGGTAATGATTGTTCCTATTTTTATTATTTATCTGGAGCAGATTCAGGAGGTAAGCATCACGCTTTTCATGGCGATCATGATGATTATTGCTGGTTTTTTATTTTCGGCAGTAGCGGGGTATATGGCAGGCTTGGTAGGTAGTTCCAACAATCCTATTTCTGGTGTTACCATTGCTACCATTCTGGCTACCGCCCTCATTTTGGCTGCCCTCATGGGTACTGAGGGTCCGATCAAAGGCGCGGCGGCTGCCATTATGGTAGGTGCTGTGGTTTGTTGCGCGGCAGCCATTGCCGGTGATAACCTGCAGGATTTAAAAGCGGGTTATATATTAGGGTCCACGCCTTACAAACAGCAGATTATGCAGGTGGTGGGCGTAATAGCGGGGGCGTTGGTAATCGCGCCCGTTTTAAATTACCTGCTGGAAGGTTACGGCATCGGCGCTCCCACTGCCGATAAGCCCAATGCACTGGCCGCCCCACAGGCTACCCTGATGCAAAGTGTGGCTACCGGCATTTTCGGTGGTGGACTTCCCTGGAATATGGTAAGCATTGGAGCCGTTATTGCCGCTGTCATCATCGCCTTTGATGTATACCTTAAAAGCAGAAATTCTAATTTCCGTATGCCGGTACTGGCTGTAGCCGTTGGTATTTACCTGCCCTTACAACTGGATACTTCCATTTTTGTAGGAGGTATTATTGCCTGGCTGGTAACCCGTTATTTTAAAAAGAAAAGCACTGAAAACAGTACCGAAGTGCACCATCATGCGGAGAATATCAGTGAAAAATCAGGATTACTAATCGCTTCCGGGCTTATTACCGGTGAGGCTCTGATGGGGATTATGATTGCGATTGGTATTGTGGTTAGCGACCTGGGCAGCCTTCAGATGTTTGAAAATCCTTCAAGTTATCCCGGACTCATTCTTTTAATATTGATTTGCATTTTGCTGTATCAAACGGTAAGACGCACGTATCAGAAAGAAGCCAGGGATAAAAAGAAAAATACATAAAGATGAAAAAAATCTTACTCATTGTTGGCGTGTTGCTTTTAATTGGAGCAACAGCATTGTACTTCTTTACCGATGTGCCTGAAAAAGTAAAGCTGGACACCAAAAGTAAAGCGGATCTGAAAGAAGAAGGTTATAATGCCATTTCGGAAGAGTTTCTGAATGCCGCGATTAAAGGTGTGGATACTCAAAAACATCTGGAGCTGATTAGCGCGGTTAGCGAAGATGAACTGGATCAGCAACTCAATTCGGATGCACAGCATAAAGCTTTCTGGATTAATGTATACAATGCGTATATTTTGGTATTGCTCAAAAAAAATCCTGATCTGTATAAGGATCGGTCAGCTTTTTTTGAAGCCGAACAGGTATATGTGGCCGGCAATCAGGTAAGTGTAGAGGAAATCGAGCATGGCATTCCGCGCCGGTCGAAAACCAAATGGAGCTTGGGCTATATCAGTAACTTATTTCCTTCCGATTTTGTGAAAAAATTTCGGGTAGATGACCTGGACTACCGCATTCATTTTGCCCTGAATTGCGGTGCTAAAAGCTGCCCGCCTGTAGCCGTTTACGATCCTGATAAAATCGACAGTCAGTTGGATGAGGTATCCCAGCTGTACCTTTCTAAAGAGTGTAAATATAATGAGGCAGAAGATACCATAGGGGTGCCTGCTATTATGAGTTGGTTCCGTGCTGATTTTGATGGGAAAAATGGTATACTGGATATATTGCGTCATTACAATATTATTCCCGAATCGGCCGATTCGGAAGTTGAGTTCAATGATTACGACTGGACGCTGGACCTGGACAATAATGTTACCATGGCTAGCAATAAGTAAACAGGTATCGGCATGGATCAGCCCCTGAAGGCAACACTGGAAAAACTGATGAGCGAAGCCCTGGGCGAAGCTATACAGATACAGAACGCGAAGATGCTGGGTGGTGGCTGCATCAGTCATGCTTCTAAGCTGGTTACCGATAAAGGTGATTTTTTCGCCAAATGGAACAACAATGGCCCTGATGATCTGTTTTTGCGGGAAGCGGAATGCCTGGAAGAAATGGCCAAAGCGGTTTCATTGCTCAAAATTCCAAAGGTATGGGTCAAAACCTCTCTGGCGCCTGATACGCCTGCTTTGCTGATCACCGATTTTCTGTCTCCGGCCAGGGGAAGTAAATCTGATCAGGATGAGACATTGGGCATCGGATTGGCCGAGTTACACCGCTATACTTCCGAAAAGTTTGGCTTTTATCATAACAATTACTGTGGGGCTACGCTACAGTACAACTCATGGAACGATAACTGGATAGATTTTTATGGCCAGCAGCGTATTGCCGCTTTGCTCAGCATGATTCGCGAACGAAGAGATTTGTCTTCCGGGGATATTGGAAAATACAACCAATTGTTGGAAAAACTTCCTGAGTTACTGGCTCATAAGCCAGATCCGGTGCTGATTCATGGCGATTTGTGGTCGGGTAATTACATGTACTCGGCTGCCGGTCCTGCGCTGATTGATCCGGCCTGCTGCTATGCCGACCGTGAATTTGAATTGTCGCTTATGACCATGTTCGGCGGTTTTTCCGATCGGGTATGGGCAGCCTATCAGGAAGCTTATCCACTGCCTGCCGACTGGAAAGATCGAAATAATTTGTATATGCTGTATCACTATATAAATCATTATTACCTTTTTGGGGGACATTACGGGCAGCAGGCCTTGAATATCGTTAATAAATATATTTAAAAAACTCTGAAACATGCAATTGAAACCCAGTATCATTTTTCTGTTTATGTTGTCGGTTGCCGCTTGCCAGCCCAAGCCTGAAACTACTGACAATGAGCCCCAGGCAGCACCAGAGTCGTCTGCCTATGCTGAGGGCTCGTTTGGAGACGATCTTTCTTTTCTTCATCAGTATCACGACAACCTGATTGTATTGAAAAGCAGCGACGAAGCGACACAGGTAGCTGTGGCTCCCAATTATCAGGGACGGGTTATGACCAGCACGGCAGGAGGGTTATCCGGCAAAAGTTTTGGCTGGATGAACCGGGAACTGATCGCTTCCGGAAAATTCCAGGAACATTTCAATGCGTTTGGCGGTGAGGACCGATTCTGGCTGGGGCCTGAAGGTGGACAGTTTTCTATTTTTTTTGCCGAAGGAACCGACTTTACTTTTGAAAACTGGTATACACCAGCCCCCATCGATACCGACCCTTTTGAGGTGGCTGACAGCGCATCCAATAAGGTTTCTTTTACCAAAGATATCAATATTAAGAATTATTCAGGAACGGCATTTAACCTGAAGGTGAATCGTACCATTGCTTTGCTGGACTCACAGCAGGTAGCTGAATCGCTGGGAATTCAGTTGCCCGATTCTGTACATCAGGTAGCATTCAGTTCTGAAAATATAATTTCTAATACCGGTAAGGAAACCTGGACCAAAGAAAAAGGACTGCTTTCTATCTGGATTCTGGGAATGTTTCAACCCTCTGCCAATACCACGGTTGTAATCCCTTTTAAACTTGGTATCAGTAACACTTCCGTACCCATTCTGAATGATACCTATTTTGGCAAAGTTCCGGAAGACAGGCTGATAGTAGCAGACAGCATCATCTATTTCAAAGGAGATGGCACCTACCGGAGCAAAATTGGGGTGCCACCCCAGCGTGCCAAACCGGTAATGGGCAGCTACGATGCCAACAACAAAATACTTACCATTGTGCATTGCACTCTGCCGCAAAACAATTATGATTATGTGAACTCTATGTGGGAAATACAGGACCAGCCTTACGGTGGCGATGCCATCAATGCTTATAACGATGGCCCTCTGGAAGAAGGTGGTCAATTAGGTCCGTTTTATGAACTGGAAAGTTCATCCCCAGCAGCCGCCCTGGCACCGGAAGAGAGCATGGCACACGTCCAAACTACCTTTCATTTTACCGGCAGTGAGGCAGGCTTGAATGCAATTGCTGAAAAAGTACTGGGAGTGGGCATTGAAAAAATTAGTACTATATTTATGCCTTAATCATTATCATGTCGGTAGCCAATATACAGGAAGTACATATTCCCATGCTGGAAGAAAAAAAAGTACGACTTTTCATTTTGCGGGAAGATCAGCGGCACACTTGTATTTCAGGCAACAAATGGTGGAAATTAAAGTACAACCTGGCAGCGGCCCGGCGACAGGGCTGTCAAACCCTGCTTACCTTTGGTGGCGCTTATTCCAATCATATTTATGCCACAGCGGCTGCGGGCAAGGAGTTTGGTTTTCAAACCATTGGGATCATTCGGGGTGAGGCCCATGTGCCGTTGAACTCTACGCTGACATTTGCCACGCAACAGGGCATGCGGTTGCGTTATCTGGACAGAACCTCGTACCAGCATAAAGAGGATGAAGCCGTGCTAAGTAAACTCAGACATAAGTTCGGTGAATTTTATCTGATTCCTGAAGGAGGTACCAATACTTTGGCCGTACAGGGATGCGATGAAATGGTAAAGGAGTTGCCAGATTTTGATGTGGTGGGTTGCAGCTGTGGTACCGGCGGTACTTTGGCCGGAATAGCAGCCGGATTGCCTGACCATACCTCCATTCTGGGTTTTTCGGCCCTGAAAAACGGTGAATTTCTGAAGGAAGAAATCAATGGGCTTACCCGGCAATATCACAATCAAATACACACTAACTTTTCTATTATCACCGATTATCATTTTGGTGGCTATGCCAAAGCGAATGCCGCCCTGATTCATTTTATGAATGAGTTTAGAACACAAACAGGCATTGTACTAGACCCCGTGTATACTGGAAAGATGCTGTATGGTCTGACCGATCTTATTAAAAAAGACTTTTTTGAGGAAAATACCTCTGTGCTGGCTATTCATACTGGTGGTTTGCAGGGTATTGCCGGATTTAATGAACGGCATAAAAATAAAAAATTGCCTATATTAGCTAACTGATGGTTACCCAAACCTGGTTTCAGTAACTAACATAAAACGTACACCCAATTTAACACTACCATGAAAAACGTATGCTTCATTGTTATCTTTTCATTTCTTTGTGCTTCCCTTGCCAGTGCGCAATGCAACAACAGCTATTATAACCTTGAAAAAGGAAGGGAATTTGAACTGACCAATTACGATAAAAAGGGGAAAGCAGTGGGCAAAAGCAGTAATAAAATTATTGATGTGGAGGCATCCGGCTCAGAATACCGGGCCATTATCAGTTCTACTTTATACGACAAAAAAGATAAGGTAATCCATGAAGGGGAATATGAAATTATTTGTGAAGGAGATAAGGTAAAGCTGGATATAAACCAGTTTTTCCCCACCGAAACGATGCAGGCCTATGAAAACATGAATGTGGAGTTTGAAGGAGATGCCCTGGTAATACCCGCCAGCCTGGAAGTAGGAGAGGAACTTCCGGGTGGTAAAAGTACCATGTCGGTAAAAGCGGAAGGCTCTGATGTAAACCTTACTTCGGCCGATATGGAAATTATGAACCGGAAAGTAGTAGCCAAAGAAGAGGTAACTACACCTGCCGGTACTTTCAGCTGCTATAAAGTTACCTACGATACCAATATGGAAATGAAGGTAATGGGTATTAAAAAGAAAATGGAGAATACTACCGCCACCTGGTTTGCTGAAGGTGTCGGGATGGTAAAATCAGAATCGTACGACAAAAAAGGACAACTGGAGTCATATACGCTGCTAACAGATAGCAATTGAATATCCTTGATTTATATACCAAAAAGATATACCTTTATGATATAAAAACTAAGTATTATGAAGACAGTATCCTTAAAATTAGACGATTCTATTTTCGGAGAAACTGAAAAGATTCTTTCAAGAATTAAGAAGCCTCGAAATAGGTATATTAACGAAGCGATTGATTATTATAACAAACATCAAAGGCGATTGATTATTGAGGAGAGACTTAAAAATGAATCTGAGTTAGTTAAAAATGATTCAATGACTGTACTTAATGAGTTTGAGGATATTGATTATGCTGATTAAACAATTCGAGATTTGGATTGCGGATTTGAATCCTCAGATCGGAACTGAACCAGGTAAAACCAGACCAGTTGTAATTGTACAGACCAATTTATTGAATAAGATTCCGCATCCATCCACGATCGTATGTCCTATTACTACCCATGTTAAATTGAATGCTGATATTTTGAGAGTTCACCTTAAAAAAGGAATGGCAAACTTACATCAGAATTGCGATATTATGATTGACCAAATTAGGGCGATCGATAATAAAAGGTTGATTAAAAAATCAGGTGATTTACCACCTGATTTAATTGATAAGGTCAAGGAAAATCTGATGATAACCTTGGATATAGAATAAGCGCCTAATGCCGGTTCAAAGTAAGCAGCCCTGAAGAAACAGAGGCTTTTTCTTTCTTCCCGATTTTACTAAGTTGTAATTCATCATCACTTACCTGTTTAACGCCCTCTACGGTATAGAAAGCTTCCGGATGGTAATATTTTACGGCATCCAACAGCTTTGCTACCCGGCTTCTTTTCACTACTGTAAACAGGATATTGGTGTTACCCTGCTTGTCTTCGGCATTCATGCTGCTGAAGTTATAATTATTTTTCGTAAGCCAGCCTATCAGTTCGTGAGGTTTGTGGCGGGTAATGACACGAACAATAGAACGACCCATGGCAATTTTTTCTTCAATGTACATCCCTACAAAGGTACCAGTAGCAAATCCCGAAGCATACGCCAGAAACGAATACATGTTATCCAGGTTCTGAAATATCTGCCGCATGGCAATGAGCCAGATCAGGGCTTCGAAAAAGCCAAAAACAGGCGCCAGCTTTTTAACGCCATTCATAATCAGGATAACCCGCATGGTAGCGATGGTAACGTCGGCTACCCGCGCCATAAAAATTAAAAGCGGTAAAATAAGATAATTAAAAAGCGGTTGGTTAAGGCCAAGATCTGCAAGAAAAAAGTTTTCCACTGAAGTTATTAATTTTTTAGAATCACTAAAATTATCATGTCAATTTTGGTGCTAATTTGAAAAATCAGTAAAGCTTTTTTATGAGATGATTTTTATAAAACGGCAGGTTTAAATAGTTAAATCCATGTCTTTTCAGAATTTGTGAGTTTTTTACAATTATAAGACACACCTGGCAGTAAAATAGCCCCAGCTTTTTAAAAAGATAAAGCCGGGGTTTATTGTTCAGTTACAGACAAAAATGTTAGACAACCATTTTGTTTCAGATATAAGTATCATATCCACATTATATGACAAATCATGCATATTACAGGTTAGTACTGCCCTGTCGTGGTAGGACTTATGCGATTTGATTCTGCATTTTGCAATAACGGAGCATAGGATGGATTTTTTTCCTTCATTACATTGGCATAAAGTCCCTTTTCTATAAGCCAGCGGTCTAGCAAGGTTGCTTCATAGGTTTGTAAGGTATTCAGTGCTTTTTTATATTCCTTCAGAAACAGATTACGATCGAAACTTACTTTTTCAAGTATGAGTTTGTAATAGTTCAGAAAAGAAGTTTTCATAGAGAAGAAAATTTATGATACATGATTTAATTTATAGTCTTTTGCTTCTTGGATCACAGTTAGAAAGGTAAATCAATAGGTTAGACCGTGAAAGATACAGCCCGGAAAAAAGAAAATATACCTGACCTGCATGCCTCCGGCTTGCAGGTCAGGTTAATATAAAAAAAATTATGATATTTTAATAGTTTTAACAGGTTTTCTTTTGGCTTCTTCTCTTTTTGGAATCACCAGCCTCAGGATACCATCGCTGTATCTGGCTTCAATTTTTTCGGCTTCCACAGTCTCGGGTAAGTAGAAAGATCGCCGGAATGACTGATAACTAAACTCTCTGCGGGAATAGCGGCCGTCACTATTTTCTTCGCTGGTTACTTCTGTGGAAATAGTGAGCATATCATTATCCAGTTCCACATGGAAGTTATCTTTTTTCATACCCGGGGCAGCCATCTCCACCGTAAAATTATTGTCGGTTTCGTGGATGTTTACTTGGGGAATGGTGGTTCCAGTATCGGAAGAAGAATTGCTAAACGGATCTCTGGTAAAGAAATCTTCAAAAAAATTAGCTAATAATGGGGCATACCCATTTTCTCTGGTCATTAGTTTCATGGCTACTCATTTTAAGGTTTAACATCAAAAAAATCTAACAGCAATAATTTTTGTTAAATAGGTCGCTCACTAAAGCGTTAACCTATGGTTCTTAATCTGAATAAAACTGAGACTATGCTCTGTAAAAAGCCATAGGCAAGGCACGTGCCATTGCTGAATTCCTTGGATTTTACCGCGTTTTTCTGACTAAAAACTGTCAACTTGACAGCCCCATCTTTGCTGGATAATGACTTCCATATAGTTGCCTTGTCATTTTTACAGCAAAGGCTGACAGCTGACTATAAATATGACAGTGAGTAAGATTATTCTGTTACTGTGAACTACCTTCATATCAGTAAAAAATATTCTTGTTACAGAAGAAAGGCTTTTTCTGAATAAGGGTTTTAAGCAATGCGCATAATCTTATACCGATTTCCATTAAAAGTGGCTGTACTACCAATGGACGTATTTTTCAGAGCAGAGATAATAGGAGCCTGATAGGATATCACCAGTACCTCCTGCTGGTTCACTATCAGTTTACCAAGGCTAATGGTGATGTAAAATATACCATGATTGGTAACCAGCAGGGCGCCCGGTACAACTTGTTGTTGCGGTTTGGCAGGGTCAAACTGATTGAGCACCGCATGCATTTTCATCAGGTTTTGTAAAGCCATCTGCCGGTTTTCCATTTCCAGGTGTGCCATGGCCCGGCTGGTTTCATGTTTATCGCCGGCACTGCTTTTAGAATCGTTGTGTAGGAATTCCAATACTTCACCAATACCGGCTTTTGCCGTTGCGATTTTGTTTTGGATAACTTCCTGACAATGCTGATGAACGTGCTGTTTTAATTCCTGATAGGGTGTCATATAATTGATGGTTAAACATGTGTATATGCCGGACAGGGTATAGGAAACTGCTGCCGCACACCTCCATCCGTTCAATCCAGCGATTTTACATACAATTCCTCTACTTTTTTTCTGGCCCAGGGTGTTTTGCGTAAAAACTTTAAGCTTGATGAAATGCTGGGGTTCTCATTAAAACATTTAATCCGGATTCTGCTACCCAGCGCCTGCCATCCATATTGGCTTACCAGCTGTTGCAGGATCATTTCCAGGGTTTTGCCATGCAAGGGATTGTTCGGTTGTGGTATCATTGTGCTTAAAGTTACAAATATCTGTGTTAACGGAATAAAAATAAGCAGTGTAAGTTATGGTTCATTCAAATGGGTACGCAACATTTTTCTCACCAATAGGTCTACCTCTCGGTTATGGTTGGTGGTTTCTGTCTGTTTCTGATGGGCTTTTACTTTGATAAAACGCAAAATCCTGGTATCCATTTGTTTGATCAGAATTTTTACCAAATCGGCATTTTGTATGGGTGAACCCTTTTTGGTAGTAAAGCGGTTCTGTTTTAATTTTTCTTTTCTATCTGCCAGCTTTACTACATACTGGCTATCGGAATAAACAGCTATGGGCTCATTGGTAGTGGATTGTGCCTGTACAAAGTCAAGGGCTTTGATTACAGCCAGCAGTTCCATGCGGTTGTGGGTGGTATTGGTAACGATGGCTTTCAGGATGGTTTTATGGGTATTGATGAATATAATAGCCGCCCAGGCGCCTGTTTTCAGCTGCGTGTGGCAGCTGCCGTCGGTATAGATGCTGATGGGGTTGTGCATGTGCTTTCCGTTACAATTAAAAATCTCCTCCCTGACGGAACTGCTTTTTCTCTGCCTGTTTCTGCTTGTTTTTCAAACGTTTTTCTACCGCTGATTTGGAGGGTTTGGTAGGCTTTCTTTTTTTTCTGACGGTGAAAGACTTTTTAAGCAGCGCATAAAACTTCCTGATGCTTTCTTCTTTGTTTTTGAGCTGAGAACGTGCTGCTTCCGAAGATATGATCAGCACATGATCGTTACTGATTTTTGTGCCCGCTTTTTTTTTGAGTGTATCTTTCTCCTCCTGGCTCAGCAGTAGTGAGGCTTCTACATCAAAACGCAACGTAACTTTGCTGTTTACTTTATTCACGTTCTGGCCACCAGGTCCACTGCTTCTGGAGGTGGTAAAATCCAGTTCGCTGCTGAAATCCCTTTCGTATACTTTTGTAATCCTTTCCAATTTACAATTACCTTTAATTTGAATGGAATTTAAAACCATTCCAGGAAGAGTTAGTTTTATTATATAATTATTAATATCAGGCATTCACTTAAAACTTATACAATTATAACTAATTTGCACAGGACAACATCTGCTTTTACAAATGAAAAAAAGATATTACAGTGCTCTACTTACAGCGATAACGTCCTTTTGTTTTAGAGGTTTCTGAGGCTTTATGAAAAAATCAATATGAATACCAGGGGACGAACTTCCTGTATAATTCCGTTTTATAACGAAGGTCAACGCATCTTTTCCGTATTGGATGTGGTTACCAAAATCGAGGAAATTTCACAGATTATTTGTATAGATGATGGCTCTACTGATGGCATTTCGGCCCAGATACTCCGATACTGGCCGCAGGTGGAATTGGTCAGATTGCCCTATAACCAGGGCAAAACCGCTGCCATCCGCCACGGGTTAAACCATGCTGTTCACGATTTTATTTTGCTGATGGATGCCGACCTTCAATTTATCAATTCGCTTGAAATCAGTTTTGCCATACAGGCAATGAAGCAGCGGAAGGCTGATATGATTATTCTGAGGCGCATCAAAGCTCCCTGGTTTGTGAAAATGGATCGGGGCGATATACTCTTCTCGGGCGAGCGCATCCTGAAGCATACAGATTTACAAGCTATCTTAAAAAAGCGGATTCAGGGGTATCAGCTGGAAATCGCCATTAACAATTACATGCTGGAACGCAAAAAGGAAGTGTATTGGGTGCCTTCTTCGGCGTTTAATACGTTCAAGATGCAAAAAATGGGCAGGCTGGAAGGTTTTGTAAAAGAGCTCAATATGTTTATTGATATCGTTTATTTTGCCGGGGTACAAAACTATCTGCGGCAGGTAGTCACCTTTGCCCGCAGGCCTTATTTAAAAAAGGTGAAAGAGACCTCAAGAAAAGTAGCCACCTGATTATACTACACTACCATTTTGCTGCTTTTTACACACAAGTAGCTGAAACTGTATTTCAGAGTTAGCCACCCTAACTGGCGTGTGTGTCATCGCTCGTGCCGGTTATGCTCCAGGCCTCTGGCCCTTACACTGCCATTAAAGCATCCATAACCTTACTACTTCGATATCCTAAAGCCGGAGGCTTTGGTAATAGTAAGAACGAGGCAGGAGCCTCGCCCCAGATGGCATAATAGTAAAAACGGGGCAGGCAGCCCTTATAGCATCTCATAATTTTTATGCGACATAAAATATCAGTAGGCATTTCGCTCATGCGCTCAATACCTGAGGAATGCTATCCAAATGTTCAATATTCAAGTATCAAGTTACAATGAATTATTAAACATTGAACCTTGAACCTTGTGTATTGAACATTAAAAGTTTTGTAAAATACATTTAACCTTCAAAATAAGCTGCATGAGTCCTCATTTTAAAAAAATATACGACTTGATAAGGCTTTGGATGGTATGCGCCTGTAGAAGTTTATGAGAGTAGCGTTGCGGTACGGCTCAAATACTGGTTTGAAGGGCCATATGGGCTAGTAGAGAGGTTGCGTCACTGTTACGCAACCCTTCCGCGGCTCTGCGATGTGGTCGCGTCACTGTTGCTCAACCCTTCCGCGGCTCTGCGATGTGGTCGCGTCACTGTTGCCCAGCCATTCCGCGGCTCTGCAGAGTGTATGGTCATCAGTGTTCGGTACCGCACAGTCTTGCAAATTGGCTTCCATTAGGGTTTGGAGGCTTACCCTGGCTCATAATCCTGATCGGGTGCGTATAATGATGGCGTAATATGTTCGTTTTTCTATCGCATTGCATGTTGGACATCGTTTATAAAGCTTCCAGCTTAACTTTTTGAAAACAGCATAAAGGAAACCTGATTACCCCACTTCCAGGGTAGGCTCCGGCTTTCATGTCCGCTGGACCAATGACGCTAACGAGAAAATGGAAGAAAGCGACTTTGGGTATCCCTACGATGCTATTGGTAACCTCATAGAAGATAATGAATGGAGAAGGCACCACCATTACCTGGACACCCTACGGCAAAGTAAGATTTTTCTTTGGAGAAAGATTGTTCCTGTTTTCTATATGTTTCCGGTAAATTCCACGAACCTCTTTCTTTCTTCACAATAATGAAATCTTGCAGGTGCCTCAACTCAGGCAGTTGATTCAGGTTAAGGGTAAGGTTATGGTTGGCGTCATAAAACAGACCATTCCCTAAATTAACACCCAGATAGTGATAAGGGATTGGGCTGGTTTGGTAGTTATTATTGCCTGCGTAATTGCTAGTTACCTGCCTGATCAGGTCTACCCTAAGCTGATAAACATCATACCCGGCAGATAGATGAAGCTTTTGTAAGCCTTCCCGTTTGTCAGAATTACTAACCACTGCCTTATTGAGACTGGTGCAGGCCGACCATAAACATAACAGACAAAAAAGATAACTTCCCCTTTTCATAATGATAATGATAATGAAAAATTAACCCCGACTGTATTGTAACTAAATATACAAAATCAGTTTCAAAATTCAACTAACTAATAAGGGTTTGAATTTCAGATCTTCATGTTCTGTTTCCTGTGCCCTCGATATATTAGGTGATAAGTGGAGGCTACTTATTATTAGGGATGCCCTGCTGATAAACTGAAAGAATTTCGGCGAATTTTGTTCCTCGCCGGAAAAATTCGCCTCAAACATACTGGCTGATCGTCTTGAAAAATTAGTGGCTTACGGTATAAGGGACTAAAAAAGGGTTTTGGTGAAGGTTACCTTTATTTTTAACTGGAAGGTTTCGATGGTTTTGAATATTTCTTTTAACACTACCTGCTCAATTTTGGTGAGCCGTTTAGGGTCCAGATAGTTATCCGGCGCAGTTCCTTCATTTATTATCTGACTGGCCTGTTTCCTGAGGCGTATGCTCATCAGGTAATAGTAGGCCTGCCTTAACTCCTGGTATTCCTGCTCTGAAAAAACACCTTTGTTTGTAAGTGCCTCTAAGCGTTCGCCGGTATTGGTTTTGAATATCCTGTGGTGCAGGGCATACACCCTGACCAGGTCCACAATGGGCGTCATCACTCTTTTGATGTTAATTACCTTTTGAGACCCTTTTTTAAATGTGCTGAAATAGCCAAAGAAATTCCAGGGCGGTTCGTGCTGCAGGGCATTGTCGGCCATCTGGTACAGAAATCTGTCCAGCGGTTGCCGCAACTGCCCGTCCAGAAATACCCTAAGTTCATCCATCAGTGATTTTTCTCCATAGATATAACGGCAGTCGTAGAGGGCCGCGATGTTCATTACCGACTCCGGCACAGCCTCCTGCACCCACTGCTTGTAATGGCTCTTCCAACGGGACAGGGAACGCGTCCATTTAGGATTACTGGCCATCAGCCCGCCGGCACAGTAACTAAAACCAATATAATTGAGCTTTTCCGATACCTGCCCGGCAAACTTCAGGAAGTAGGCCCTTACCGTTGCCCACCGGCCATATCTTCATAAATAATGGCATTGTCCTGGTCGGTTTTCAGGGTCTGTTCCCGTCGCCCTTCGCTGCCCAGGGCCATAAAAACAAACCGGGCAGGAGGCGTGCCCAGCCCGGTTATTACCCCTTCAATTACTTTTTGCGCCATAGCGTCGGACAGGGTGGTAATGAACTGGTTAACCACTTCCGCATTGATTCCCTTGCTCAGCAACTGAAACACCATGGCCGGCACCTGGCCCCAGATCTCTTTTAACGCCCCAGGCGATGTGGTCAGTTTTACCGATTTGATCAGGGTGAAAGGGGAAAGTGCCTGCTGACGGCTGATTGCGCCCAGGTACTGTCCGTTTTCTTCAACCAACAGGTACCGCGTATTGTGCTGTAACATCAAAATGATACCTTCATGCACAGCTGCAGGCCAATTGCCTCCCAGAGTTTATGTGCCGGCCCTTCGTCATCTCCATCGGATACCGCTACCGGCTTTTCCACCTGAATTTTATTATTCATCACATGAAAGCTAAAACAGTTTCCTAATGTTTCCAGTAAGAATAAGCCCAGTGGGTTCTTCTGCCCAAAGCGGAAAGTATACGCTCCAGGGTCACAGGGGAGGAAGTCTTTTTCTTCTCCGGCAGAAATTCATTACTCACCCGTTTAACCCCTTCTATGGTATAAAGCGCCTGCGGGTCTATTCGTTCCAGGTTGGAGAGAAAAGCGCCCATTTTACTCCGCTTGCATACCGTGAACAGCATCTGGTTATTACCCGACTGATCGTTGGCATCTACCATAGAGTATCGGTACTGGTTGTCGGCCAGGTAACGGAGCAGTTCATCCGGAATGTGTTTGCTGATGATCCGGATCAGCACACTG
The DNA here is from genome assembly GCA_041745535.1 of Cyclobacteriaceae bacterium. Taxonomy (GTDB): domain Bacteria; phylum Bacteroidota; class Bacteroidia; order Cytophagales; family Cyclobacteriaceae; genus JBGTIS01. The sequence goes on along the minus strand of JBGTIS010000058.1, from coordinate 12,329 downwards.
CCATACGCCATTTTCTCTTCAATCCACATACCCACATAGGTACCGGTGGCAAATCCGGCGGCATACATTACAAAGGCCACCATATTGCTGGCATCCTGCATCACCCGTGATAAGGCCACGATGGTAATAAAAGCCTCAAAAAAACCTAATATGGCAGCTACTTTCCGAGTGTTGTTTACCACGAACATAAGTTTTACGGTGGCTACCGTAACATCCGCTACCCGGGCCAGAAAAATTAATGCTGGCAACAGCAGATAGCTGATAACATCAAATTCTATCATAATACATTTGTTTTAATCTGGTTTAGGTAGCTATTTACAAGCCTGTGGTTACTGACTTCGCATTACCGCGACCGCGCCTTATTATTTTGTGGCGGCAGGCAGCAACCTTACATACCTTACCAGCATGTTAGTTAAAAAATAAACAATTGTTTTACCTGGCTAACGGCTACCCTATAGGTTGTTTGAATTTTACATACTACTGATCCTCAATAGTCAGGCTAGTCGAGGTGGCCGCATTAACGGCATCCCTGTATCCGGATCACTGATCAGTTGGTATTAAAACCCTGTACAGGATCTTTATCTTCAGTATACAGGGCACCCCGAAAGGGACACCGGTTGTACACCAGATCTTTTACCTGTAGCCATTAGCAGGCTTACCAAAAAAATTAATCTAAATGATCTGTGTTTGTATTGTTGAAATAATTACCAGTAAATAATTGTGTGATTACACCAAAAGGTGTGTGGGTGGCTCCTGCATAGGATCCATCTGTTAACTGAAAGAATGCGCTTTTCTCAATATATTTTTTATAAGCGCTCATAATTTCTTCAGAAAATGTATGGCCCTGATGAAGAAGGATGCCTGCATAAAAATACTGCGCCTCCTCCAAGGGAGTGGGCGTAACGCTGATACCCACATTGGTATGGCCAGATTTAGTTTTACCCATACTAACCATTATATCTATGTAATCAGCACCCTGTACCGAAATTCTATTCCGGTCAGGCAGACCTGCTGCCTGTAACAGAGATGCTGTTTTATTTAATGTTTTCATTATAGTCAATTTAAAATTGCCTTTTCGAATTTTGGTTGATACTGCAAATTTACGAACAAAAATGATAATGAGTTACAAATAATTTAAAATTATTAATTTTTACATGAAAAAATAACACCAAAATATATTTATAATTGAAAAAATATCAAAAATATATATAATATATTAAAAAGTTGTATAGTCAGCGATTGATTTCAGCAAATTTGTAAAAAAAGCATATGTAAATTGTAAAAAGTGAAATACGCTTTTTTTCAATAATTCTTGCTATTTCTGTCAGCTTTAGCCTGGAAAACATACACTAAATCAGCTATTCCATAAAACGTATGAGACATGATAAGAGCGGAAGCCTCGCGCTTAATGGAAACCTCACGCTCAGCACCCAGGCCGAAGTAGATGCTTTTCATTATACAGAAATTACCGGAAGCCTAACCATAGGTAATCCGGAAGAGGGTGCTCCTTCTTCCGATATAACAAGCCTGAAGCCACTTTTGGTTTTGACTAAAGTGGATTATATGGTAGTAGATCATAGGTTTATTAGCCTGGTTATCGTCAATAATGATTATCCGCGGGATTTGCGTGGGATAGAAAATATATCGTAATCTGTCTTTCGCAATTAACAACTTTACCCTGATCGCCACTGCCGATAACTCGAGTTTATCTATGCTGGAAGAAGGTTATTTTATTAAAATAAGAGCGTATGAACGTACCGGACTGAACATCCGTGCCAATACCATAGGCAATGTGGGGAGCGTAGTCTTTGATCTGAACCAGATTAAAAATTACCATACCGATAATGAACCTCATTTCGCATTGGGTGGCGATTATCTTATAGGAAATTATCTTGAAGTACCTGAAATTAACGAAGAAGGTTTTTTTAAGCTCACTGCTGTTCCCTATGCGTTACCCAATGGACAAGTGCTGGTACACCACTCATTATTACTTTTAAAGTAACTAACAATCCTATTGTTTTTAATCATATAGTTGCTTTTATGTTGGTAGATGCTGAAACTGATGAGGAGGGCCGCGTAACCAACCATACTGCTTCTTCTAAGAACGTAGCAGGCGTGGAGGTGCCACAAGTATGGACATAAGCCATTTTCCAGTCGGCATGTACCTGCTGAAAGTAACCACCGCCTACCTGACAGAAACGCATCGCATTCTGTTGAAATAATCAGGCAATGATATCATTAACCACTTTACCGGCAACATCGGTAAGGCGGAAGCGCCGTCCCTGGTGTTTATAGATTAATTTTTCATGGTCAACGCCCATCAGGTGTAATAAGGTAGCCTGGAAATCGTGTACGTGTACCGGGTCTTTGATAATGTTGTATCCAAACTCATCGGTTTCGCCATATACAAATCCTTTTTTTACACCGGCGCCCGCCATCCAGATGGTAAAGCAGCGCGGATGGTGGTCGCGGCCATAATTGGTTTTGGTCAACTTTCCCTGCGAATAATTGGTACGGCCAAATTCTCCGCCCCACACTACCAATGTATCTTCCAAAAGGCCACGCTGTTTCAGGTCCAGTACCAATGCAGCAGAAGCCTGGTCGGTAGCTTTGCACTGCCCCACAATATCATTGGGCAGATTGCCGTGCTGGTCCCAACCCATATGATACAACTGAATAAATTTCACGTCCTGTTCTGCCAGCCTTCGGGCCAGCAGGCAGTTGGCGGCAAACGTGCCGGGCTTGCGCGATTCCGGTCCGTACAGGTTATGGATATACTCCGGTTCATTGGCCACATTCATCACCTCCGGCACGGAAGTTTGCATGCGATATGCCATCTCATACTGCGCGATTTTGGTATTGATCTCAGGGTCGTGCAGGCGGTTGTACTGGTTATGATACAGTTTCTGCAGGTAGTCCAGTGCCCGGCGGCGACCCATGCCTTCAATACCGGGTGGATTATTCAGATACAGCACGGGGTCTTTTCCCGAACGGAATTGTACACCCTGATGAAGCGAAGGCAGAAAGCCACTGCCCCACAAACGGGAATAAAGGGGTTGCCCGCCATCGCGGTTGCGGGAAAGCATGGCAATAAAGCCTGGCAGGTTTTCATTGTCGCTGCCCAGCCCATAACTTAACCATGCACCCATAGAAGGCCGCCCCGGCTGTTGCGAGCCTGTCTGGAAAAAGGTAACGGCCGGATCATGGTTAATCGCTTCCGTATGCATGGATTTGACAATACACAGATCATCCACCACCTGGGAAGTGTACGGCAACAATTCGCTTACCCAGGTGCCTGCCTTGCCATAGCGTTCAAATTTAAACTGCGCACCTGCCAATGGAAATGAAGTCTGGTTGGCCGTCATGCCCGTGAGGCGTTGCCCCTGCCGGATAGATTCGGGCAGATCCTCTCCGTTCATTTGCTGTAGCTTAGGCTTGTAATCGAACATATCCAATTGAGATGGGCCACCACTCATAAACAGGTAAATCACCCGCTTGGCACGGGGAGCGAAATGGGGTCCGCCCAACACACCGCCACCTGGATTAGGCGTTTTGCCAAACAGTTGCATAGGACTTAGCAACGAGGATAAAGCCGCCACGCCAATGCCCATACTGGTTTTGGAAAGGAAATGACGGCGGTTCATCTGATAGGCTAATTCTTTCTCAAGGTCTTCCATTGTTATCTTTTGGTATAAAATTCGTCGTGATTCATCATGATATTGGCTACCACGGTGAGTGCCGCGGTTTGGGAAATATCCAGTTTTTTGTTCCGTTCGTGTTCCCCCACACTTAAGAGTTCAGCCGCGCTTTTTTTGTCGTGCTGAAATTTATCGAGTTCCTCCTGGTAGAGCTCCTGTAAGATCGTGAGTTCTTCTGCCAACGGCTTGCGGCTGGTAAGCAGTCGGAAACCGTAGGTGATTTTATCGGCAGGGGCTTTTCCGGCTTCCTGCTCCATGCGCTCGGCCAGCAGGCGGGAAGCTTCCACATACTGCGGGTCGTTCAATAAAACCAGGGCCTGCAGGGGAGTGCTGGTATTTTGCCGTTTTACGGTGCAAACGTTCCGCTCGTTGGCGTCGAAAATGAGCATGGAAGGCGGTGGAATAGTACGGCGCCAGTAGGTATAAAAGCTTCTGCGATACAGGTCATCGCCCTTACCGGGAATATACTCCCGTTCGCCCACCACAGAAGCTTTTTCTTTCCATAACCCCTTAGGCTGGTAAGGCTTTACACTGGGGCCACCGATTTTTTCCACCAGCATGCCGCTGGCGGCCAGCGCGTGGTCGCGAATCATCTCGGCCGGAAGCCGCTGACTGGGCCACCGGGCCAGCCATTCATTCTGTGGGTCTTTCTTTAGTGGTTCTTCGGGGGCTACCGACGACTGCCGGTAGGTGGCCGACATCACGATCATTTTCTGCATGGCCTTTATATCCCAGCCCGATTCCATAAACTGTATTGAAAGCCAGTCCAGCAGTTCCGGGTAGGTGGGCAGTGCACCCTGATTGCCAAAGTCATCGGGTGTGTGCACAATGCCTTTGCCAAAGAACTGCTGCCACAACCGGTTGACAGCTACCCGGGCTGTAAGCGGATTATCCGGACTTACCAGCCATTGGGCCAACCCCAGGCGGTTTCGGGGCAAGCCTTCCGGAAATTCCATGATACGGGCGGGTGTGCCGGGTTCTACCTGCTCACCATGGGCATCGTAACCACCCCGCTCGAGCAGGTACGTGGGGCGGGGTGCTGGCAGGTCGCCCATTACCATTATTTCGGGGGTGGCAGTGAGTAGCTTGTTTTCCTGCTGCCGAAGTTTTTGTAGTGTGGTCAGTTCTTTCTGATAAGCTTTATCTGCTACAGACCAATAATAAGACCAAAGTGCTTTTTCTTCTTCCCGCGTTAAATCCGCCGGTTTTTTCTTTACAATACTGGCTACGGCATCCTGGTGCCCGCTTAGCTGTTGTACTTCTAGTGGTGTGAGTGTTCGCTCAAAAACCATCAGCTCATCCATGGCGCCATTTTTAAAACCCTTTTCATTGTCGCGGGTTCCCAGCTTCAGGTACCGGTTGTCGCCAAACTGAATTACATCAGGGATTACCGACTGGTACAGATGATCCCGTTTTATAGCTACGGTTGCGGGTTGCCCGTCGAGATAAAGCTGAAGGCCATTTGCCTTGCTGGACCCTTCATAGGTAATGGCTACATGCACCCACTCGTCGGCTGGAAGCTGTGCCTGGCTGACTACCTGCAGGGCATTATAAGGAAATTCGTGGGAAAGCCTGAACTCCAGCTTATTTTCCACAATTAGTACTTCGTAACCTTTGTATCCGCCATAGTACCCGTTAGAAAAAGAAAGCACCCCGGCATAATCTTTTACGGGGGGAGACTTCAGCCAGAAACTTAAAGAAAAAGGATCAGAACGGTCGAAGCTTTTCAGGTTCAGACTCGCCCCGTCTGTGCCATTAAAAAGGGTGGCTTTTCCTGTTTTACCTTCCACTTCATCCAGGTCTTTCAGTTTTTCGTGCGACGCTTTGCCCATGGCAAAATGAGCCACTTTTTGAGTAGGCTCTGCATGCAGGATGGTACGCGCCCCGCCCTGATGCAGCCAGGTTTTGAAAGCAGGCTTTTTTTCTGCCTGAACCTGTTGCAGTCGCACTTCCCGCGCTTTTATTTTCTGTTGCAGGAAGGCCAATTGTTTTTCGGTATCCTCAGTGGTGAGCAGCAAAGAGGGGCCGGGAGCTTCGCCACCATCGCGGGGAGGCCTTCCCACTTCATCAGTACTGTTGAAAAAAGCGAAAAGCTGATAGTATTCTTTCTGAGAGATGGGATCATATTTATGGTCGTGGCAGCGGGCACATTCCGTGGAAAGCGCCAGAAAGGCGGTGCCTAATGTGTTGGTACGGTCGGCCACATATTCTACCCGGAACTCTTCCTCTACAATACCTCCCTCCACATTCTGCACATGATTGCGGTTGAAACCTGTGGCTAAAACCTGTTCTTTGGTGGCATTAGGCAGCATGTCGCCAGCTATTTGCCAGGTAACAAACTGATCGTAGGGCATGTTTTTATTGTAAGCCTCAATTACCCAGTCGCGCCAGGGCCACATGTAGCGGTACTGGTCATCCTGATAGCCGTGGGTATCGGAGTAGCGGGCGATTTCCATCCATTGGGCTGCCATGCGTTCACCATAATGGGGAGAAGCCAGCAACCGGTCGGCTAATTTTTCATAGGCATCAGCAGATTGGTCCGCCAGAAAAGCATCTACTTCTTCTAGGGTAGGTGGCAGCCCGATGAGGTCAAAGCTGAGCCGGCGAATCAGGGTTTCCTTATCGGCTTCCGGGGCAGGAGACAGTCCTTTCTTTTCCAGCTTAGCCTGCACAAAATTGTCAATGGGATTGGCTACCGGTTGGGTATCAGCAATCTGCGGTACTGGTGGCTTTTCCGGTTTGATAAATGCCCAGTGCGGTTTGTATTCAGCACCCTGTTCAATCCACCGTACCAGTAAGGCCTTTTCATAATCGGTTAAAGTAAGGTTAGACTCCGGCGGCGGCATCATCACTTCTTCGTCGGTGGCAATAATGCGGTGGTACATTTCCGAGCGATCGAGGTTACCCGGTACAATGGCACGGGCGCCACTTTCTAATTTTGCCAGGGCCGAGTCCTGGATATCAAATCTGAGTCCTGCTTCTATTTTACTTTTATCCGGGCCATGGCAGGCAAAGCAACGGTCGGAAAGAATAGGTTTGATATGGTAGTTGAAGTCAACTTTTTCGGGAAGCCTGGCCGCTATTTCCCGCGGGAATTCCACCGGTTGCGAATTACAACCAGTCAGGTAGACAACCAGAAGGAAGCAGAAAATGAAAGTTACTGGTTTTTCAAAAAAAATTATGTTCATATTTTTATTTCAGCGATTTAACCAATTCAATACATGGCCCTTTGGCGCATATGGTTGAAATCTTTAAAGATAAGCTAAATTTATCATGATCAATACAAAGATGCACGCCCTTTTGCGATAAATTAAACAGATCAATCTAAAAAGTATTAGATTTTTTTACCCCTTGGTGCTAACAATTGAACCTGAATCTGATTTATACTATTAGTAAACTATTATACCTGATTAGCAGGATTTATAATTGAACATTTTTTAAGATGAGTGACAGAAGAACGAAGAATCAATACGAAAAGCAAAATCCACTTGATCAGTATCCGAAACCGCCTTTCCCACGGCAGCCCCAACAAGTACCCGGTTCTGTAAACAAAATGGATCCATTGCCGGATCATGGTGAGGAAAGCTATCAGGGCTTTGGCCGGTTAAAAGGCCGGAAAGCTTTGGTAACTGGTGGCGATTCGGGTATCGGCCGTGCAGCAGTAATCGCTTTTGCCCGGGAAGGAGCAGATGTGGCCTTTAACTATTTGCCCAGCGAAGAAGAAAACGCGCGGGAAGTGGTAAAACTGATTGAAGCAGAAGGCCGGAAAGCCATTCCCCTGCCCGGCGATATTGCCAATGAAAGCTTTTGTAAAAAGCTGGTGGAAGATGCCGTACAAGGACTGGGCGGACTGGACATTCTGGTAAACAATGCCGGGAGGCAAACCGCGCAAAAATCAATTTAGGATATTACCACCGAGCAGTTCGACAATACCTTTAAAGTGAATGTATATGCCCTGTTCTGGATCTGCAAAGCGGCCCTGCCCCATTTGGAGGCTGGTGCTTCTATTATTAACACCACTTCCATTCAGGCTTTTGATCCATCTGCAAGTCTGCTGGACTATGCGCCTACCAAGGCCTCTATTGTGGCGTTTACCAAAGCACTGGCACAGCAGGTGATTAAAAAAGGAATTCGGGTAAATGCTGTGGCACCGGGACCTTTCTGGACACCCTTACAACCCAGTGGGGGGCAGCCTCAGGAAAAGGTGGAGAAATTTGGAGCCACTTCGCTATTTGGTCGACCAGGGCAACCCGCTGAAATCGCACCCATATATGTGCTGCTGGCCTCGCAGGAAGGCAGTTACATGACCGGTGAGGTAATGGGCGTAACCGGAGAACTCATAACCCCAATGGGCTGCGTTCAATAATCAATTTGTTAAACCCTATGCATATGATTTTACACAAATTATTGATGAGCCTGGCCCTGTTTGTTTCGGTAAACTGCCGGGCACAGGAAGAAAGACTGTTATATGTGGCGGATGATCAGGGATATGTGTATATCTATGATATCAACGATGGCCATCGGTTTGTACGTAAATTTGAGGTGCCGGGTACCGGAGAATACAAAGGAATCAGTGCTGATGCGAAACGGGGCAAGCTGTATCTGAGTTCATATGTGGGCGATCAGTTTGTGTGTGTGGACCTGAAAACGGAAAAAATTGACTGGGCGATTCCCGTTAACGGATATCCCGATAGCCAGGCCATGACACCCGACGGGAAATTTATCTATCTGCCCAAAAGGCACGGGCGGGGATGGGATGTGATAGACGCCGATCTGAAAAAAGTAGTAGCCTTTATTCCTGTGCCTTATGGCAATCCGCACAATACCTGGTGATTGACACCCAAACCAAAGAAATCGTAGCCGAACTGATAGAAAGCGAAAAGCTGCTGGAAATTCAGTTCAGCGATGGAATACCCGTAAAAGTAGGTGCCCGGTAGCAGGGGAATGAGTAGGTGATTAGTGGTTGGAAATACATAGTTTATTTCATTCTTGTGTTCTGCGGAATGGTATATATAGTTTAGGATTGGTGCGAGAAATGTAAGTGGAGTTCAAAAGATTTTTATTAAATTTGAGTATGGATACGATAAGGATAGATATACTGAATCCAAAAGCAAGAAAACTTCTTGAGGACCTGGAAGCCCTGGAGCTTATTGCCATAAAAGAAGATAAAAAAAAAGGGTTCCAGGATGTATTAAATAGACTTAGAAAAAAATCTAAATCCGCTCCATCTTTAGAAGAGATTACGAAGGAAGTAGAAGCAGTAAGGGCTGAAAGGTATGGCAGCAAGTAGAAGGGAAAGAATTATTCTAGATACGAACCTTTGGATAAGCTTCCTGATTACAAAAGACTTTTCAAAACTTGATAAAACTTTATTTTCTCATAAGGCCACATTGATTTTTAGTGAAGAGCTATTAGAAGAATTTATTACAGTGGCTAAAAGATTAAAATTTAGAAAACACTTCTCTTCAAAAGATAACTTCCTGCTTTCACTTTCAGTAGACGAAAATGCTGACTTTTTAATTACAGGAGACAAAGACCTCTTAGAATTAAAAGTGATTCACAAAACAAAAATTGTAACAATAACAGAATATTTAAAAAATTAATATTTTGAAACTCTAACGAGTGTGATTATTCCTACCTAACGTGACAGTCCACATTGAAAGTATACCTAAAAATCGGCCCAGAGCAGAAGAAATCAATTTCTGATGCATAAAAAGTATAAATTCATTCCTGAGGACTGCGAAATATTAGTAATTACGCTAATGCTATTAGCAGCTACTTTGCTATTTCTTAACAATGGCCGCTACCTCATCTACATAAAAAACGGCCGTGGGTACCCGATCATCGGCGCCGGGCAGGGGCGGTTCGGGTTCTTCATTGGGCGTACGCCGGTTGGGCAGGTCCCGGTACAGACCGGTACGGAAAGAAATACGTTCTACAGATTTTACTGCCACGGCCAAAGCTGCCTGCTCCAGTACTTTTTTGCCGTTTACAGAAAGTTCATAGTTACCCGCTAACGTAGCATTAATGTCCACCTCAAGTTCATACCACTTTCCGGGCTCATAGGTTTGCAGCACCACTTCCCGGCTGCCATCCCGGGCTTTCAGTTGCCCGTTGGTATCGAAGCGGATTTGCACCGGGCGGTTGCCATACCGGTCGGTGATGTCTATTTCCAGTATGCCGTTTTCTGATTGTGCCGGATGTACTTTCATTTGAACTGATAGCCGGTTGCCTTCCTCGAATACCCGGATGGCCCGGGCATAATCATACGGGTCGCTGTCTTCCAGTTTCAGACTTTTGTTGCGGGTATCAGGAAAAGCAGTTACCGACACAGGGGCCCAAAGGGGGGCATAAATATTCCAGTCGGTGATGTTACCCCCTTCTTCCATCGCATTAAAGGTATCCTGTATGGTGCCCGTTACCTGATACTGTACCGGCATGGGAATGCGACTGATCCAGATATCTTCTTTGTTCATGCTGTACGACAGCCACATATCGGTGCCGGGCGGATTACCATTTCCTTCGGCAATACCGCGCATGTAACAGGGACCAAAATCTTTCCACCGGCCAAAAAACCGTCGGGGAGGTACTTCTCCCTGAACCAGCAGCATGTGGTCGTATATAATACCATCGTCGCTAGTGATAATGACCAGCGGGTATCGGTATTCGCTGTTGTCAATCGGATTGTAGGTGATGGCATACCGGCCGTCGTCGGTGCGTTGCCCCCACACTTTGCCGCCATCCATTACCAGCGTGGGCACTTTTACCGGTTCGGAAAAAGTTTTTCCTTCATCGGCTGACAGGGCCGCCAGCGACCATTTCCACAGGGCCACCACTTTGCCGTCGTTACGATGATAATAGGAAAGTGCCTCACCGGCACTATCCACCTTATAAAATCCATCCAGTCCGTGGTCTTCGTCCCACCATTGCAGGGTGATGAGTTTGTCCTGCAACAGGGCTGCGCAGGCTGTTACAAAACCTGTATCGGCCGACTGGGTATAAAAAGGATAACCGGTATTGCTTTGGTTCCAGGAAGCATGGCTGCTGTAGCGAATAAAATAGATCGGACCGAGAGACCCATTTTCGTAGATTTCCCGAACCACTCGACCAATACCCCCTTTTTCAAACGGATCTTCGCTGTGGCCATAAAAAGCCAATGTAAGCAGTCTGCCATTGGGTGCCACATAAAACCCCATGCGCTGGTGCATCATATACCCTTCGTAGCCTTCCGGGATTTCAACGCCTGCGGGTGGCGTATAGGGCGGGAAAGTTACTTCAGGCCGCGTCCAATGCCGCCCGTCGGCAGAGGTGGTCATCAGGGTTTGCCCGGGCGAAATGTGTTCATCTGCCGGATTGCTCAGATACTGCTGATAGAATTTACCTTTCCAGTATGCTAGGTTGGCCGCATGGCTGTAAGTCCATCCGAACCCATCGGCCAATTCCGGGTGCGTATGATTGGCCCGGAAAGTTTGCCTGTTTTCCACACCGATGGCATAGCGCAGCCGGCCTTCGTGCACATTAGGATCGATGGCTTCGCCCCCTACGTACCGGACCGGTTCGGCAGCACTGCCCGTTTGCCCATAAGAAATATGAAAAAGAAGTACGAAAAGGATGAACAAATACAGGATTTTCATGCAGTTCTATTTGAGGGTTAAAATAAGCAATCCTTGAAAAGGATGCCTGGTTTGGCCAAAATAAATCTATGAATTTTTCAGCAAATGGTGAAGGTGTTCTTCTATTTCAATAATGGTAAGGGCCATATCCTGCGGCAACCATTTGGGGTTTTTGATGCCATCGGCATGAATGGCCCTGGCGCCCAGATGAAAAAAACGCATCAGTACCTCAAAGTAGGGTATTAGGTCTTTTTCAAGGTTACTCAGGTTTTGCACCTGTTCGTAGCCCTGCATAAAAGCATCAATGTTAGCCGGATTGGCGCGTTCATACCGGCAGAAACTTCCCAGATCGTATAACAGGTAGCCGCGACCGCAGAAATCAAAATCAAAGGAGGTGATTGTATTAGTAGCGGTTTCTACAAAGATATTCTCGAAATGCGGATCGCCATGGCAAATGCCTTGCCTGAGTGATTGCAGGGTGACCGGATTAAGTTTTTCCCTTAACTGTTCACTTATCCTTTTTACCGCAATCATGAGGGAAGAATCATGGGTGAGGATACCTTCCAAAGCCTGCGAGGTGTTATTCGCAATGGTTTCAACCGTATAATTTCTTGAAAAACCTTCTGTATTTAGCTGTGCTGAAATACCATGCAACTGAGCGAGGTGTCTGCCGAAAAGCAGGGCCTGCGGACTGCTTAATGCCAGCACCTTCTCGCCCGGGGCATAACTGAATAAAACGCCGTATCGTTCTCCTTCGGGGCAGGCGAACATCTGGATAAATTGATGGTTACCATCGGAAATGGGAGAGGAAACAGACAATCCGTTTTCGTGCAATTTTAGCAGAAAGGTTAATTCGGCCATTACCTTTGCTTTTGTTTTCCAGTGGGCCCGGTAAATTCTGAAGATATACTTTTCCTGCTGCCGCGCAACCAGATAGGTATCGTGCATTCCCTGAAACAGCAAGGTTACTTCTGCCCCCGACAGGTTTTCGTATTGCGGCATCAGTGCTGCCTCCAGC